>NZ_CP043808.1:2798406-3109340 GCF_008386315.1 Serinicoccus marinus DSM 15273 | reverse complement strand
CCTGCTCAGCGGTCCCTACGCGACGATCGAGGAGGCGCCCGACGCCGCGCTGCTCATCCTGCGGGCCGAGAGCGCGGCCGACCTGGCCGAGCTGCTGCGGGAGGACCCGTTCCAGCAGCTGGGGCTGGTCGAGCAGGTGGCGATCCGGGAGTGGACGCCGGTGCTGGGGGCGTGGTTCGACGGGGCGCTCGCGGGCGAGGTGTAGCTTCGGCGGCATGGTCGAGCAGGGGGAGTCCACGGAGGCGGTGCGGGCGCCGGGGTCGATGATCGGGTCGGTGATCGGCCTGGTCGGTGGCACGGTCTTCGTGCTCGTCAACCGCGGGGAGCTGCTGCAGGCCTGGTCGACCGCGGCGCTGGTCGCCTGGGTGGTGCTGCTCCTCGGGGCTGCGTGGGCCGTCTTCGTGCGCCGCGGCGGCGCCCGTCAGACCTCCGCTCCGCACCGTCGCGCCGGCCTGGTCTACGGCCTCTCCGTGCTGGGGATGCTCGCGTTCTTCGTCGCCGGCAGCGCCGTGCTGCGCGCCGCAGACGTCCCCGAGCTCGGCCCGGCGCTCATCGCCCTCGGTGTCGGCCTGCACTTCATCCCGTTCGCCCGTGCCTTCGGCGTGCCCTTCTTCACCGGCCTCGGTGGGGCCGTGTCGGTCGTGGGCGGGCTCGGGCTCGCGCTCGGCCTGGTATGGGCGCCCGTGGCCGCTCCTGCGGCGGCCGTCCTGGCCGGCCTGCTCATGGTCGCGCTCATCGGCGCCGCTGCGACCAGGCGCTGAACCCGACCCCCGGTCATCCGGCCGACGCGCCGGCCGGAGACGGCTCAGCCATGCACGTGCGTACCTGAGCCGGTGACGACGGGCGTGTCCTCAGGTCGGATCGCCCCGCCTCACTCCTGCGCGCTGACGTAGGTCCCGGCGGAGCCCTCGACGAGCGCGGCGACCTCCTCCAGGCTGCCGATCGAGGCTGCCGCGCCGGCGCCGCCGACCTCGACGAAGCGGCATACCGCCTCGACCTTGGGACCCATCGACCCGGCCGGGAGGTCGAGCGCCCGCAGCTGCTCGGGGGTGGTGCGTCGGATCTCCCGCGCGTCGTCCGTGCCGAAGCCCTGCATCACGGCCGGTACGTCGGTGAGCACGAGCAGCCGGTCCGCGCCGAGCCGGTGCGCCAGCAGCGCGGCGGACAGGTCCTTGTCGATGACCGCCTCGACCCCGCGCAGGTCGCCGGTGCCCGTCCGCACGACGGGCACGCCGCCACCGCCGGCGCAGACGACGATGACCGACTCGTCGAGCAGGTGGTCGATGAGCCTGGTCTCGATGATCTCGCGCGGCCGGGGCGAGGGGACGACGCGGCGCCAGTGCTCGCCGTCAGCCTTCACCTGCCATCCGTGCTTCCCGGCCAGCTCATGCGCCGTCGCCTCGTCGTAGACCTCCCCGACGAACTTCGTCGGGTCGGAGAAGGCCGGGTCGTCGGCGTCGACGAGGGTCTGGTTGAGGACGGCGGCGAACTGCCGGTAGGGCCGCTCGTTGCCGATCGCCTGCAGGATCCAGTAGCCGATGAGCCCCTGCGTCATCGCCCCGAGCGCGTCGAACGGGTAGGGCTGGCTCAACCGCGCGTCGTCCGCGCTCTCCATCGCCAGGATGCCGACCTGCGGGCCGTTGCCGTGCGTGATGACGACCTGGTGGTCGTCGGTGAGCGGCGCCAGCGCCGCCATCGCCCGCCGGATGTTGGCGACCTGCGCCGCGGCGTCGGGCACCTGCCCGCGCTCGAGCAGCGCGTTCCCGCCGAGGGCGACGACGATCCTCATGCCCAGACGGTATGCCCTCCCGCTGCTCGGGGCCGGGAGGCGTCTTCCGCCAGGCCGCTCGGGCGGTTAAGGTAAGGGTGACCTAAGCCATGCCGACCACGAGGTGAGCTGCCGTGACCGCACCCTTGTCCGAAGCCCTGCGCGACGCCACCGCGACGGCGCACTCCGCTGCCGAGCGCTCGGCCTTCGTCACGGACCTGGTCGAGGGCCGCGCCTGCGCGGCGGCCTTCACCGCGCTCGCGACCCAGCACCTGCTGATCTACCGGGCGCTGGAGGACGTGCTGCACACCCACTACGCCGGCCACCCGCTGCTGGCGCCCGTGGCCGACCGTCGTCTCGACCGCGTGCCCGCCCTGCGCCACGACCTGGAGGTCCTGGTCGGCCCGGACCACGAGGTGCGCCTGGCCGACGGGCGACTGCCGATCTGCGTCGCGACCTCCGCCTACGCGACCACCCTGCGGGACCGGCATACCCCGGAGATGGTCCTGGCCAACCACTACGTGCGTTACCTCGGTGACCTCTCGGGCGGGCAGATCGTGGCACGGCTGGTGCACCGCCACTACGGGGTGCCGACCGACGGGCTGACGTTCTACTCCTTCGCCGGGATCGACAAGCCCAAGGTCTACAAGGACGGCTACCGCGCCCGGCTGGACCAGATCCCTCTGACCGCGGTGCAGCGGGAGGCGGTCCTCGAGGCTGCGGTGCAGAGCTTCGCGGCGAACGAGGCGGTCTTCGCCGACCTGGCCGCGGCGCGGACCCCGTTGCACTCGGCGGCGGGGGTCGGCGGCTGAGCATGCCCGACCTCGAGTCCTACCCCTTCGTCGGTGCCCTGGCCTTTCTCTTCCTCGTGGCCCTGCTGCGTGGTCAGGTGACGTATGCGCTCGCGCGGCTCGTGACCGAGCAGGCGCTGCGGCACACCCGTCCGCGCGGTGGCACGGCGGCGTCGGTGCACCGGTGGCTGGACGGCGAGGCCGTGGGTCGCGGGCGGGCGGTGGTGCAGCGCTGGGGCCTGGTGGCGGTCTCCCTGTGCTACCTCACCGTCGGGCTGCAGACACTGGTGCTCGCAGGTGCGGGCACGATCCGTATGCCCTGGGCACGGTTCACCCTGGCGCAGCTGCCGGGCGCCCTGGCCTGGGCGGCGATCTACGCGACGATCGGCTTCGCGGTGTGGGCCGCCGTGATCGGGGCGGCGGTCAGCGGTCACCCGCTGCTCGCCGGGCTCGTGGCCCTGGTGGCCCTCGCAGGTGTGGTCACCGGGCACCGGCTGGTGCGCCGCCGCCGACGAGCGGCGGGAGAGACCCTCAGCGCTGCAGAGCGGCCTGCTGCTCCTGCTCGATGATCTCGAGCATCCGCTCGGCCGGGTAGGCGCCCTGCAGGACCTGAGTGTTGATGAGGAAGGTCGGGGTCGAGGACACGCCCACGGAGCGGGCCTCCGCCGAGTCCGCCTCGACAGCGGCCAGCAGCTCCTCGTCGTCCAGGTCGGCCTCGAACTGCTCCAGGTCGGCGACGCCCACCTCCTCGGCGATCGCGACGAGCTCCTCGCGGCCGTACTCGCCGTGGCCCTCGGTCGACAACGCGAAGACCGCCTCCTGGAACTCCTCGCGCCGATCCTGCTCCGCGGCGGCCCGGGCGGCGACCGCGGCGAGCCGCGAGGTCTCCTCGAAGATGACGAAGTCACGGAACTCGATGCGCAGCGTGCCGTCCTCGACCAGCGGCAGCAGCTCGGGCCGGATCTCGAGGTGGAAGCGGGCGCAGTAGGGGCAGCGGTAGTCGGCGTACTCGATCATCACGACGGGGGCATCGACGTCACCGACCGCCATCGGGTCGTCCGGATCGCGGCGCTGCAGGTCCAGCAGCAGCTGCTCGACCTCCGGCGAGGGGCTCTGCTGGGTGGCGCCGGGGTCGGCCGCCCCAGCGCCTGCCCCCCCTTCCGAGCTCGCGTCGCCGTCCTGGGTGGCGTTGCGGTCGGCCTCGCCGGTGGCCCCGCCGCTCTCGGTGCCCTCCCCTGCGGTGCCGTCCTCGTCCCCGGCTGCGCTCTCGCCGTCCGCTCCGCCCTCGGGGACCGCGCTCTGCGTGGCGGTCGCTCCGGCCGGACCGGACGCGTCCTCGCGGTCACCGAGCGCCAGCCAGGCGATGAAGGCGACGACCAGCGCGATGACCACGGCGGCCACGGCCCAGGCGATCGCGACGACGGTGCGGTCACTGCTGCGCGCTGCTGGCTCGCTCACCCCGCCAGCGTGTCACACGCGCGGGTCGGCTTGGCCGGACACCCCGCGCGTCCGCGCCGCGACCCGACCGGACAGACCCGGCGTCCGCGCCGGGCTGACACCATGGACGGGTGCGTGCCTTCATCGCCCTGCTGCCTCCCGCCCCCGTCGCCCGCGAGCTCGACGCCCTGCTCGAGCCGCGCCAGGACGCCCTGGCGCCTCGCGGCCACTGGCGCTGGACCCGGCCGGAGCACCGGCACCTCACGCTCGCCTTCCTCCCCGAGCTGGAGGAGTGGCGTGAGGAGGCCCTCGTCGAGGCCGGTGAGGAGTGGGCGGCCCGCGCCTTGCCGGTGCGGCTGACCCTGCGCGGCGCCGGTGCCTTCCCCGACCCGGCGCAGGCGCGGGTCCTCTGGGCGGCGGTGGAGCAGGCCGACCCGGGCTCGCTGCAGAGCTGGGCGCAGAGCCTGCGCGCGCTCGCCAGCCGGGCGGGTGCCACGGTCGAGGGCACGCGGTTCGCCCCGCACGTCACCCTCGCTCGGTCGGTCGGGCGACCCCGCGCCGCCGGCCACCTCGTGCAGGCGCTGGACACGCTGCATACCTCGTCGTGGGTCGCGGACGAGGTATGCCTGGTCCGCTCCGAGCTGGGCCAGGGCCCGGGCGGCACCCCGCGGTATGCCGTCCGCCACACCTGGTCCCTCCGCTGACCGTCCACGTGCCGGGCCGCGACCCGTCCACGCAGGACTCCGCCCGCCTCACGACCCCCTCTGGAAACCACCCTGGAGCACAAGCTGGTGACACCAACGTCGCTCGAGCGACGCGCGTGACGCAAGGTCCTGCACGAGGAGACGCACAAGCGTGCTCAGAGGTCCTGTGGTGCGTCAGTTCCGGGCCCTCCGTCCGGACGGCGCCCCTGCGGCGAACGGAGGTCAGGGGGACTGGGTGACGCCGGCGCCGTCCTCGATCTCCGGCAGGTCCGCGGGCGGAAGGGTGGTGACGACGGCGTCGTCCGGCGGGGTGACCTCGACGGTGGTCGGGTCGGCCTCGGACTCGCCGATGATCTGCTCCACCGGCTGCACCTCGACGCCCAGGTCGGGCGAGCAGGTGCGGCCCTCGGGCGGCTGCGGCTGGATCGTCCGCCCGTTGATGAGGCTGACGTCGTCGAACTGCGGGCGCCCGGACACCAGGTTGCGGTAGCTGTAGCGGGTCAGGCTGCTGATCGCGCAGTCCTCGCCGAAGGTGAGGATGTCGAAGCTGTAGGGGTTGCCCAGGAGCTCGCCGGCGGTTTCCGGGTCCTCCTCGGCCGCTTCCTGCGCCTCCTCGGTCAGCGGCGGCAGCCGGAACTGGTTGACCAGCCCGCCACCGGTGAACGACCCCACCTCCAGGTGCTGCCCGGTGAGGTCGCGCCGGTGCATGTGCCCGTTGATCACCACGGCGCCGGCCCCGACCCGGTCGGCGGCATACGGCTGGTGGGTCAGCACGACGTCGCTCGGCGCCAGCCCGTCGGTCGCCTCCCGGAAGCGCTCGGCGAGGGCGCTCTGGTCGGCCCCGTAGTCGTCGCTGCGCTGGTTGAAGTAGCGGCTGTCGTTGAAGCCGGTGATCGTCACGCCGTGCACCGTGGCCTGCTGCAGGTCGCCCTCGCTTGGCTCGAGGAGCACGACGTTGGGGACCTGCGCCATCCGTTCGAGCACGCCCTCGTCGCGGGCGAAGGCGCCGTCATGATTGCCGCGGACGTAGAGGTAGGGCACGCCGAGGCTCTCGATGCCCTCGTAGATCCCGGTGAGGTCGCCCTCGTCGGCCCGCCCGAAGTTGAGCAGGTCCCCGGCGTCGATGACGGCGTCGATGTCCTGGGTCTGCACGATCTCGCGCATGAGGGGGTATTGGTTCATCCCGTGGATGTCGCTCACGAGCAGGAAGCGCGCCGCAGCGGGCGCCTCGACCGCGTCCGGGCTGAACTCCTCCCGCATCGCGGAGGAGAGCGCGAGCAGGTTGGTGACGTAGACCGCGCCCTGGTCGGCCTTGCGGTCGAGCCCGGCGAGGATGTCAGTGTTCTGCTCGACGAGCGAGAGCAGGCTGGTGGTGCGGAACTCGGTCACCCGGTCGGTCCGATAGGTCAGGTACGCCGCGCCTCCCGGCACGAGCATCGCCAGCACCGTCGCGACGCCTGAGGCGACCACCGCGTGCAGGTAGCGGTCGCGGGTCGGGTGGGCCGAGGCATATGCGAGCATGACCAGGACCGTGGTCGCGAGCGCCCCGGCCGCGAACTTCCAGGCGAGCTGGGCGACACCGGCGTCGATCGCCTCCCGCAGCTCCTCCGGGCTGGGCTCGAGGTCGGAGGTGCGCAGCTGGCCCTGCCGGAGCAGGTC
Source organism: Serinicoccus marinus DSM 15273 (assembly GCF_008386315.1). NCBI lineage: Bacteria > Bacillati > Actinomycetota > Actinomycetes > Micrococcales > Ornithinimicrobiaceae > Serinicoccus > Serinicoccus marinus. The sequence goes on along the minus strand of NZ_CP043808.1, from coordinate 3,102,981 downwards.
GGTGACCTCGTCGCGGACCTGGACCTGACCCTCCAGCCCGGGCGCCGGCAGCACGGCGCGGGCGAAGGACACCTCCATGTCGCCCACCACCGTCGGCAGTCGCACCGTCGAGTCCAGCCGCGGCTCCACCGAGATGTCCGCGGCGAAGTAGCGCGTCTGCGTGTGCACCGGCCACAGCTGCGTCGCCACGATGCCACCGGTGAAGGCGAGCACGAGCAGCAGGACCACGACGCCGGTGCGTCGCAGCCCCGTGGTGACTGTCGCGATGCGCTCACGGTTGCCCATCGGCGTCGAGCCTAACGAGCACCCCACGCGCAGCCGTGCGGGGTAACGTCGGCGGGCATGGCAGAGCACGCGGACGTGGTCGTGGTCGGGGCGGGGCTGGCAGGGCTGGTCGCCACCGCCGAGCTGGTCGCCCGCGGGCGCCGGGTGGTCCTGGTCGACCAGGAGTCCACCGCGCACCTCGGCGGGCAGGCGTGGTGGAGCTTCGGCGGGCTCTTCCTCGTGGACAGCCCGGAGCAGCGGCGGATGCGCATCCACGACTCGGTCGAGCTCGCCTGGCAGGACTGGTGCGGCAGCGCGGGGTGGGACCGGCTCGGTGACGTCGACGACCCCGGCGAGGACGACTGGGGGCGGCGCTGGGCCCGGGCCTACGTCGAGTGGGCGGCGGGGGAGAAACGCGCCTGGCTGCGGGAGCGGGGCGTGCGCCTCTTCCCGGTCGTCGGCTGGGCCGAGCGGGGCGACGGCACCGCCACCGGTCACGGCAACTCCGTGCCGCGCTTCCACCTGACGTGGGGCACCGGGCCGGGGCTGGTCGAGCCGTTCGAGCGGGTCGTGCGGGACGGGGTCGCGGCCGGGCTGGTCCGGCTGCGCGGACGTCACCGGGTGACCGGGCTGGTCACCACCGACGGGGCGGTGACCGGGGTGCGCTGCGACGTGCTCGCGGAGGACCCGGTGGAGCGGGGTAGGCCCTCCTCCCGCGAGGTCGTCGGCGAGGCGGAGCTCGTGGCGGGCGCGGTCGTGGTCACCTCCGGCGGGATCGGGGCGAACCACGACCTGGTCAGGCGGTTCTGGCCGGAGCGGCTCGGGCCGGCGCCGCGGGAGGTGGTGACCGGTGTCCCGGCCTACGTCGACGGCTCGATGCTCGACCCGCTCGAGGGGGCTAGTGCGCGGCTGGTCAACCGGGACCGGATGTGGCACTACGTCGAGGGCATACCCAACCACTCGCCGGTGTGGCCCGGGCACGGCATCCGGATCCTGCCGGGCCCGAGCAGCCTGTGGCTGGACGCGACCGGCCGGCGGCTCCCGGCGCCCTACCTGCCCGGTTTCGACACCCTCGGCACCCTCGCGCACCTGCGCAGGACGGCACCGGACCACGACCACAGCTGGTTCGTGGCGAGCCGGACCGTGCTCGGCAAGGAGTATGCGCTCTCCGGGTCGGAGCAGAACCCCGACCTCACCGGGCGCTCGGTACGGCAGGTGCTGGGGAGGGTGACGACCGACGTGCCGGCGCCGGTGCAGGCCTTCGTCGACCACGGCGCCGACGTCGTCGAGGCGAGCACCGTGGAGGAGCTCGTCGCGCGCATGAACGCGCTGACCGGTGAGGACCTGCTCGACCCGGCGGACGTCCGGGCGCTGGTCGAGGCGCGCGACCGCGAGCTCGCCAACGGCTACGGCAAGGACGTGCAGGTGGCGCTGGTGCGTGCGGCACGGGCCTCGCTGGGCGACAAGCTCATCCGTACCGCCGCACCGCACCGCTTGCTGGACCCGAGGCACGGGCCGCTGGTCGCCGTGCGGCTGCGCGTCCTGACCCGCAAGACCCTCGGCGGGGTGCAGACCGACCTCGACTCCCGCGCGCTCGACGACCGCGGCGACCCGGTCCCCGGCCTGTATGCCGCCGGCGAGGTCGCCGGCTTCGGCGGCGGCGGGGTGCACGGCTACCGGTCGCTGGAGGGCACCTTCCTGGGCGGGTGCCTCTTCACCGGGCGCGCGGCCGGTCGAGCGGCCGCGGCGGCTGTGGTTGGCTGACCGCATGGACCTGATCACGCTGCGCCGCAAGGCGAGCACCGCAGCGCTACTCGGCTTCCGGGTGACGCCGGGGCCGGTGAAGCGGGCCGTGGTCCGCACCGTCGCCCCGAGCTACACGGTCGGCGCTGTGTGCGTCCTCGAGCACGATGGCGAGTTCCTCGTGCTGTGGCAGCCGCACCGGCGCGGCTGGAGCCTGCCGGGCGGGCTGCTCGGCCGCGCCGAGGATCCGGCGGACGCGGTGCGACGGGAGGTCGCCGAGGAGGTCGGGCTCGACGTCGACCCCGGTGACCCGGTCACGGTGCGGGTCGACCCGGTGGAGCAGGGGGTGGACGTCGTCTTCCGGGTGCGTCTGGACCAGCGGCCGGACCTGGCGCTCGCGACCGAGGCGCGCAAGGCCCGGTGGACCAGCCGGGCCGAGCTCGGTCCGGCCGACCGGGACACCCGAGGCATCCTGGACGTGCTGGCCCGGGCCGCGGACGCGCCACGCCCGGGGCGGCTGCTCGACCTGCCGCGCTAGGGCACGGCTGTCACAGTGGGGGTATGCGGCGACCTCGGACAATCCTCGCGCTGGCCGGCGTGTTGACGCTGGGGGGCTGCGCCGGCGGAGACGGCGGAGGCGCCCCGGAGGACGCGGCTGGCACGCAGGCAGGTGCCACCTCGGCGGCGCCCGAGCCCGACGACGGGGAGGCGCCCGACGGGGGAGAGGGCGGCGACGGCGAGGAGGGACAGCAGGAGGCTGCGCCGACGACCGAGGAGCCTGCTGAGCTCCCGCGCGGTGGCCGGGAGATCTTCCCCGACTTCCGCCTCGTGGGGTATGTCGGTCATCCGGACTCCCCGGCGATGGGCCGGCTCGGCATCGGGGACCCCGACGAGCGGGCCGCGGAGATCGAGACCGAGCTCGCCGGTTTCGCCGGCGACCGTGAGATGCTCCCGGTGCTGGAGCTCGTCGTCTCGATCGCGCACCCGGTGCCGGGTGAGGACGGCAGCTTCCGCACCCAGGTCACCGACCAGATGATCGAGGACCACCTCGACCTCGCCCGCAGGCACGACGCGATGCTGCTGCTCAACATCCAGACCGGCGCGGTCCCCTTCCCGGACGAGGTGCGCGACTTCGAGGAGTGGCTGGTCGAGCCGGACGTGGGGGTGGCCCTCGACCCGGAGTGGGCGGTGTCGCCCGGGCAGGTCCCCGGCGAGGTCTACGGCAGCACGACCGGGGCAGAGCTGGACGAGGTCGCGGCATACCTCGCCGGGCTGGTGGAGGAGCACGACCTGCCGGAGAAGGCGATGGTCTACCACCAGGTCCACGCGAGCGTCGTGCAGGACGAGGCGGCGCTGACCGAGCACGACGGTGTCGCGGCGATCAAGTCGGTGGACGGCATCGGGCACCCGCAGGACAAGGTCTCCACCTACGACCTGGTCAACGAGTCCACCCCGGGGCACGTGCACGGCGGCTTCAAGCTCTTCCTCGAGGAGGACGTCGAGTTCGGCCCGCTCATGACGCCCGAGGAGGTGGCCGAGCTCGACCCCGAGGTGGAGTACCTCATGGTCGAGTGAGTCGCCTGTCCTGGGACAAGCACGTCAGCGAGAACGTCGTCTCAGCATGGCGACGCTCAGGATGATGCCGGGAGTCGCGAGCAACGTCACGAAAAGAGTCCGCAGCACGATCCTTATGGGTCCTGGCGCCAGGTGGTCTGTCCAGTAGTACCCAGCAGCACCAGCAGTGAACGCTACTGCCGCCAGCACTCCAACGGTCCAGTTGGACATCTCCAGTTCCTCCGTCGACAGTTGTCACTCTTATTCCCTGCAATGACTGTACCAAGTTTAATTCGGGTACAGTCGCAGATACGGCCTATTGGTAGGGCATCGAGCATTGTCACTCAGCCAAACTGAAGCAGCAATGGTAGCGGCCACCTTGCTCACATCGGTTGAACTGCACGTAGAATCCAAGGTAATTCCATCCAGCCGATACGCTAGGGCCGAGTTCGGAGCCGCCTTGGCCAGGCCCTTCGCTGACCAAGTTCTCTGTCGGCGCTGCGAGTTGGGGCTCAAGTTGACGCAGTACAGATGGACCAACAGGGCCAAACGTGGGAGATCCCGATTCTGACTGGGTGATACCGAGATCTGCACGCGAGATGTCGGCAAAGTTCTTCGTTGGGTTGGCCGATTCCCAGTCCTTTTTCAAGGTCTCGAATGAACTCTCTACCTCCCTGTACGAGGGGGCGGCAGGTGACGCCGAGCCCATGCTCGGGTCAGTTCGATCATTTCTGCCTTCTTGAGAAGGCGGGTGGCGTGCTCGAGGAGGACGTGGAGTTTGGGCCCGCTCATCTCATGACGCAGGAGGCTGCCGCCGGGGCGGAGCGCCCTCCGCACCTGAGCCAGGGCAGGTCCGACGGCGCCCGGGGTGAGGTGGATGAGGGAGTACCACGCCAGGATGCCGTCGTACCGGGCATCGGGGGCGAGGTCGTCGGTGCCACCCACCTCGAAGGAGATCCGCACTGAGGTCGAGACCGTCGACGAAGGCGGCGTACTCCGCCGCCCGAGCACCATAGGCCCTGGGTGTGCTCGATGCCACGCTCACGGCGCGACGGTGAGCAGGATCTTGCCGATGTGCTCGCTGGCCTCCATCTCGCGGTGCGCGGCGGCGGCGTCCTCCAGCGGGTGGCGGGACTGGATCAGGGGCCGCACCCGCCCGGCCTCGATCCAGGGCCAGACGTGCTGGCGGATCTGCCGCACGATCTCGGCCTTGTCGTCGAGCGACCGGGACCGCAGCGAGGTGGCCATGACCTTCGCCCGCTTCACCAGCAGGGACCCGAGGTCGAGCTCGCCGGTGCGGCCGCCGAGGAGCCCGATGACGACCAGTCTGCCGTCGTGCGCGAGCGCGCGGACGTTGTCGGTGAGGTACTTCGCGCCCACCACGTCGAGGATGACGTCGGCGCCGCCGCCCCGGGTCGCGTCCCGCAGCTCCTCCACGAAGTCCTGCTCGCGGTAGTTGATGAGCACCTCCGCCCCGAGCTCGCGACAGGCGGCCAGCTTGTCCGCCGAGCCGGCGGTGACCGCCACCCGGGCACCGAGCGCCCGGGCGACCTGGATCGCCATGGTGCCGATGCCGCTGGAGCCGCCGTGGAGCAGCACGGTCTCGCCCTCGCCCAGCCCGGCCTCCATGACCAGGTTGCTCCAGACGGTGCACGCCACCTCGGGCAGCGCCGCGGCGTCCGCCACGGGTATGCCGTCGGGCACGGGCAGCAGCTGGCCGACCGGGACGGCGACGGTCTCGGCATACCCTCCGCCGGCGAGGAGCGCGCACACCTCCTCACCGATCGACCACCCCGAGTCCTCGGTCCCCTCGCCGAGCGCTCTGATCCGGCCGCTGACCTCGAGCCCGGGAGCTCGGAGGCACCGGGCGGCGGGAGATAGGCCCCCTTGCGCTGCTGCACGTCGGCGCGGTTCACCCCCGCGGCGACGACGTCGACGAGGACCTCGCCGGCGCTCGCGGTAGGGGCGGGCACGTCGGCGGGGACGAGGGCGTCGGCCTCACCGGGCTCGGGGATCGTGATGGCTCGCATGCTGCTCACCCTAGGAGGCTTCAGCTCACAGCGCTGACCTGACGTCCGTCTGAGCGAAGTCACCCCCCTTGAACAGCAGCGGGGCATCTCGGCGCTGTGCGGCGGCGTAGGCGAAGCAGTCACCCAGGTTGAGGGATGCTGGGTGGCGCCCCTTGCCGAAGCGGCGCCAGGCGTCGACGGCGATCGACGCCTGTGCAGCGTCGAGCGGTGCGATGTCGACCCCGAGCCGGTCCAGCAGCAGTCTTAGATCCTGGGTCGCCTCCCGGCCTTGCCGGGTCTCCACGACGATGCCGACCTCGACGGATGTCGCGGCACTCATCAGGAGGTCCCCGGCGGCCCGCTGCATGACTCGGAGGAGGGTTTCGGCGTCGGGCTCGCCGAAGATGACGGCGGCGACCGCCGACGTGTCCAGAACGATCGTCACCCGGGCAGCCCCGCCTCGTCGTAACCGACGATGTCCTCCGGCGTCCGCGCGTCGATCACGGGGCGCCGACGTCCTCTGTCGATGATCCCCTCGAGCTCGTCCGTGCCCTTCTCGGCCCGGGCAAGAGCGGTGACCCGGGCCAGGCGCTCCTCGATCGCGCGCCTCGCGGCCACGGTGATGGACTCGCCCGTGGCGTCGGCGAGCTCTCGAGCCAATCGGTCCGTCTCGGCATCCTTGATGTTCAGCGCCATGGGTCAACCATACGAGGAAGAAAGGAGGACAGCGAGGCAGATCAGGTGGGAGCCTGGGCCAACCGGAGGGCGCTACCCGATGACGATGCCCGCGATCGCGGCGCTCATGAGGTTGGCCAGCGTCGCGGCGAGGATGGCGCGGATCCCGAGCTCGGCGATCTCGCGGCGCCGGTCCTTGACCAGCGAGCCGAGGCCGCCGAGCAGGATGCCGAGTGATCCCAGGTTGGCGAAGCCGGTCAGCGCGAAGGTCACGATGGCCGCGGTCTTGGGGCTGAGCTGGTCGATGATCGGCGCGAAGTTGGAGAACGCGACGAACTCGTTGACGATGACCTTCTGCCCGACGAAGCTACCGGCGGTGGTCGCCTCGCCCCACGGCACGCCGATGACCGTCATGAGGGGGCGAAGGCATACCCGAGTATCTGCTCGAAGGTGAGGTCCGGCTGGCCGAACCAGCCGCCGACCGTGCCGATGAGCAGGTTGACCAGCGCGATGAGCGAGATGAAGGCGAGCAGCATCGCGCCGATGTTGAGCGCGAGCTTGAGCCCGTCTGCGGCGCCCGAGGCGGCGGCGTCGATGACGTTGCGGTACTCCATCCCCTCCAGGTCGTCCTCGTCGTTCGGTATGCCGTCGCCGTCCTTGTCGCCCTCGGGGTCCGCCGGCTCGTCGCTCACCAGCCGGTCCTGCCGCTCAGCCGCCTCCGGGATCTCCTCCGGCAGGACGAGCTTCGCCATCATCAGCGCCCCCGGGGCCGCCATGAAGGACGCTGCGATGAGGTATTCCAGCGGCGCGCCGAGCAGCGAGTAGCCCACGAGGACCGAGCCCGCGACCGTGGACAACCCGCCGACCATGACGGCGAACAGGCCCGATCGGGTGAGCCCCTTGAGGTAGGGGCGGATGACCAGCGGTGCCTCGGTCTGGCCGACGAAGATGTTGGCGGCGGCGTTGACCGACTCGGCCTTGCGTGTCCCGAGCGCCGCGCCCAGGGCTGCGCCGAGCTTCTCCACGACGAACTGCAGGATCTTGAAGTGGTAGAGCACCGCCGTCAGTGAGGCGAAGAAGATGATGACCGGCAGCACCTGGAAGGCGAAGACGACCCCGGCGTCCTCCCCCTGCGGCAGCACCGGCCCGAAGACGAACTGGATGCCGGCGTTGGAGGAGTTGATGACCGCCTGCACGCCCTGCGAGACCTGCTCCAGCGCCCGCTGCCCCCAGGACCAGTAGAGGACGAGGATCCCGAAGAGCACCTGGATGCCCAGGGCCGCGAGCACGGTGCGCCAGCGCACGGCCCGGCGGTTGGTCGAGAGCAGCAGCGCGAGCGCGATGAGCGCCGCCATGCCGCCGATTCCCCAGAGCACGTCCATCGTGACCTCCTGGTATGCCTCGTCGTGGGTAGCGCCGACCGTACCGCGTGGTGCGGGGTCGGGGTCAGAGGTGGTTAGTCTGTGGCCACGACCAGTCGACAGCGAGAGGAGCGGTCGTGGAGCCGAGTGAGCAGCAGGAGGCGGTGCGCGCGGTCGCGCAGCGCTTCGTCGAGATCGCGCCGGCCGGGTGGGCCCGGCTCGTGGGCAACTGGGAGGCGACCCGGGTCGACGGCCAGGTCAACCTCAACTACCTGACCCTGGCGGTGGTCGACCTGCAGGACCGCTGGGGGATCGGGCAGCTCGACTTCGACGAGCCGCTCTACGACCTGGTCGTCGAGCTGCACGAGGGCATGGGCTCCTCCGGGGATCGGTGGAGCGTGCTCGACCTCGAGGTGGACGCCGACGGGGCGTTCCGCACCACCTTCGGCTACGGCCAGCCCAAGCGCAGCCTCGGCATCGAGGACGAGGAGTCGATGGGGCGGTTCCAGAACTACCTGGCGACGTGGGTCGCCGAGCACGGCGAGCGCCCGCAGCACTGAGCGGGCGGGCATACCAGGACGAGGGGGGAGCGCGATGGCGGGCGACGACGAGGTCACGATGGTGCCCAACCCGTACCGGACGGCGCTGGAGCAGGCGCGGAACCGGTCGGTCGACCCGGCGGGTGACATCAAGGAGGCCCTCGACAAGGCCGACCGGGCCATGTCGTCGGGGTGCTGGGTGAGCACGACGGCCGACGACTTCGGCGCGGCGCTGGCGGAGCACAAGCGGACCCTGGGGCGGGTGCGTGACGACGCCATCCAGGACTTCGACGACGCGATCGCGGGCCAGCCCGAGCGGGTGGAGTCGACCGCCTGGCAGACCCGGTGGCAGAAGATGGCGGGGTTGCGCTGATGGCGACCTGCTCGATCCACATCCCGGGCTTCACCGACCTCGTCGCGGGCGTGGAGAAGGTGCGCTCCGACCTGCCGCTCGACCGGAGCACGGTGTCCGGCAACCTCAGCGGGGTCATGCTCGGGACCGGCTCGCTCTCCCGGGTCGACGACGTGCTCAGCTGGGCCGACGATGAGGTGCGCGGCCTACACCGGCGACTGGCGATGGCGCAGCAGATCGAGGCCTCGACCCCGGGCGTGCAGATGTATGCCCAGTTCGACGAGGACGACGTCTCCACCAAGAGCCAGGCCCAGGTGGAGGCCGACGCGAAGAAGGTCGCCGACTACCTCGAGGAGGGCGGGGACATCCCGCAGGAGATCCTCGACCTGCTCGCGGAGGGCCAGAACGACCCCTACTTCGCGCAGGCCCTGGCCGAGCGGGTCGACCTGGAGGACCTGTCCAACACCATCGCCGGCGCGGGGATGCCGCCGCAGCCCGGCGGCTACGACCCGGACTACCAGGAGAAGCTGGAGGCCTGGCGGCAGGACTACGACGCCTTGCTCGACGGGCTCGGGCAGACCATGGGTCTGGCCTCGCGCGGCACCGGCGACGTGGCCCCGCCGGAGGGGTGGAGCCAGCAGTGGATCGACGGCATCACGACGACCGAGCCGCCCGGCCAGGCCTCGCGGCTGGCGGCCGTGGTCTCGCGTGGCCGGTGGTCGACCGACTTCACCGTCGACCTCACCCAGGCGCTCTACGACTACGAGACCGGGGACGAGGGCTATAAGGGGATGTGGAACCTGAGCTCCCACCCCGGGCCCGGGGGCATGTATGCCGGAGCCACGCTCCCGGACGGCACGCAGGCCTACGACCCGATGGCACTGGTGCTAGAGGCTGTCGCGAAGGATCCCGAGGCGGGGATGCGGATCTTCGAGGAGTCGGGCACGACGACGGTGGAGGTCGACGGCGAGGACCACGAGGTGAGTGTCTTCATGGACTACCTCATCTCGCAGCGGAGGTGGCCCGTCGACGACGGTGAGGCCGCAGGCCAGATGATCCTGGCCGCCGCCACCCCCTACGAGGGGGGATCGGTCTACTCGGCCGAGGTCGCCGACGACGCCTACTGGGCGAGCGAGGCCTTCAAGCAGGAGGTGGAGTCGCGCGGCGAGGACGACCCGTGGTGGTCCTCGGCCGGGCACATTGTCCTGGACGCCCTTGGCCTGATCCCCGGGATCGGCGAACTCGCCGACCTCGCGAATGGCGCCTGGTACTACGCCGAGGGCAATGTCGTCGACGGATCGCTGTCGATGGTGGCACTGGTCCCGCTCGGTGGGCAGGCAGCCACCGGTGCCAAGTGGGGGCGGAAGGTCCTGACGGGCGAGGCGGCAGAGGCCGTCCTCAAGAACCTCGACAACGTGCCGCTGAACCAGATGGATGAGTCGGTGCAGCTGCTCGCCAAGGCCGACAACGTCGAGCCCGGCGTCTTCCGGTTCGACTCGATGGACGACTTCAACCGGGCGGCCAACAACGCCCACCCCAACGTGCGCTACGAGTACGACGGGATGTCCTGGCGCACCGATGTCGAGGGCAGGCCGATCGAGGTCGGTGGGGAGCTCAAGCTCAACCCTGTCGGCCGTAACGACCCCAAGCTGCAGACCGACATCGGGAAGGGCCCGGGATCACGCGACTCCGATGTGGGCTTCCACCTCATCGCCGACTCCCTCGGTGGCCCGACCAACCGGCTCAACGTCCTGCCCGGCAACGGCAAGCCGATCGACGACGGGCTGGCGAACCTCAACCAGGGCGCCTACGCGAAGATGGAGCGAGAATTGCGGGACGCCCTGAAGCACGGCAAGAGTGTCAACATCGACATCCGACCGATCTACCCCGACGCCAGCGATTGGAGACCGTCCGAGTTTCGAGTCACTGCGTTTGTCGATGGCCGGCTCCGGCGCTTCGGGCCGTTCGTCAACAAGTAAGGAAGCACTATGAGCCAGGACATGCTGATTGATGAACACGTTGAGCACATTGTTGCAGTCCTAACTGCCGAACACTCGCAGTGGATTCGAGCGGTGGCGTGGGTGGGGCGGCTGCAGGACAGCGCTGGGACGCCAGCTGAAGGTGACATTTACCTCAATCGCGTTTTGTGCTGGGAGGACGGGGAGGTCGTTCCGAAGTACTACGCCGGCGTCGACGACTACGACGCCTATCTCGCTATTTCGCAGATGACTTCTGACGTCGATTGGACCCAGTTCAGGCTGGTCGCAGATCGAGATGGCGGCCGACAGGTCGAGTTCGTGACGAACGAGCCGCGGCGTCAGGTCGAAGGCTCAGCAACCGACCCGTACTGGCACCAGGTCGACGACTACCTCGAACTGAACCGGGAGGAGGTCGATGCGCTTGTGGATCGGCTGCGGGACAGTGGCGACCTACCAGGAGAGAAGAAGAAGTCGGGCCGAGGGGTGCTCAGCTATTTTCGACCAGGCACCTGACGGCGAGCGCCGGGGGGGTCTGACAGCGACACAGCGCAAAACGCTAGTTGGACGCCCTCATGCGTGCAGAGTATGTCGGTCCATCAGCAAAGAGGAGAGACGATGTCTTCAAGCGAGCTCGAGACGGCCGTTGGCGACATCGTCGATGCCTTCGCTGAGTCGTTTCCGAACTGGATCAGAGTCGTGCTCTGGATCGGCCGTCTGGACTACGAGGGCGCGCCCCACCGACACCAACATCCGGCTCAATCGAGTCTTGTCGTACACAGGTGGCGAGGTGGTCGCCGACTACTACACCGTGATGCGCACGATGTCTCCGATCTATCGGCGTATCGATGCGCTGACGCATGACGTGGACTGGGCCCAGTGCCGGATTGTGGCTGACCGCGACGGCAAGCACCAGATCGACCTTGTGACCGACGAGCCGCCGCGAAACCTTGAGGGCGCAGGGACTGACCCCTACTGGCGCCAGGTCCACGACTATCTGGAACTGAACCGTGAGCAGGTCGATGCTCTTGTGGAGCGGCTGCGAAGCAGCGGCGACCTGCCCGGTGGGGAGAAGAAGCGGGGCCGAGGGGTGCTCAGCTACTTCCGCCCGGGTACATGATCAGAGACCACGAGAGCATGTTCACATGAGCGACCCAGCATCGGTGGACCGGCAGGTGGAGGTGATCGTCTCCCTCGTCACCTCCGAGCACCCGCTGTGGATCCGCGCGGTGGTGTGGGTCGGCCGACTTCAGAATGATGACGGCTCACCTGCCGAGAGCGACATCTACCTCAACCGGGTCCTGTGCTGGAAAGACGGTGATGTCGTCGCTGAGTACTACACCGGGTTTGACGACTACGACGCCTACCGCGCGATTTCGCAGATGACGTCTGACGTCGATTGGACCCAGTTCAGGCTGGTCGCAGACCGAGATGGCGGCCGACAGGTCGAGTTCGTGACGGACGAGCCGCGGCGTCAGGTCGAGGGCTCGGCAACCGACCCGTACTGGCGTCAGGTGCATGACTATCTGGAACTGAACCGTGACGAAGTCGATGCGCTCGTGGAGCGGCTGCGGGCAAGCGGGGATCTTCCCGGTAAGGAGACGCGTGGCGGACGCGGTCTGCTCAGCCTCTTCCGACACCGTCGCGGCCAGCCGTCAGCTTCGACCCGAGAGGACTCTCGCGATGGATGAGCAAGCGCGGCTACACCTTCAGCGCTTCGCCGAGGCCTACCGCGAGTCCGCGCCCGTGGGCTGGGTGCGCATCGTCACTTGGTGGGCCAAGTTGGGCGACAGTGCTGATGAGGCGTCTATGAGCGCGGTCCAGTCGCCCGCGGAGGTAGTCGTCAGGGGAGCCGATGGTGTGCTACGGCAGGAGTCGCTGGCCCCAGATTTTCCCTGGATGCACGTCAAGGCGATGGACGAGGCGCTCAAGGGGGAGCCGGAAGAAGGATGGCTGGTCATGCGGGTCGAGATCGACGCCGACGGCCACGAGCCGCGCGTGGGGTTCGACCACGACACGCTGGTCCGGGCGGAAACATCGCTCCAGGACCCGTGGGCGGACGAGGTACATCACTACCTGGAGCGGCACCGTGAGGAGCTGGAGCGGATGAGCGGACCGGCCACGACAAGCACACCGGAGGACCAGCCGCGCCGTCGGTGGAATTGGTGCAGGTCGTGATGAACAAGGTGGAGGGAGTTGCAGTGCTGTCAGGCGAGCTCGATGCGCAGGTCGGCCAGATGGTCACCGCCTGCACCCAGGACTTCCCCGACTGGATCCGGGTGGTCATCTGGGTGGGCAGGCTCATGGACGGCAGCGAGCCCACGGACACCACCATCCGCCTCAACCGTGTGCTCTCCTACCGAGGCGGCGGGGTGGTGGCCGACTACTACACCGGCCTGGGGACGGCACCGATGTACCGACGCATCGACGAGCTGACACAGGACGTGGACTGGACGCAGTGCGGGATTGTGGCCGACCGCAATGGCGCACGCCAGGTGCAGTTGGTGAAGGACGAGCCTCGGCGTCAGGTCGAAGGCTCGGCAACCGACCCGTACTGGCACCAGGTCGACGACTACCTCGAACTGAACCGGAAGGAGGTCGACGCGCTCGTGGAACGCCTCCGAGCGAGCGGGGACCTGCCCGGGGAGAAGAAGTCGCGACGGGGAATTCTCGGGCTGCTTTCAGGTGGAGCATGAGTGCCGACACTGGCGATCTCCAGGGGACTCTTGCCCCGCACCTCGACGAGATCGTCGCGACGCTGGTCGGGGGCCAACCGGCGTGAATCAGGGTGATCTTCTGGATAGCACGTCTGGCCGAGCCGGACGGGTCCCCGGCACCTGCTCATCTCAGGCTCAGGCTCAACCGGGTGGTGTCCTGGGTGGACGGCGCGGTCGGCGCGGTCGGCGCGGCCTATGGCAAGGCGTTCGGGCTCTCGGACGAGCTGCGGGCCGTGGACGACAAGACAGTCACTGTCCGTGGACGCAGTTGAGACTGGTGGCAGATCGTGATGGCCAGCGCGAGCTGCGGCTGGTCGATGATGAACCTCGCCGACAGTTCGACGACTCGGCGAGCGGCCCGTACTGCCGACAGGTTCACGACTACCTGGACCTGAATCGTGACCAGGTCGATGCACTCGTGGATCGGCTGCGGGCAAGCGGGGATCTACCGGGTGAGAAGAAGAAGTCGGGCCGAGGGGTGCTCAGCCTCTTCCGACACCGTCGCGGCCAGCCGTCAGCTTCAAACCGAGAGGACTCTTGCGATGGATGAGCAAGCGCGGCTACACCTTCAGCGCTTCGCCGACGCCTACCGCGATGCAGCCCCCGACGGCTGGGTAAGAATCGTCACATGGTGGGCCAAGATGGGCGACTCGCCCGACGAGGCATCTCTTGACGCGACCATGACGCCTGCTGTCGTGATCTTCCGGGATCGCAGCGGTGTCTTGGTGCAGGAGCCCATCGAGCCGGCGAGCGAGCCGCTGCAGGACCTGCTCCAGCTCGAGGCTCTGGATCAGGACGACACCGGTTGGCTCGTCATGCGGGTCGAGATCGACGCGGACGATCCCGAACCACGCGCGGAGTTCGACCACGACACCCTGGTGAGGGCCCAGACGTCGCTCCAGGACCCGTGGGCGGACGAGGTACATCACTACCTGGAGCGACACCGTGAGGAGCTCCGGGGGCTGCCGGCGGAGCCGACGACGGAGGAGGCCAGGCCCGCCCTGGTCGACGTTCCCGGCGTGCACGAGATCGCGGACCGGATCGTGGACGGCCTGACCGGTGACCACTCGTCGTGGATCCGCGTCGTGATGTGGATCGGGCGACTCCAGCAGGAGGACGGGTCGACGGCACCGAACAACCTGCGGCTCAACCGGGTGATCACCTGGGACGGAGCGCAGCTCGCGGCAGAGTACGGCCGCACCTCGACGGCTCATGACGCTATCGAGGCGCTGTACGAGGCCGCCGGTGGCGTGGACTGGACCCAGCTGAGACTGATCGCCGACCGGGACGGTCCCTGCTCGATCGTCGCCGTGATGGACGAGCCGCGACGACCGGAGGAAGGGGCGGCGACCGATCCCTACTGGCGGCAGGTCCACGACTACCTCGAGCTCAACCAGGACGAGGTGGAGGCGCTGGTCGAGCGGCTTCAGGACCACGGCAACCTGCCTGGTGACCGAAGCGGGCAGAAGCGTGCCGGTGTGCTCGGCTGGCTGCGGCGCCGGGGTTGATACCTGTCGGTCAGCCCACCGGGGAGCGTCCCTGGTCGCGGTGACCGAGCCGCGCCGACAGCTCGGCCGCCGTCTGCCGGACCAGCCGGACGACCGCCTCGATGCGCAGGTCACGATCCGCGGGGTAGGTCACGGCGACGCCGGCCACCGGATGGCCGGAGTGGTCCAGCACGGCCGAGGCGACCGACGCGAGCCCGGGGGTCACGAGGCCGTCCTCGACGGCATACCCCCGTGCGCGGGTCTCGGTGAGGACCCGCCGCAGCTCCATTAGCGAGCGCGGGCCCTCCTCGTGCCGCTGCACGAAGGCCTCGCGCGAGGGGAAGAGCGCGCGCACCTGCGCCGCCGGGAGCGCCGCCAGGATCGCCAGCCCGCTCGCGGTGAGGGTCGCGGGCAGGCGCACCCCGGCGTCGGTGACCAGCGAGGGTCGCCCGGCGACCCGCTCCTCGATGACGTAGAGCACGTCCGGCCCGTGCAGCACCGCCAGGTGCGCGTTGTGCCCGCACGCGTCGGCGAGCCGGGTCAGCCGCGGGCGGGCCAGCCGTTGCAGCGGCGCCTGCCGGGTGTAGGCCGAGCCCAGCTCGTAGGCGGCGACACCCAGGCCGTAGCGCCGCTCCTCGGGCAGGTGCACGGCATACTGCTGCTCGACGAGGACCGTGAGCAGGTGGTAGGTCGTGGACCGCGGCAGCCCCAGCTCGCGGGCGATCGTCGCCGCCGCGACCGGTGTCGCGTGCCGAGCGAGCAGCGTGAGGATGGCCAGCGCGTGACCCGCGGCGGGTGCATTGCTGGTCCCCATCCTCCCGAGGGTAGGCGCTCACCCGCGCCCGCGGGCGCTCACGCGTCCCCGGGCAGCCAGATCCGGTCGAGGTAGTCGCGCATCGAGCGGTCGGAGGAGAAGAACCCGCAGCGGGCGACGTTGAGGATCGTCGAGCGGCTCCACGCCTCGGGGTCGGCGTAGGCCCGCTCCACGCGGTCCTGGGCTTCGAGGTAGGACCCGAATCCTGCCAGCGCCATGAACGGGTCGTGGTTGAGCAGGTTGTCCAGCACCGCCGAGACGGCGCCCCGGTCGCCGCCGGTGAAGTGGCCGCTGCCGATGAGGTCGATCGTGGCCTTCAGCACCGGGTCCGCCTCGTAGAACGAGCTGGGGACGTAACCCCGCTGGCGCAGTTCCTCGACCTCCGGCTCGGTCATGCCGAAGAGGAAGAAGTTGTCCTCCCCGACGAGGTCGAGGATCTCGACGTTGGCGCCGTCGAGGGTGCCGATCGTCAGGGCGCCGTTGAGCGCGAACTTCATGTTGCCGGTGCCCGAGGCCTCCTTGCCGGCCAGCGAGATCTGCTCGGACAGATCGGCGGCCGGGATGACCTTCTCCGCGAGGGTGACGTTGTAGTTGGCCGGGAAGAGCACCTGCAGCCGGCCGTCCATCACCGGGTCGGTGTTCACCGTCTCCGCGACCGAGTTGATGAGGAAGATGATCTCCTTGGCCATGTGGTAGCCCGGCGCCGCCTTGGCGCCGAAGAGCACCGTGCGCGGGGTCACCTGGTCGATCGGAGTGCGGCCCGAGAGGACTCCCTCGTAGACCGAGACGACGTGCAGCAGCTTGAGGGTCTGCCGCTTGTACTCGTGCAGCCGCTTGACCATGACGTCGAGCAGGTGGTCCTGCGAGAGCTCGATGCCGTCACGGACGCGCAGCAGCTTGCCGAGCCGCTCCTTGTTGGCGTCCTTGACGTCCCGGAACCGCTGCCGGAAGTCTGCGTCGTCGGCATACGGCTCGAGCTGGCGCAGCTGCTCCAGGTCGGTGACCCAACCGGTCCCGATGGTCTCGTTGATGAGGTCCGACAACCGCCGGTTGGCCAGGTAGAGGAAGCGGCGCGGGGTGATGCCGTTGGTGACGTTGGTGAACTTCTCCGGCCACAGCGCGTGGAAGTCGGGCAGCACGTCGTCGCGCAGCAGCTGGCTGTGCAGCTCGGCGACCCCGTTGACCTTGGCGCCCGCGACGGTGGCGAGGTAGGCCATCCGCACCGCGCGCTGCGGCTGCTCGGCGATGATCGACATCCGCCGCACCCGGCCCTCGTCGCCGGGGAAGGCGTCGCGCACCTCGAGCAGGAACTCTTCGTTGATGCGGTAAATGATCTCCAGGTGGCGCGGCAGCAGCCGCCCCAGCAGGTCGACGGGCCACACCTCGAGCGCTTCGGGGAGCAGCGTGTGGCAGGTGTAGGCGAAGCACTGCTGGGTGATGTCCCACGCCTCGTCCCAGTCGAAGCCCTTCTCGTCGACGAGGATGCGCATGAGCTCGGGCACCGCGATGACCGGGTGGGTGTCGTTGAGCTGGAAGATGATCCGCTGCGGCAGCTCGCGCAGGTCCACGTCGCGCGGCAGCGTGTTCTCGATGAAGTCGCGCAGGCTGCAGGCGACGAAGAAGTACTGCTGCTGCAGCCGCAGCTCTTTGCCCTGCGGCGTCGAGTCGTCGGGGTAGAGCACCTTGGAGATGTTCTCCGCGAAGATCTCCGCGCGGGAGGCCTGTGCGTAGTCGCCGGCGTTGAAGGTCTGCAGGTCGAAGGCCTGGTTGGCCTCGGCGCTCCACAGCCGCAGGGTGTTGACGACGCCGTTGCGGAAGCCGGGGACCATGTAGTGGTAGGGGACGCCGCGGACCTGCCAGGCGGGGACCCAGCGGGTGTGCTCGGTGCCGTCCTCGTCGACCGAGGTCTCGGTATGCCCGCCGAAGCCGACCTGGACGGCGCGCTCGGGGTGCGGGAACTCCCACGGGCTGCCCAGGCGCAGCCAGCTGTCCGGCTCCTCGACCTGGCGGCCCGCGACGAAGGTCTGCCGAAAGATGCCGTACTCGTAGCGGATGCCGTAGCCGATGCAGGGCTGGTCCATCGTCGCGAGTGAGTCGACGAAGCAGGCGGCGAGCCGCCCGAGGCCGCCGTTGCCCAGGCCGGGCTCGACCTCCTGGCCGCGCAGCGCCGCCATGTCGATGCCGCACTGCTCCATCGCCTGCTCGGCGATGCCCTGCAGGTCCGAGGCGAGCAGGTTGTTGCCGAGCTGGCGGCCCAGGAGGTACTCCGCCGAGAGGTAACCGACCATGCGCGTGGGGTTCTTGCGGCGCCGGTGCCCGGTCTCCAGCCAGGACGCCATGAGGTAGGAGCGCACGGTCCGGGCGAGCGCGAGGTACTGGTCGTTGATCGTCGACTGCGACAGCTTGACGCCCTGCCCGAAGTTGAGCTGGTCCAGGAACTCACGGACGAAGCCTTCGACGGTGCGCGGCGGCGAGGTCACCGGGCCGGTCGCCAGCTCGTGCGACGCCTCGAAGCTGGGGCCGCGCCGGTTGGCGTCGGCGGACGGGCTCTCGTCGGTGATGACGGGGTGCGGGTGCGTGGAGGTCACGAGTCGTAACCCTAGGGCCTCGCTGGTTCCCGGGCATACCTCGCGCGGGGCGTGTGTTGGCAACCGGGCCTGCCCTGAGAGCACCCGAGACCGGAGGAGACCGAGAGTGACCCCAGCCGACCAGTCCGCCCCCGCCCGTGAGGTCCGCCTCGTCGCCCGCCCGCACGGGTGGCCCAAGCCGTCCGACTTCGAGCTCGCGACGAGCGAGCTGCCCGAGCTCGCCGACGGGCAGGTGCGGGTGCGCAACGAGCTGATCTCCGTCGATCCCTACATGCGCGGTCGGATGAACGACACCCGGTCCTACGTCGCGCCCTTCGAGCTGGGCCGGGCGATGGAGGGCGGCGCCGTCGGGGTCGTCGAGGAGTCCCGCGCCGAGGGGTATGCCGTGGGTGACCACGTCCTGCACCAACTCGGCTGGCGCGAGGAGGCCGTCGTGGACGCCGAGTCCGCGCGCGTCGTCGACACCGACGCGGCGCCCGCCCCCGCCTACCTCGGGGTGCTCGGCATGACCGGGCTCACCGCCTACGCCGGGCTGGTCCGCGTCGCGCAGCTGCGCGAGGGCGACGTCGTCTTCGTCTCCGGGGCCGCCGGAGCGGTCGGCAGCGTGGCCGGCCAGGTGGCCAAGGCGCTCGGCGCGTCCCGCGTGATCGGCAGCGCCGGCTCCCAGGAGAAGGTGGACCACCTCGTGGACGAGCTCGGCTTCGACGCCGCCTTCAACTACAAGGACGGCGACGTCGCCGCCCAGCTCGCCGAGCACGCGCCCGACGGGATCGACGTCTACTTCGACAACGTCGGCGGCGAGCACCTGGAGGCCGCGATCGGGGCCCTGCGGCAGGGTGGCCGGATCGCGATCTGCGGCGCGATCTCGAGCTACAACGACACCGAGCCCGCGCCCGGGCCCCGCAATCTGGCCCGGCTCATCCAGGTGCGCGGCACGATGACCGGCTTCCTCGTCTCCGACCACCAGGACCTGGCGGGCGAGTTCGCCGGGCAGGCAGCCGGCTGGCTGTCTTCCGGGCAGCTGAGCTCCCGCGAGACCGTCGTCGACGGCATCGAGCACGCGGTCGACGCCTTCCTCGGGCTCCTGCGCGGCGATAACACCGGCAAGATGCTCGTCCGGGTCTGAGCCCGGGGCTGCCGTGCGGCGGCCGTCGCGGCCGGTGCAGCCGGGTCTGCCCCAGCGGTGTCGGCCGCCGGCGCCATGGGTGGGCCGTCGCGAGGGGCCTCAGGGGTGTCGGCGCGCGGCCCGTCCGGCCGCCGCGGGCACCAGCACCTCGAAACGCTCGAGGACCACGAGGGTGTCGTCGTCGACCGGCTCGCCGTGCGGCGCGGTGGCCGCGAACGCCTCGCGGTGGATGGCGCGCCAGTCCGCGAGGGTGCCGTTGCCCTCCCCCTCCAGCCGGGCGTGCTCGGCGGGGACGTCGGCGAAGCGGCACACGTCCACGTCCGTGATGCGGACCAGGGCCCGGGGTCGACCGGAGCCGTCGAGCAGGATGGACAGCAGCCCGGGCTCGGGCAGCGCCAGGTCGAGGTCGACGCCGGTGCGGGTGAGGGTGTCGCCCTCGGCGGGCCCCTCGTCCAGGGCCTGCCGGGTCCGCGCGTCGGCCTCGTAGTCCCGGTAGGCGCTGGCCGTCGCGGTCTTCCGCCCGGCGAGGACCAGCCCGAGCAACCGGTCCGCGGTCTGCGGGTCGTCCTCACCGCCGAAGCTCCACGCGGGCGGCGGGAGGGTGTCGCTCACCTGAGCACCGGCATACACCTCGATGCGGTTGAGCTTGCCGCGGATGCGCGCGTCGGCCCAGAAGGCCGCGATCGCGCGGTCGCGTCGGTCCTGGTCCTGCCCGGTCGGCGTCGGCTCGTCCACACCGCCCACCCTAGGCTCTGCCGGTGTGAGGCCCTTCCTGCTGCTCGGCACGCGCGCCGAGGACGACGCCGCCGACGACGAGTACGCGGGCTTCCTGCGCTACGCCGGGTTGCGGGAGAGCGAGCTGCACCGGGTGCGCGTCGAGGCGGCGCCGCTGCCGACGGTCGACCTCACGGCCTACAGCGGGATCATCCTGGGCGGCAGCCCGTTCAACGCCTCGGACGAGCGGAAGGGCGAGGTGCAGCAGCGGGTCGAGCGTGACCTGGCCGCGCTGGCCCGCCGCGTCGTCGAGGCCGATGTGCCGTTCCTCGGCGCCTGCTACGGGATCGGGCTGCTCGGCCTGGCCATGGGCGGGACGGTCGACCGCCGGTTCGGCGAGGCGCCCGCCGCGGTGGAGATCTCGCTGACGGAGCGGGGCCTGGCCGACCCGCTGCTCGCCGGTATGCCGGACCCGTTCCACGCGATCGTTGGGCACAAGGAGGCATGCGCCGTGCTGCCGCCGGGTGCGGTGCTGCTCGCGTCGTCGGCGGGCTGCCCGACGCAGATGTTCCGGATGGGGCGCCACGTCTACGCCACGCAGTTCCACCCCGAGCTGGACGCGGAGTCGCTCGAGCGGCGGCTGCACATCTACGCCGGTCACGGCTACTGCGAGCCCGAGGAGGTCGCGCCCATCGTGGCCCAGGCCGAGTCGGTCGACCTCACCCACGTGCGCAGCCTGCTTCCGGCCTTCGTCGAGCGCTTCGGCCACCCCGCCCCGGCCTGAGCAGAGAAAGGTTCTCGACGCAGGGGCTGCCGCCGGCCCGCCTCGACCTGAGCAGAGAAAAGTCCTCGAGGCAGGGGCTGCAGCACCTGCGTAGGGCACTGTTCGTTGCTCAGGTTCCCGGCGGGTGCGCTGGCGCCGCCTGTCCGACCTCGTGGCCCGCCTGAGCAGAGAAAGGTCCTCGACGCAGGGGCTGCCGCCGGCCCGCCCCCGCCTGAGCAGAGAAAAGTCCTCGATGCAGGGGCTGCAGCACCTGCGTAGGGCACTCTTCGTTGCTCAGGTTCCCGGCGGGGTGGGCACGGCCGCGCGCGTCTGAGATCCGAGACGGCGAGGCCGTCGCAGGGGGTGACGCCGTCGCGGCAGACCGCTCCAATGGTCTCCATGAGCCGTCTCCCCGAGCCTGACCTGCCGCGCGAGGTCGTCGTCACCGCCGGCCCGATGTCGCACGCCGAGGTCGTGGCCGTCGCCCGGCATGGTGCCCGCGTGAGCATCGCGGGCGACGCCGTCGAGGGCATCGCCGCGACCCGCCGCATCATTGAGGACCTGGCCGGGGACACCCAGCCGCACTACGGCATCTCGACCGGCTTCGGCGCGCTGGCCAACACCAGCATCCCGCCGGAGAAGCGGGCACAGCTGCAGCGCAGCCTGGTCCGCAGCCACGCCGCGGGGTCCGGCCCGGAGGTCGAGCGAGAGGTCGTGCGGGCGCTCATGCTCCTGCGCCTGTCGACCCTCGCGACCGGCCGCACGGGGGTGCGGGTCGAGACGGCGCAGGCGTATGCCTCGCTCCTCAACGCCGGCATCACCCCCGTCGTGCGCGAGCACGGCAGCCTCGGCTGCTCCGGCGACCTCGCGCCGCTGGCCCACTGCGCCCTGGCCGTCATGGGCGAGGGCATGGTCCGGGTCGGTCCGGAGGCGGGCGCGGACCAGGAGGCCTGGCAGGCCTCCCCGCAGGAGCTCATCCCCGCCGGTGAGGCGCTGGCCCGCGCCGGCATCGCCCCGGTCGAGCTGGCCGAGAAGGAGGGCCTGGCCCTCATCAACGGCACCGACGGCATGCTCGGCATGCTCGTGCTCGCCCTGCACGACCTCGACACCCTGCTCACCACCGCCGACGTCGCCGCCGCGATGAGCGTCGAGGGCCTGCTCGGCACCGACGACGTCTTCGCCGCCGACCTGCACGACCTGCGGCCGCACCCCGGCCAGGCCCGGTCGGCCGAGAACTTGCGAGACCTCATGTCCGAGAGCGCGATCCGTGAGTCGCACCGCACCGAGGCGTGCACCCGCGTGCAGGACGCCTACTCGCTGCGCTGCTCGCCCCAGGTGCACGGATCCGCCCGCGACACCTGCGGGTATGCCCGCACCGTCGCCGACCGCGAGCTCGCCGCCGCCGTCGACAACCCGGTCGTCACGCTCGACGGACGGGTCGAGAGCAACGGCAACTTCCACGGCGCGCCGGTCGCCCACGTGCTCGACTTCCTCGCGATCGTCGCCGCGGACGTGGCGAGCATCAGCGAGCGGCGCACCGACCGCTTCCTCGACGTCGCCCGCAGCCACGGGCTGCCGCCCTTCCTCGCGGACGACCCCGGGACCGACAGCGGGCACATGATCGCGCAATACACCCAGGCCGCGCTGGTCAGCGAGCTCAAGCGGCTGGCCGCCCCGGCGAGCGTGGACTCCATACCCTCCTCCGCGATGCAGGAGGACCACGTGAGCATGGGCTGGGGTGCGGCCCGCAAGCTCCGCCGCGCCGTCGACGGGCTGACCCGCGTCGTCGCGGTCGAGGTCCTCACCGCCGCCCGCGCGCTCGACCTGCGCGCGCCGCTCACCCCCGCCCCCGCGACGGCGGCCGTCGTGGCGCTGCTGCGCGGGTCCGGCGTCGAGGGCCCCGGCCCGGACCGCCACCTCAGCCCCGAGATCGAGACCGTCGTCGATCTCGTCGCGGACGGCCGCGTCCGCGACGCCGCCGAACGCGTCACCGGACTGCTGCACTGACGCAGACCGGGCGGCCGGTCCGCACAGAACCGTGCGGTCGGTCGGAAGACGTGCCAGAGCCACGCCAGAGAAACGAGTCGAAGGAGACCACCATGGAAGGCGCCCGTCCCGTCCGCGCACCGCGCGGCACCCAGCTCACCGCCCGCTCCTGGGCCACCGAGGCCCCGTTGCGGATGCTCATGAACAACCTCGACCCCGAGGTGGCCGAGCGCCCCGACGACCTCGTCGTCTACGGCGGCACCGGCCGCGCGGCGCGCGACTGGCGCAGCTTCGACGCCATGGTCCGCACCCTCACCGACCTGCGCGAGGACGAGACCATGCTGGTCCAGTCCGGCCGTCCGGTCGGGGTCATGCAGACCCACGAGTGGGCGCCGCGCGTGCTCATCGCCAACTCCAACCTCGTCGGCGACTGGGCGACCTGGCCCGAGTTCCGCCGGCTCGAGCAGCTCGGGCTGACGATGTACGGCCAGATGACCGCCGGCTCCTGGATCTACATCGGCACCCAGGGCATCCTGCAGGGCACCTACGAGACGTTCGCCGCGGTCGCCGCCAAGAAGTTCGGCGGGTCCCTCGCCGGGACGCTCACCCTCACCGGCGGGTGCGGCGGCATGGGTGGGGCGCAGCCGCTGGCGGTCACGCTCAACGGCGGGGTATGCCTCGTGGTCGACGTCGACGAGGCCCGGCTGCGCCGTCGGGTGAAGAGCCGCTACCTGGACGAGGTCGCCGACTCCCTCGACGCGGGTGTGGAGCGGGCGCTGACCGCCAAGCAGGCGCGCGAGGCCGTCTCGATCGGCGTCGTCGGCAACGCCGCCGAGGTCTTCCCCGAGCTGCTGCGCCGTGGTGTCGCGATCGACATCGTGACCGACCAGACGTCCGCGCACGACCCCCTGTCCTACCTGCCGACCGGCATCGACCTCGCCGACTGGCACGACTACGCCGAGAAGAAGCCGGAGGAGTTCACCGACCGGGCACAGGAGTCGATGGCGCGGCACGTCGAGGCGATGGTCGGCTTCATGGACGCCGGCGCCGAGGTCTTCGACTACGGCAACAGCATCCGCGACGAGGCCCGCCAGGGCGGCTACGACCGGGCCTTCGAGTTCCCCGGCTTCGTCCCGGCATACATCCGGCCGCTGTTCTGCGAGGGCAAGGGCCCGTTCCGCTGGGCCGCGCTGTCCGGCGACGAGAAGGACATCGCCGCCACCGACCAGGCCGTGCTCGACCTCTTCCCGGACAACGACCACCTGCAGAAGTGGATCCGGGGCGCCCAGGACAAGGTCGCCTTCGAGGGGCTGCCCGCGCGGATCTGCTGGCTCGGCTACGGCGAGCGGGACAAGGCGGGCGTGCGCTTCAACGACATGGTCGCCTCCGGCGAGGTCAGCGCGCCGATCGCCATCGGCCGCGACCACCTCGACTGCGGCTCGGTGGCGAGCCCCTACCGCGAGACCGAGGCGATGGCCGACGGCTCGGACGCCATCGCCGACTGGCCGCTGCTCAACGCCATGGTCAACACCGCCTCCGGCGCGTCCTGGGTGTCGCTGCACCACGGCGGCGGCGTCGGCATCGGCCGCTCGCTGCACGCCGGGCAGGTCAGCGTGGCCGACGGCACCGACCTGGCCCGGCAGAAGCTGGAGCGGGTCCTGACCAACGACCCCGGCATGGGCGTCATCCGGCACGTCGACGCCGGCTACGACCGTGCCGACGAGGTGGCCGCCGAGCGCGGCGTGCGCGTCCCCATGCGGGAGGGCGACTGACATGAGCACCACCACCCGGCCCGACGACGTGCCGGACACCGCAGTCCCCATGTGGAAGTTCTTCGTCCTGTCCGCCATCGGCGTCGTGATGTTCTTCGTGCCGGTCACGATCGGCGGGCGCAGCACGATCCCGCTGGACCACATCGTGTCCTGGCTGCGCGAGGCGATCCCCGGCATCCTGCCCTGGTATGCCCTCGCCCTCATCGCGGCGGGTGCCGTCTACCCCTGGGTCACCGGGTCCTGGCGGCGGAGCACGACCGACGCCGTCTTCGCCGTCGCTCGCGTCATCGGTCTGATCGTCGGGGTGATGCTCGTCCTCGAGGTCGGGCCGGCGTGGCTCTTCGCCGAGGGCATGGGGCCGTTCCTGCTGAACGCCCTGGTCATCCCGGTCGGGCTGCTCGTGCCGATCGGGGCGGTCTTCCTGGCGCTGCTCGTGGGCTACGGGCTGATGGAGTTCATCGGGGTGCTCGCCCGGCCGCTCATGCGGCCCGTCTTCCGCACCCCCGGCCGCTCGGCGATCGACGCCGTCGCCAGCTTCGTCGGGTCCTACTCGCTCGCCCTGCTCATCACCAACCGGGTCTACCTCGACGGGAAGTACACCCGGCGCGAGGCCATGGTCATCGCCACCGGCTTCTCCACCGTCTCGGCGACCTTCATGATCGTCGTCGCGAGCGCGCTGGACCTCATGGACCACTGGACGGTCTACTTCTGGTCCACCCTGCTCATCACCTTCGTCGTCACCGCGATCACGGTGTGGATCCCGCCGCTGTCGCGCATCCCGGACGAGACGGCGCCCGGCGTGGAGCACCAGCCGGAGCAGCCGACCGAGGGCGGCCGGTTCGCGACCGCGTGGCGGGAGGCCAGGCATACCGTCGCGGCGGACCCGGGCCTGCTGCGGACGGTCCGGTCCACCTTCCTCGACGGGCTCCGGATGGCCATGGCGATCCTGCCGAGCATCCTGTCGATCGGGCTGCTGGGCCTGGTGCTCGCCGAGTTCACGCCGGTCTTCGACTGGCTCGGCTACGTCTTCTACCCCATCACCTGGGCGCTGCAGATCCCCGAGCCGCTGCTCGTCGCCAAGGCCGCCGCGCTGGGCGTCTCGGAGATGTTCCTCCCGGCCGCGCTCGTCGCGGAGTCCGCCATGTCGGTGAAGTACGTCGTCGCCGTGGTGAGCGTCAGCCAGATCATCTTCTTCTCCGCGATGGTGCCCTCCCTCGTCGGCACCCAGATCCCGGTGTCCATCCCGCGGCTGCTCGTCGTCTGGTTCGAGCGGGTATGCCTGAGCCTGGTCCTCGCGATCCCGGTCGGGCTGCTGCTGTTCTGAGACGCGGGCGGGGCTACCCGCCGGTACGTTCGGCGCATGGGCAACGTCGCAGTGCAGCACCTCGGTGCCGAGGAGTTCATCTCGTTCACGACCTTCCGCCGCAACGGCGAGCCGGTGCCGACACCGGTGTGGGTGGTGCCGCTGCGCGACGGCGAGCGGGTCGGGTTCTACACGACGATGGGCACCGGCAAGACGAAGCGGCTCCGGCATACCTCGCGGGTCACGGTGCAGCCGTGCGGGCGGACCGGGACGCCGAAGCCGGGCACCGAGCCGGTCGAGGCGACCGCCGAGATGGTGCAGGGCGGCCAGGACTTCGACGAGGTCCAGGCCGCGGTCCGGGCGAAGTACGGCTGGCAGACACGGGTCTTCCGGCTGGTCGGCAAGCTCTCGCAGCGGGGCAAGGACCTGCGCTACGGCGACACCGTCGTGCTCGTCACCCCGGGGGTCGTGCCCGGCTGACCTGTGGACGGCCGTCGCGCACCGTCCCGGGCGAGCATGCTGGACGTCATGACGGGGGAGGGGCACGATGGAGAGCATGAGCATGACCGAGGTCGGCATCTACACGGTCGAGGACCTGTATGCCTACCGCGAGCAGCGGGACGACATGACGATCCAGCTCATCGAGGGTGAGCTGGTCGTGTCTCCCGGTCCGAGCATCGTCCACCAGGCGGTCAGCGGGGAGCTCTTCGCCCTCCTGCGTGCCTCCTGTCCGCCGCACCTGCGCGTGCTGACCGCACCGCTGGACCTGCGGGCCGGGGAGCGCAGCATGATCCAGCCCGACCTCATGGTGATCCCCCGGGAGATCCGCGAGGGCGGACAGGTCGAGGTCCCACCGGTCCTCGCTGTCGAGATCCTGTCGCCGTCGAGCCGCCGGACCGACCTCGTCGCGAAGCCGCACGTGCTCGCCCGCTTCGGCTGCCCGCACTACTGGGTGGTGGACCCGGAGGCGCCGGGCATCCGGGTCTACCGGCTGGTGGGCGACGCCTACGAGTCCGGCGAGGTCGTCATGGGCGACGCGGCGTTCCGCGTGACCGACCCCTTCGAGGTGTCCTTCCGGCTCTCCGACCTCACCCGCTGATCCGCAGCGGGTGTGCCGCCGGCCGGTCAGTCGGTGACGTCCGCCACCTGCGCGCCGAGAGCCGTCAGCGCGGCCTCGGCTCTCCTCGAGGGTCACCGCGACCCCGTGCGCGCCCGCCCCGAGCGAGATCTGGCGTCCCTGCTCACCGGCGAGGCTGGCGTCGGCGACGACGGGCCAGGCGGTGGTCGAGCCGAAGGGCGTGATCGTGCCGCGCTCGTAGCCGGTCGCCTCCTTGGCCGTGGCAGCGTCCGGCATTGAGAGTCTGTTGACGCCGAGCAGCGACCGGAGCTTGGGCCAGGCGATCTCCCGGTCGCCCGGCACGAGCACGAAGAGGTAGTCCTTCTCGCTGCGCCGCACCACCAGGGTCTTGACGATGTCGCGCGGCTCGACGCCACGCGCCTGGGCCGCCTCCTCCAGGCTCCCCACCCGGCCGTGGCGGGTGACGGCATACTCGAGCCGAGCCGCCTCCAGCGCGGCCAGGGCGCGTTGCTCACTCATGGGACCGAGGGTATGCCCCGCGCGGGCCATGGCATCTGGGTCCTGTCGTGTCTGAGATCCGAGACGACGATGGCAGCTCGGCACTGTCAGCGCCCGCCGCCGGACACCTAGGGTCGGGACCGTGAGCACCGCAGCCGCCCTCGCCGCCTTCGACCGCATGTGGGCCGACCTCGACCCGGTGGGCCGGGTCGGCAGCGGCGGCTACCGCCGGTTCGCCTGGACCCGCGAGGACGCGATGCTGCGGGAGTGGTTCGCCCAGGAGGCGGCGGCACGCGGGCTCGATCTGGTCGAGGACCGGGTCGGCAACCAGTGGGCCTGGTGGTGGGACGGCCCCGGCACCGTCGATGACGCGGTGCGGGCCGGGCATACCGGTCTCGTCGTCGGCTCGCACCTGGACTCCGTGCCCGACGGCGGCGCCTTCGACGGGCCGCTGGGGGTGGTCAGCTCGTTCGCGGCGCTCGACCTGCTGCGCAGCGAGGGGGTCGCGCCCACCCGGCCGGTCGCGGTGGCGAACTTCGTGGACGAGGAGGGCGCGCGCTTCGGGATCGCCTGCGCCGGGTCGCGGGTGCTCACCGGCGCCCTCGACGCCGACCGGGCACGGGCGCTGACCGACTCCGACGGCGTGAGGTATGCCGACGCGCTCGCCGCGGTGGGCCGCGACCCGGCCGACCTGGGGCGGGACGAGGAGACGCTGGCGCGCGTCGGCGCCTTCGTCGAGCTGCACGTCGAGCAGGGCCGGGCGCTGGTCGACCTCGACGCACCGGTCGCGGTGGCGAGCGACATCTGGCCGCACGGCCGCTGGCGCTTCGACGTCCCGGCGAGGCCAACCACGCCGGGACCACCCGGCTGGAGGACCGTCGGGACGCGATGCTCGGCTATGCCGACCTCGTGCTGGCGGCCCGCGCGGGCGCCGCCGAGCGGGGCTGCGTCGCCACCGTCGGCAAGGTGGCGGTCACCCCGGGCGGCGTCAACGCCATCCCCTCCCACGTCACGGGGTGGCTGGACGCGCGAGGACCGGAGGAGGACCAGGTGGAGGCGCTCGTCGCCGAGCTCGAGGAGCGGGCGGGGCGGCACGGGGCCAGCCTCACCCGCGAGTCCTGGACGCCGACCACCCGCTTCGACGGGGCGCTGGCCGACCGGCTGCGCCGAGTCCTCGGCAGCGCGGACGAGCTCAGCGTGCCCGTGCTCGGCACCGGGGCGGGGCACGACGCGGGCATCCTCGCGGGAGCGGGCATACCCACCGCGATGCTCTTCGTGCGCAACCCGACCGGCGTCTCGCACAGCCCCGCCGAGCACGCCGAGGCCGCCGACTGCCACGCCGGCGTCGAGGCGCTCGCGGCGTGCGTGACCCACCTCGTGAGCGAGCAGCCGTGAGCACCGCCTTCCACGCGCGGCACGCGCACCTGCCGACCGGCGTCGCCGCCGACGTCCGCATCACGGTCGAGGACGGCCGGATCACCGGGGTGGAGGCGGGCATACCGCCGCAGGACGGGGACCACCGGCTGCCCGGCGTCGTCCTGCCCGGCCTGGCCAACGCCCACAGCCACGCCTTCCACCGCGCGCTCCGGGGTCGGACGCACCACGGGGGCGGCACGTTCTGGTCCTGGCGCGAGACGATGTATGCCGTCGCAGCCCGGCTCGACCCGGACCGCTACCTCGCCCTGGCGCGCGCGACCTACGCCGAGATGGCGCTCGCCGGGATCACGGCGGTGGGGGAGTTCCACTACCTCCACCACGGGCCCGGCGGGAAGCGCTACATGGACCCCAACGTCATGGGGAAGGCTCTGGTGCAGGCCGCCGCCGACGCCGGGATCCGGCTGACGCTGCTGGACACCTGCTACCTCGTCGGCGGGCTCGACGGCGCCGGTCACCGGGAGCTGGAGGGCCCGCAGCTGCGCTTCGGCGACGGCGACGCACGGACCTGGGCGCTGCGCGTGGACGACCTGCGCGACCACACCGACGGCGGGCCCGCGCACCTGCGGGTCGGTGCCGCGATCCACTCGGTGCGCGCCGTGCCCCGCGACCAGCTCGCGACCGTGGCTTCGTGGGCGCGCACCGCGCCCCGCACCTCCGGTCGCGGGGAGGGCGGGCGGCCGGTGCACGTGCACCTGTCGGAGCAGCCCGCGGAGAACGACGCGTGCCTCGCCGCGCACGGGCTCACCCCCACCGGTCTGCTCGAGGCCGAGGGCGTGCTCGGGCCGGACCTCAGCGCGGTGCACGCCACCCACCTCACCGACGAGGACGTCGCGCTGCTCGGCCGGCACCGGTCGTATGCCTGCTTCTGCCCCACCACCGAGCGCGACCTCGCCGACGGGATCGGTCCCGCCCGCGCCCTGCGCGACGCCGGGGCGCGACTGTCCCTCGGCTCGGACCAGCACGCGGTCATCGACCTGCTGGAGGAGGCCCGGGCCCTGGAGATGCACGAGCGGCTCGACAGCCTCGAGCGGGGCCGGTTCACGCCCGTCGACCTGCTGGCGGCGGCCACCGCGCACGACAGCATCGGCTGGCCGGACGCCGGGCGCATCGAGGTCGGCGCGCGGGCCGACCTCGTCGCCGTGCGCGACGACACCGTCCGCACCGCCGGCACCGACCCCGGTCAGGTGGTCCTCGCGGCGACGGCGGCCG
This sequence comes from Serinicoccus marinus DSM 15273, assembly GCF_008386315.1. Lineage (NCBI taxonomy): Bacteria > Bacillati > Actinomycetota > Actinomycetes > Micrococcales > Ornithinimicrobiaceae > Serinicoccus > Serinicoccus marinus. Next base: position 3,073,016 of record NZ_CP043808.1, on the reverse strand, counting down.
ATGTCGACACGGTCGTCGTCGACGGGCGGGTGGTCGTGCAGGACGGGCGCCACCGGCTGGGCGACGTCGGGCGCCTGCTGTCCGAGGCCATCCACCGGCTGGTCGCACCGACCGACTGATCGCGGCACGAGAGGATCGACCCATGAGCATGCTCATCACCGGCATCAGCGAGCTGTCCACCTGCGACGACGGTCAGGAGGAGCGACCAGCCACCTCGGAGGAGGCGGCGCTCACCCGCGGCCTCGGTGTCGTCCGCGACGCCGCCGTCGTCCTCGGTGGCGGGGGCGAGGACTCGGCGCCCGTCGTGGAGTGGATCGGCCCGGCCGAGCAGGCACCGGCCGCGGACTGGGCGATCGACCTCGGCGGCAAGGCGGTCCTGCCCGGCTTCGTCGACAGCCACGCCCACCTCGTCTTCGCCGGCGACCGCTCGGCCGAGTTCGCCGCCAGGATGACCGGGCAGCCTTACGACGGCGGCGGCATCGCGGTGACGATGGCGGCGACCCGCGAGGCCGGGGACGGCGAGCTGCGCGACCTGCTCGCCCGGCGCGTCGCCGAGATGCGCTCCCAGGGCACCACGACGGTGGAGATCAAGAGCGGCTACGGGCTCGACGTCGAGCACGAGGTGCGGGCGCTGCGACTGGCGCGCGAGGTCACCCCGGAGACGACCTTCCTCGGCGCCCACGTCGTGCCCCCGGACCGGAGGGGGGACGGCGGGCGGGAGGCATACCTCGACCTCGTCTGCGGCGAGATGCTCACCGCCTGCGCGCCGTATGCCCGCTGGATCGACGTCTTCTGCGAGCCGGCGAGCGCGCACGCCTTCGACGGCGAGGAGAGCCGGCGCGTGCTCGAGGCGGGTCGGGACGCCGGCCTGGAGCTGCGGGTCCACGGCAACCAGCTGTCGCACGGCCCGGGCGTGCGGCTCGCGGTCGAGCTCGGCGCCGCCAGCGTCGACCACTGCACCTTCCTCGCCGACGAGGACGTCGACGCGCTGGTCGGGAGCGACACCGTGGCGACCCTGCTGCCCGGGGTGGAGTTCTCCACCCGGCAGCCCTACCCGGACGCCCGCCGGCTCCTCGACGCGGGCGTCGACGTCGCCCTGGCGACCGACTGCAACCCCGGCACCTGCTACTCCTCCTCGATGCCGCTGATGATCGCGCTCGCGGTCCGGGAGATGGGGATGACGCCCGCCGAGGGGGTGCGGGCCGCCACCGTCGGCGGGGCGCGCGCGTTGCGCCGGGACGACGTCGGCCGCATCCGCGTGGGCCGACGCGCCGATCTCGCCGTGGTCGACGCGCCCAGCGTGCTGCACATCCCCTACCGCGTCGGGGTGCCGATCGTGCGTGCCCTGGAGGTCTGAGTAGTCCCGACGTCAGACCACGGGGGGATGTGAAGGGCGACCGCGGTATGACGCGGGCCGGCTGCCGCAGCGCCTAGTGTCGGAGCGTGCGGTGATGCGGCTGTCCATGCCCCGGGCCACGTCGAGCGGACGGGTCGGCAGGGCGAGCTGCTGCACCCTGCGCCGGAAGAGGCGGGGCACGAGCTCGCCACCGGGCAGGAAGAGCGGGTTGCACTGGGTCCAGACCTCCATGCGCCACGCGGACGTGTGCTCGTAGAAGTCGCGGATCTCCGGGCGCAGCGGCTGCGGCGCGCACCCACGCGTCGCCGACGGTGGCGCCCGCGCTGACCGGCGCGGCCAGCCACGCCTCCGGCCCCTCCAGGTCCACCGGGCGGCCCGTGACCCGCCAGAACCGACGCGTGAGGCGGTCCATCCCCGCGGCGACCGTGCTCACGAGGGGCCCGCCAGTCGCTGCCGCAGACCGCTCGCCCGGACGACGCGACGCGCCACCGCCGTCCGGACCTCCTCCTCCGAGCCGACCACGCGGATCCGCTTCTCGGCGCGGGTCACCGCGGTGTAGAACAGCTCGCGCGTCAGCAGCGGGCTGTCGAGCTCGGGCAGCAGCACCGTGATCTCCTCCGCCTGGCTGCCCTGCGCCTTGTGGATCGTCATCGCGTGCATCGTCTCGACGTCGCCGAGGCGGGAGGGGGCATACCTGCTTCGCCCACCGGTGCCGTCGACGGCCGCCATCCGCACCGGGACACCGGCGGACGTCTGGGAGGCGACGACGACGCCGGTGTCGCCGTTGAGCACCCCCGTCGCGTAGTCGTTGGCGGTGATGAGCAGCGGGCGGCCGACATACATCGGGTCGTAGAGGGTGAGACCGGTCTCCTCCGCGAGCCAGGTCTCGACGAGGTGGTTCCACCGGCGCACCCCGCGCTCCCCCTCGCGGTGGGCGCAGAGCAGCCGGTGGCGGTGCAGCGCCGCCAGCGCGGCGTCGTCGTCGCCCCGCCGGGCGGCCCGGAGGACCTGCAGCGCCTGCCGGGTCAGGTCCTCCCGCAGGTATGCACTCGCGTCGTCCTCCTGGACCCACACCACCTCGTCCCCGCCCGTCGCGAGGGCGCGCACCACCGCGTCGGCGTCGCCGAGGCGCAGCGCCTGCGCCAGCGCGCCGATCGTCTCGCCGAAGCGGTGCACCGTGCGCAGCCGCGCCAGGGCCAGCGGGGCGGCACGGTGCGTGCTCTCTCCCCGCCCGGTCGCGTCGCCGGTCTCATCGTCCGGGCCGGTGGCCTCGTCGCACGGCTCCGGCGCGCCCGGCTGGGCCAGCCCGACCGACCGCTCGGGCACGGCGGCGACGAGGTCGGCGAGGACCGCGCCGGCCTCCACCGACACGAGCTGGTCGGCGTCGCCGACGAGGATGAGTCGGGCCGAGGGCCGCAGCGCCTCGAGCAGCCGGGCCATGTGCGTGAGCGACACCATCGAGGCCTCGTCGACGAGGACGACGTCGTGCGGCAGGCGGTTGCCCCGGTGGTGGCGGAAGCGGCTGCGCGACCCCGGTCGCCAGCCCAGCAGGCGGTGCAGCGTGCGCGGCTCGACGCCGCGCAGCCGCTCCACGACCTCGCGGCCCTCCGGCTCCAGGGTGCGCGCCTCGATCTCGTCGAGGGCGCGGTCCACCGCGGCCTTCACCCGTGCCGCGGCCTTGCCGGTGGGCGCGGCCAGCCCGACGCGCAGCGGGCGCTGCCCGGCGAGCGCCGCCTGCTCGGCCAGCAGGGTCAGCACACCGGCCACGGTGGTCGTCTTGCCCGTGCCCGGGCCGCCGGTGATGACTCCGGTGCGGGAGCGGACGACGACCTCCGCGGCGGTGCGCTGCTCGGCATACCCGACGCCGGGGAAGATCCTGGTCAGCCCGGCCGCCAGCACCTGCTCGTCCACCGGTGGCGCACCGAGCTCGGCCCGGGCCCGCAGGTCGGCCACCACCTGGACCTCCTGGTGGTGGTAGCGCTGGAGGTAGACCAGACCGGTCGGCTCGTCGACGACCAGCCCGCCCTCGGCGGCCAGCCGGCTGCCGGCCACGTCGGCGGTCCAGCGATCCGGGTCGGGCCAGGGCAGGTCGGGCAGCGCGAGTACGCCCTCGGTCGCGAGGGCCGCGAGGTCGACGGCCACCGAGCCCGAGCGCACCGCCCGGGTCGCCACCGCCGCGGCGAGCACCACCTCCGCGTCCTTCTCCCCGGCGGCGCGGGCCAGCCCGGTCGCGACGTGCACGTCGGCCGCGGTGAGCAGGCCGGCGGCGTTGAACTCGCGCAACGGCCCGGTGGCGGTGAGCGCCAGGCGGCGGTCGTGGTCGTCGACCGGCTCGAAGAGCTCCACCATCGGCGCTGCCCGCTCCGGGGCGTCCCCGGCCGGTCCGGTGGTCGGGTCGCCGGTCATCGGGTCTCGCCTCCTGCACGGGCGGCGCCGTCGAGCAGGTCGGACAGGGCGAGGACCAGGACGACCGGCGGGCGCCAGGAGAAGACGCCGCAGGGCATACCGTCCGCGACCGGGGTGTCGGGCCCGCACATGCCGCGCAGGTAAAGGTAGAGCACGCCGCCCAGGTGCTGGTCCGGGTCGTAACCGGGCAGCCGCCACCGCAGGAAGCGATGCGCCACGACGGCGTAGAGCAGCGCCTGCAGCGGGTAGGAGGAGTGGCCCATCGCCTCGGCGAGCCGCTTGGGGCGGTAGTCGGCGGCGGTGAGGGCCTCCTCGGGGGTGCCGAGCCAGTTGGTCTTGTAGTCCGCCACGAGGAAGGTCTGCCGCCCGCCGACCTCGACGCGCAGCACCACGTCGACCGAGCCGGTGAGGTAGCCGCGCAGCTGCTGACCGGCCAGGTCGGGAGCGGCGTCCAGCACCTCCGCCCAGGCGCGGACCGGGTCGCCCGCCGGCAGGTGCTCGCGGAGCAGGGGTGCCAGGTCACCCAGCACCGCTGATCGCCCCGTCGTCTCACGCCGCAGGTCGCCACCACCGAGCGGCAGCTCGAAGTCCAGCTCGCAGAGCCGGTCGCCGGCCCCGATCTGCCGGAGCGTCGTGCCACCCGCGAGCGGCCCGAGCGGCGTGTCGCAGACGGCGACCAGGGCCTCGACGAGGAGGTCCTCGCCGCCCTCGCCGAGCTCCACCGGCCACAGCACCCGCTGCTCGTGCAGGTGGCGGCGCAGCTCGGCGCCCAGGTCCGCCGCCTGGGGGTCGGCGTGCTCGAGCACGGCGTGGACCAGCGAGCCGAAGGTCGCACCCACGGGGAGCTCGGCCATCGGCGAGGGCACCTCCGAGCCGACGACGGGCGCGGCGGCGCCTAGGCCGGGCAGGGCAGGGGTGCTCTCGGCCACCGGGTCCGGCCCGGTCGGCTCGTCCTCCCGCCCGGTCAGCCCCACCTCCGGCTCGCTGCCGACGCCGGCGACGGCCGGTCCGCTCTCGGCGGGCGTGGACAGCGCGGTGTAGGACGTGCGCCGCCAGTCGTGGTCGACACGGCGGGTCCAGCCGGCCAGCCGCAGCTCCGGCGCGGCCGGCACCGGGGCGGGGGGCAGCTCGGTCGCGTGGTCGGCCCGCTCCAGCGCGAAGGCGCCGGTGTCGGCCCAGCGGTGCAGCAGCTCGGTGGCCGCGTCGTCCTGGCGCGGGACCCGCACGCGGTGCGGCACCTCCCCCTGGCCAGGTTCGCGGCCGAAGAGCACGCGGTGCAGGGCCGAGCCGCTGGCGTTGTTGACCGGCGCCCACCAGGTGACGACCTGGCTCTGGGCCCGGGTGAGGGCGACGTAGAGCAGCCGGAGCGACTCCCCGGCGTCCTCGTCCTTGTGGCGGCGCACCGACTCCTCCCACCCGGGGTTGGCAGCGTGCTCGCCGCCCACGTCGAGGCACCGGGTGCGCTCGGGGGGCTCGTCGTGGAAGAGCGGGATCGTGGGGGAGTCGCTGACCCACCGGTCGGCCAGCGAGGGCAGGTAGACGACGGGGTACTGCAGGCCCTTGCTGCCGTGGATGGTGGCCAGCTGGACCGCCGCGGCGTCGCTGTCCAGCCGGCGCGTGCGGGCCCCGGCGCTCTGCGGGGCGTCCTGCGCCATCCCGGCCCGGAGCCACTCCAGCAGCGCGACCAGCCCGAGCTGGTCGCGCCGGGCGGTCTCGTGCAGCAGCTGGGCGACGTGCCGCAGGTCGGTGAGCGAGCGCTCGCCCCCGACCTGGCCGAGCACCCGGTCCGGGAGACCGCGGACGGTCAGCAGCTCGAGCACCGCGGCGACCCCCTGCCGGGCGTAGACCCCGGCCAGCTCGCGGCAGGTCTGCGCCAGCTCGTCCTCGAGGTCGGCGTCCGGCTGCTCGCCGCGCTCGCCGACGCGGGCGACGGCATACCCCAGCAGGTCGGTGAGGGCTGCCGCCCGGGTGAGCACCGGTCGGTGCGGCGCGACCATCGCCTCGAGCAGCGCCAGCCAGTCGTGCGCCGCCCGGCTGTGCAGCACGGTCGAGCCCCCCGTGGTGACGGCGGGTATGCCCAGCTCGGCCAGGGCGTCGCGCGCCGCGACGAGGTCCTTGCCGCGGTGGGCGAGGACCGCCACGTCCCGGGCCTGGACCGGGCGTCCCTCGAAGGTGGCCCCGGAGGCGAGCAGGGAGGCGACGTCGTGCGCCAGGTCGCGGGCGATCCACGGCCGCACCGTCGGCATCCGGGTGTCACCGCCCAGGTGGTCGCGCAGCAGCACCTGGCGCAGCCGCACCGGAGCGGTGCTCGGGGCCCGGCCAGGCGCGAGCCCTCCCGGTGCGCGGTGACCGGGTGCACGAGGATCTGCTGGTCGCCGAGCTGGGCGCCGGTCAGCATCGACCCGAGCGCCTGCGTCACCCCGGGGTCGGAGCGGAAGTTGCGGGGCAGGGTGCGCCGGTCGCCGGCGGTGTCGGCGGCCATGAGGTAGGTCGGGACGTCACCGCCGCGGAAGGCGTAGATCGCCTGCTTGGGGTCGCCGATGAGCACCATCGCGTGCGCGTGGCCGGAGAAGGCGCGGTCCAGCACGGACCACTGGATCGGGTCGGTGTCCTGGAACTCGTCGACCAGCACGACCTTCCAGCGCCGCCGCATCCGGACCCGGGCGGGGGAGTCCTCGCCGGCCAGCGCGTCGGCGAGCTGGGTGAGCAGGTCGTTGTAGTGCATGACCTGCAACCGCTCCTTGCGCAGGCCGAGCTCGTGCCGGACGGCTCGCGCGAAGCGCACCCGCCGGTCCGGGACCGAGCGCGGCTCCGCGCCGGTCGGCCGCAGCTCGGCGTGGACGTCGTCGACGACGGTGCGGGCGATCTGCAGCGCCTCGCGCCGGGAGAAGAAGGGCTCGTCCTCGCGCTGGGCGAAGGCCCGCAGGTAGAGGTCGTCGACGACCTCGACGAGGAGCCGGTCGAGGTCGTCCACCAGCTCGGCGTCGGCGTCCGCGGTGCCCGCGACCCCGAGGCTGCGCAGGACCTGCTGACAGAACTGGTGCGTGGTGGCGATGGTGGCGGCGTCGATATCGGACAGGGCGGTCCGCAGGCGCCGGCGACGCAGCGCCCGCTCCTCCTCGTCCACGTCGAGCAGCAGCGTCAGCAGGTCGTCGCGGTCGCCGGCGGGCGGGGGATCGGCGAGGGCCCGCTCGGCCGCCACGAGCTGCTCGCGCACCCGGGCGCGCAGCTCCTGGCTGGCGGCCCGCCCGAAGGTCACGACCAGCATCTCCGGCAGCAGCACCACCCCCTCGGCGACGTAGCGGGTCACCAGCGCCGCGATCGTCCACGTCTTGCCGGTGCCGGCGCTCGCCTCGAGCAGGACGGTGCCGGTGGGCAGCGGGTCGGTGATGGAGAAGTGGGGCAGCGCGCTCATACCCGCTCCCTCCGCTCGGCGCCCCCGGTCAGCACCGGGCCCCAGACCCGCAGCGCGAGCTGACCGAGCCGGTGCTCCACGCCGGTCGCCCACCGCTCGTCCTCGCGGGGGACCCCGAGGATCTCCTGCAGCGGCACCGCGCCGCCGTGGACGTAGGACTGGCTCGGGTCGTCCTGCTCTTTGGGGAAGGCCTGCTCGAAGGTGTCGTCGGTGCGCCACTCACGGACGGCGTCGAGCGTCGCGGCGCGCTCGTCGCCCGGCCCGCCGAGGTAGGACTCCGCCCACCGCAGCGAGGTCTGGACCGGCAGCGGCAGCGGCTCCACCAGGCCCCGTACCCGCAGGTCGACGAGCTGGTCGAGCAGCTCGAGGGCACGGTCAGGCTCGTGCGGCCCGTGGGTGTAGTGCACGCCTCCCGGGTGGCGGCCCCACCGGTGCCGTCCGAGCAGGTGGCTGGTCGCGTCCGGTCCGAGGGCGGCGGCCAGCACGAGCGAGGTGATCCAGGAGCGCAGCCGCTGCTTGGCCTTGACCGTCGAGTAGGTCGCCCTCACCGCGCGTCGCCCGACCATGCCGGTGACGGTGCCGGTGAGCCGGGCGCCGCCGGGCAGCGTCAGGTCGACGTCCAGGGTGTCCCGCTCGAGCGGCACCCCCCAGCCACCCTGCCCCGTCGCGCGCCACGTCGCCTCGGCCACGAGCTGGGCCTGCCGGGTGACCTCCTTCATCACCCCCGTGCCGAGCGCTCCCGGCGGCAGCTCGCCGCGCCACAGCTCGGCGTCGACGGTGGCTCCGGGCTCGCGGCCGGCCAGGACCGCCTGCAGCACGCGCTCGCCGACCCCCCACTTGTCGAGCCCGTCCAGCTCGATGGGTATGCCCTCGCTCGCCTCCTCGGGCACCTGCGGCAGCAGCAGGCCGAGCCGGTCGCGCAGGTAGGCCCGGGCGGGGTTGTCGAAGAAGCGGAGCAGGGCGTCGAGCTCGACGGCGTCGTCGGCACCGTGGTGACGACCCAGCGGTGCGTCCACCGGTCTGGGCCGCGGCGCCCGCTCTCCCACGGCGGCCCGGCCGCCACGCAGCGCCGCCGGGTCGTGGCTGAACGGCCGGTCCTGCGGGAGGAGCGGGGCCGTGTCCGCGCCCGCCGCGCCCAGGTTGCGCGGGTCGAAGGGCTGCAGCGGGTGACGGGTGAGCACCCGGGCGACCCCTGCCGACAGGGGGTCGGCGGTGCGGCGCACCGCGTCGAGCAGCTCCCCGAGCGGCACGGCCGGGGGGCGGGGGGCGCCGGTGTGCTCGTCGAAGCCGGTGTAGGTGACGACCAGGGCGTCGCGGGCCGCCATGAGCGCATCGAGCAGCAGCTGGCGGTCCTCGCTGCGCGGGTCCCGCTCACCGGTCACCGGACGCCGGGCCGTGGCGTCGTCGCCGTCGGCCGCAGTCGTGCGGGGGAAGACCCCGTCGTCGAGACCGACCAGCGCGACCACGCGGTGCGGCACCGAGCGCATCGGCACCATGGTGCAGACGGTGAGCGTGCCGGTCCGGAAGTTGGACCGGGTCGCCCGGCCGGCGGCCTGCTCGTCCAGCAGGGCATGCACGTCGGAGAGCGCCAGGGTCGTGCCCGACGCCGTGCCCCCTGGGCCCGGGTCCGACCCGGCACCGGCATACCTGCGCAGGAGGTCCAGCTCGCGCCGCAGCTGCGTCACCTGCCACGCCTCGGTGGGGGCGGTGTCGGCCAGCCCGAGCACCCCCTCCTCGAGGACATCCGCCCACCCGACCGCCTCGGACGCGACACGCATCGCCCGCAGCGTCCGCCCGAGCCGCGCGACGAGCTCGGCCATCCGCCCCGCGAGGTCGAGGTCCCCGCTGTCCAGGTCGTCGAGACCGAGGGTGGTGCCGAGGTGGTCGACCTCCTCCCCGTCGACCGCGGCCCCGACCAGCAGCCGCGCCAGCCCGGCCTGCCAGGTGTTCTGCGTCAGCCCGGGGAGGGCGTAGTCGGCGCGATGCTCCTCGTCCAGCCCCCAGCGGACCCCGACCGAGCCCACCCAGTCGCCGAGCCGCTCGAGGTCGTCGTCGTCCAGCCCGAAGCGTCGGCGCACCGGCGCGCTGCGGGCGAGGTCGAGCACCTCGCCCGCGGTCAGCCGCCCACCGGCCAGCCCCACCAGACGCGCCGCCAGGGCGAGCAAGGGGTTGGCCTGCGTGGGGGCGCGGTCGGCGAGGCGCACCCGCAGCGAGTGCGCGGGGTGGGTCGCGGGCGATCCGTCGCCGGGCCCCTCGCGGACCACCTCGCCGAGCCCGAAGCCGGCGTGCACCAGGGGGGCGTAGGTGTCGATGTCGGGGCACATGACGAGGATGTCGCGCGGCTCGAGGGTGGGGTCGTGCTCGAGCAGGTCGGCGAGCACGTCGCGGAGCACGTCGACCTGCCGCGCCTGGCCGTGGCAGGCGTGGACCTGGAGGCTGCGGTCGTCCGCGCCGATGTGCCGGCCCGCGACCGCCTGGGGTGAGGGCACGTGGTCACGGGCGAGGTCGGTCTGCAGCAGGTGCAGCAGTGAGCCCGACGGGGGTGGCGGGGAGGGTGCGGGCACCTCGGGAGCGGTGTGCGGCACCAGCGACAGCGTGCGCTGCAGCTCCCGCGCGTCGCGGCCCAGGCTCGCCAGCAGCGGGTGGTCGACGAGCAGCGCCGTCTCGTCCTCGTCGCGCGGCACCGGCCCTGCCGACACCTGCGGTGCCAGGGCCTGCCAGGCGGCGGGGGAGGCCTGCGGCAGCCAGAGGTGGACGTCGCGGTGCTCGGCGAGCGCGGCGAGCACCTCGACCTCGCTGCGCGCGATCCGGGTATGCCCGAACAACGAGAGTCGGCCCGGCAGCTCCAACCCCGGGAGGCTCGGTGCGTGCTCGCCCGAGCGCAGCGCGGCGACCACCCGCTGCTGCCGCACGTCCGGCGGCTCGGCGTCCACCAGCTCCAGCACGCGGCGCCACAGCGGCGGCTGCCAGCCGAGGTCATCCTCGACCTGGCCGCCGAGGCCGTCGCCGGAGCCGCCCGCGCGCCAGTCGGTGATCATCGCGGGGCGGGAGGCGGCATACCCCGCGAGGAGACCGGCCAGCCGCCGGGCGACGGCATACCTCCGACCGCGCCGCAGGGCTGCCCGCTCGGCGTCCACGCCCTCGCCCCGCCCGAGGTGACGGGCGAGGGTGTCGGCCCACGGCTCGCCCAGGCTCGTGTCGATCGCCTCCAGCACCGGCCACACCAGCCGGTCCGGGTGCCAGGGGTCGTCCCGCTCGATCCCGAGCACCATCGACACCAGCGAGTGCGGGTTGAGGAAGCGGATGCCCGCGCACACCCCGTCGTGTCCCGCCGTGCCGGCGCCGAGGGTGTGCGACAGCCGCTGCGCCAACCACCGCTCGACCCCCTTAGCGGGGACGGCGACGACCTCCTCGGCGAACGGGTCGGGCAGCGGCTCGGCCAGCAGCGCGGCCAGCCCCTCGGCCAGGGCCGCGGTGCTCACGTCCCGATGCACGACCAACGTCACGTCGCCGACCCTATCCGCGCCCACCGACGGGCCTGGGCGTCGATCGGCCCAGTGACCCGCCGGGCAGACTCTTGCCAGCGGGTCGACCGACTCCTAGGCTGTGCGTATGGCGAGGCGCGTTGCATGATGGGCAACACCTACCCCTCAGTGGTGCTCGAGCGGCTGCTGCGGGGGGCGCGGCTGGAGATCCTCCCCACGGCGGCGGTGGCGGACCAGGTGCACGGGCACGTGGAGCCCGGCCGCACCCTAAGCGTCACGGCCTCCCCGGCCAAGGGGCTGGAGGCCACGCTGCAGCTCGCCGAGCAGCTGGCCGGCGCCTACCACGTGGTCCCGCACCTCGCCGCGCGCATGGTCGAGCGGGCCGCGCTGCCCGACCTCGTCGCCCGGCTGACCGAGGCCGGTATCACCGAGATCTTCGTGCCGGGTGGGGATGCGGAGCCGACCGACCAGACCTTCACCAGCGCGCTCGACCTGCTCATCGAGCTTGACTCCCTGGGGTCGCCGTTCACCGGGGTCGGGATCACCGGCTACCCCGAGTCCCACCCCGGGATCGACGACGACGTCATCGTGCAGTCGATGTGGGACAAGCGTCGGTATGCCACCGCGGTGGTCTCCAACATGACCTTCGACGACGACAGGGTGGGTCAGTGGCTGGAGCGGGTGCGCCGGCGGGGGGTCGAGCTGCCGGTGTGGGTCGGGGTCCCCGGGCCGGTCGACCCCGCGAGGTTGCTGCGCATGGCCAGCACCATCGGGGTCGGCGACTCGATGCGCTTCCTGCGCAAGCAGCGCAACGTCTTCACCCGCATGGTGATGCCCGGCTTCTCCACCACCCGGTTCGCCCACCGGATGGCGGTGCTGGGGACGGCGGACCGGCTCGGCATCGCCGGGCTGCACCTCTACACCTTCAACCAGGTCGCGCAGACCGAGGCGTGGCGCCGGACCCAGCTGTCGAAGGTGGCCGAGCTGCGTGACCCCGCCTCGGGGCCGTGACCCGGTGGCGAGGAGCGGTCCGGCTGCACCGACGCTCTGCGCGGGAACGGTCGTGAGAGGGTGGGGCGCGGACGGTGCGACGCGCCGGGGGGACCCTGTCACGGCGCTGCGTCGCGTATGGCGCTTAGGGTTGCGACATGCGCAACGATGACGAGACCACCGGTGCCATGGTCCAGTCCGTGGACCGGGCGCTGACCATCCTGGAGATCCTGGCGCGGACCGGTGAGGCCGGTGTGGGCGAGGTGGCGACCGAGCTCGGGGTGCACAAGTCCACCGCCAGCAGACTGGTGGCGACCCTGGCCGCGCACGGCCTGGTCGAGCTCGGCGGCGAGCGGGGCCGGGCGACCCTGGGAGTCGGGGTCCTGCGTCTGGCGGGTGCCACGACGGCGCGGCTGGATCTCGTGCAGGAGGCCCGGCCGATCTGTCAGGAGCTGGCCGCGGAGACCAACGAGACGGTCAACATCGCGGTGCTCGGCGGGCACTCGGCGCTCTACATCGACCAGGTCATCGGGCCCTCGACGATCACCTCCTACAACTGGGTGGGGCAGCGCATCCCGCTGCACGCGACCAGCAACGGCAGGGTGCTGCTCAGCGAGCTGTCGCGCGCGGAGCGCCGCGCCGCGTGGGGTGACCTCGCCAGCTACACCGAGCGCACGGTCACCGACCAGGCGCAGCTGGACGAGCTGGCCGACCGGGCGCGGAAGCAGGGGTATGCCGTCGTCCGGGACGAGCTCGACGTGGGGCTGACCGCCATGGCGGCCCCGGTCCGGGACGCGCACGGGGAGATCTGCGCCTCGATGAGCCTGTCCGGGCCGACCTTCCGGATGGACGAGGCACAGGTGGAGCAGCTGCTCCCCGCGCTGCTGCGGGCCGCGGCGCAGGTGTCGGTCCGGCTCGGCTGGCACCAGGTCGCGCCCACCGCCGGCTCCTGAGCTCGACCGCCTTTCGTCACGGCCGCGCTGGGTCGCGGCCGTCGCTTCGTCACGATCGCCGCCTGCCAGCGCGCGACCCGGGCCCCGACCGCAGCGGCGGTCGGGGCCCGGTCAGCCCGATCACTCAGGTCAGAGGAAGGCCTGACCCTCCTCCTTGAGCACCTCGCGCGTGTTGGGGTTCACCGAGGGGCGGAAGGGCACCTCGACGACCGTGGCACCGACCGGCTGGCCGGGGGTCTCGGCATACTCATTCGGCAGCCACACCCGCAGCTCGGTGCCGACCCCGCTCAGGCCGAACGGCACGTAGCCGAGCGCGATGTTGGTGTCGAGCTCGGGGGAGAACCACGGCGAGGTGAGGTAGCCGACCGGGTCGTCGGACTCGACCGTGCTCACCAGCCAGAAGTCCGGGGCGTAGTCGGTGATGGGCTTGCCACCCAGCCGCAGGCCCACGAGCATCTGGCTGAACGGCGGGTTGCCCGCCTCCAGCTGCTCGCGCTGCGCCTCCAGCGCCGCCTTGCCGATGTAGTCCTCCTCCTTCATCCGCGGCACCTGGTAGGCCAGGTTGGTCTGCAGCGGTGAGGTCTCGGCGTCCAGGTCCTGACCCCAGGACAGGATGCCGGCCTGGACCCGCCGGGGGTGGGCCGGCGCGATGACCCGCAGGTTGTGCGCCTCACCCGCCGCGAGGATGGCGTACCACATCTGCTCGGCGTGCAGCGTGGCGTCGTAGAGGTAGATCTCGTAGCCCTTCTCCCCGGTGAACCCGGTCTGGGACACGATGACCGGCAGTCCCGCCACCTCGGCCGCGGCCAGCCCGTAGTTGGGGATGTCGGAGACCATCGGACCGATGAGGTCGCGCATGAGCGCCTCGGACTTCGGTCCCTGGATCTGCACCGGGCACACGTCGATCTCCTGGATCGCCACGTCATACCCCTTGCCGACGTTGACCCCCTGCAGCCAGAGCATGAGGTCGGAGTCGGACAGGCTGAACCAGAACTCGTCCTCGCTGATCCGCAGCAGCACCGGGTCGTTGAGCACGCCGCCGGCCTCGTTGCACAGGATGACGTAGCGGGCGTGCATCGGGCTGATCTTCTTGGCCTGCCGGGTGATGACGTAGTTGACGAAGGCCTCGGCGTCCGGGCCCTTGACCTGGATCTGCCGCTCGACGGCGACGTTCCACAGCGTCACGTCGTTGACGACCGACTGGTGCTCGGTCAGCGCGGCGCCGTCGTCCCTGCTCACGTAGCCCCGCGGGTGGTAGGTGCGGTTGTAGACCTCGGCGCGCCAGGCGCCGGACTCGACCGACAGGTGCCAGTAGGGCGACTTGCGGATGCGGGTGGAGATGAGCATCTCCACCGGCGTGGGTCCGGACTGGCGCAGGTTCACCGGGACGGTGCGCCCCTGGTCGACCGTCGGGTAGTTGTGGTTGAGAGCGTCCGGACCGTCCGGCTGCTCGGGTGCGGGTGTGTCGCTCTGGGTGGTTGCGATGCTCGGGGTTGCCGCCATGGGCCGCCCTCCTGTCATGCGGGGTCGACTTCGCAGGGTCGACCGGTCGGTGGGCTGTTTTCCAGCGTGCTCGCGACGCTACACCTGAAGTTTCGTCCTATGCAATGGTATGCGCGATACGCAACTCGGCGTGTCGCCCCGGCGCGGATCCCGACGCCGCTCAGGGCTGTCCGCCGGTCGGCCACCCCGGGTCGCGGCCGAGCCGAGCCAGGAGGCGGTCCGTCGGCGGGGCGTCGTCCGGGACCGAGACCGCGGGGGCGCAGATGCCCTCGCTGTAGAGCGCCTCGCCCCAGCCGTCGGCGGCAGCGATGAGCGCGGATGCCTCCTCCTCGTCGACCGACCACGGCTGGCCGGTGGCGCGGGCCACATCCGACCCGTGGATGACGAGGTCCCAGCCGTAGAAGTCCGCCATCGTGGCGCCCAGGGTGGTCGGGCCGAAGTAGCCCGCGTACTCCCGCTCCGCGACCCCGTCCTGCCTCACGATGCCTCCGGCCTGCTCCGCGTGCTGCGCCCAGGCCTGCGCGGGGTCCCCGAGGTCGGGGGCGGCCCCGAGGTCGAAGCCCTGCTGCCCGAGGAAGTCGCGCTGCGTCTGCACGACGTGGGCGACGACGTCCCGCGCGGTCCACCCCTCGCAGGGCGACGGGGCGTCCCAGCGGCCCTGTGCGCCGCTCACGATCTGCGTGAACTGCCCGGTGCGCTCGATGAATCTCTGTGCTGTCTGCTCCATGCCCACCACGATGGCGGGACCGCCGGCGCCCTCTCTTGTCATAATCCGACACATGCCAGCCGACCAGGGTCGCGCGCGTCTGACCGACCCGGTGGACCGGGCGCACCTGACGGGGGTCAGCCGACCCTCGCCACCGATCCACCGCTACCCGCCCTCGCCCCACCTGCGCGACCTCGTGGAGCGCTACTGGATCCCGGTGTGGTCGCTGGCCGAGCCCTCGACGCAGAGCACGCTGCAGCACCCGGTCTGCCTCGTCGTCGTGAGCAACACGTATGCCCGGTTCTACGGCGTCGTCCGCGGCCGGTCCTCGGTGACGCTCGAGGGGGAGGGGTGGGCGGTCGGGACGATGCTGACCCCGGCGGCCGGGCGGTTGATCCTGGGTCGCTCGGTCGCGACGGTCACCGACGCGTACCTCGACCTGGGGCAGCTGCCGAGCCCTGACGCGCACGCGCTCGTGACGCAGATCCGCGGCGCGATGGCGGACGACCCCGCTTCGCCGCGAGCGCACGCCGAGGCGGTCGCGGCGACCGAGCGGTGGCTGACGGCATACCTGCCCGTCGACGACGCGGGTCTCCTCGTCAACGACCTCGTGGCCTGGGTGCGGGACCACCCCGAGGTGACCCGGGTCGACGAGCTCGCACGGCGCGCGGGGCTGGGGGAGCGGGCGCTGCAGCGGCTCGTCGAGCAACGCGTCGGCCTCAGCCCCAAGTGGCTGATCCAGCGGCGGCGGCTCCACGACGCGGTCGCCGCGCTCAAGGACGGGACCGGGCCACGGTCGGGGTCAGGGTCGCTCGCGGACCTGGCGGCCCGGCTCGGGTATGCCGACCAGGCCCACTTCACGCATGACTTCCGGGCGGTGACGGGCCTCACTCCCGGCGAGTTCGGGCGGGACCAGCCGGTGCGCTGAGCGGGGACTGTCGGTCGCCCGTGCCAGTCTGTCGATGACCTGGACGCGCAGGCACCGAGGGGGAGACGATCAGACATGAGCACGGGACACGGCCGGCAGCTGCTGGTGGGCACGACCAAGGGAGCCTTCGTCCTCGAGCCCAGGAGCGACGCGGAGGGGTCGTGGTCCGTGCGGGGACCGTTCTGCGACGGCTGGCCGATCAATCACGTGGTCGGCGATCCGGCCACCGGGACCATCTGGGCCGGGGGTGGTGGCGCCTGGAGCGGTGCAGGCATCTGGCGGTCAACCGACGGCGGTGACACCTGGACCCTGGCCAAGCTCACGACGGGCGAGCTGGACGCGTGGGCGGCCGAGGACCCGGGCTTCGCCGAGAGCATCGGCTGGGAGTCCGTCGAGGCGCCCTTCGGCGACGAGTTCAGCCAGGTCTGGTCGCTCGGTCTCGCGGGCGAGCGGGTGTATGCCGGGACCAAGCCGGCCGGGAGACGGACACGGTGGGCGGCGCCGTGCTCTCCCTGCTGTCCCGCCTGCCCTGACGCCCGGTGACGAGCGGGCGTGTCCGTGGCCGCGCCTACCCTCGACCCATGGATGCCTCCGCGGTGCTGCGTCGGCTGGTAAAGACGATCGACGACCGGGCGTGGGGTGACCTGCCCGACCTGCTCGCGCCCGACTTCACCAGCACGCTCGTGCACACCCGCGAGCGCTTCGACCGGGTCGGTTGGGTGCGCCTCAACGCCGACTACCCGGGGTTCGGTCGGATGACGCTCGCCCAGATCGTCGGTGACGGTGACCGGGCTGCGGCGCGTGCCCACGTGACGGGGATGGTCGACGGCGTCGAGGCGCACTTCGAGGTCGCGATGTTCGCCACCACCCGCGACGGACTCGTCACCGAGATGGTCGAGGTGTGGGCGGACTGCGACGCCGACCCGCCAGCGGGGACCCGGCCAGCCCTCTGAGGTCGGGCCGCGGCGACGGTGCACGGGCAGGCGCGCGGTCAGGCGCCAAACGGGTCGACCAGTCGCGCGCCAGTCAGGTCGACGTCCCGTCCTGAGTCGGCGACCCTCTGGAAGTCCTCGTCCTGGCCGACGTCCGGTATCGAGGCGAGCGTCGCCCTGAAGCCGGCCCCACCCAGGACCGCCTCACGCAGGATCACGCGGTGCTCGGCCTCGGCCGAGCGTCCTCGGGCAGCGGCGCGCTTCTGCAGCGCTGCCACGACCTCATCCTCGATGTTGCGCACGATGAGCTCAGCCACGGTCACCTCCTGAGAGCGATGATGTCAGGTGTTGCGTGGTCGCGCTCTCCCCGGCGGGCGAGCGCGGCGACGGGGCGGGCCCGTCCGGCATCTGGGTGACGGTCATGGACCGATCCTGCGCCCCTCGTCCGGGCGCTCGCCTCAGGACGAGGTATGCCTCCGGCCCGTTGAAAGGCGGGTCGGGTCATCGGTCGGGGTGGGGGTGCCCGGTGCCGGGCGACGTGCGCCGGTGGCCTGCGCCTCGGCATACCTGCACGCGGTTCAGCCTCGTGCACGTCGGTCCGCGCGGAGCCTTGACACTCCTCCCGCGACCGATGAGACTGATTGCACGATACGCGCAGCGTTGCATATTACGCACCAACGAAGGGCGACCATGACCTCCTCTCTCCCCGACCGCTGCGACGTGCTGGTCATCGGTGCCGGCATCGTCGGCAACTCCCTGGTCCACCACCTCGCCGAGCTGGGCTGGACCGACATCGTCCAGATCGACAAGGGACCGCTGCCCAACCCGGGCGGCTCGACCGGCCACGCGTCCAACTTCATCTTCCCGGTGGACCACAGCCGGGAGATCACCGACCTGACCCTCGACTCGATGCGGCAGTACGAGGAGATGGGGGTGCTCACCACCTCCGGGGGCTTCGAGGTCGCCCGCACCGAGGAGCGGATGGAGGAGCTGCGGCGGCGGATGAGCTCGGCCCGGGCGTGGGGGATCGAGGCCAGCCTCGTGACGCCCGAGGAGGTCGTCGAGAAGGTGCCCTTCCTCGACCCCAGCGTCATCGTGGGCGGCTTCTGGACGCCCTCCGTCGGGGTCGTCGACTCGCTGCGCGCCGGCACGATCATGCGGGAGAAGGCGCATGACAAGGGCGTGCTCACCACCGTCCCCAACGTCGAGGTCACGGGGATGACCGTCACCGAGGGCCGGATCAGCGCCGTCCAGACCGACAAGGGTGACATCGAGGCGCCCGTGGTCGTCATCGCCTGCGGGGTCTGGAGCCCCCGGCTGGCACGGATGGCGGGTGCGCACATCCCGCTCACCCCAGCGGTGCACCAGATGATCTCCGTCGGCCCCTGCGAGCAGCTCGCCGACAAGCCCGGCGAGATCAGCTTCCCGATCATCCGCGACATGGACACCTTCTGCTACGAGCGCCAGCACGGCTCGGACATGGAGGTCGGGTCCTACGCCCACCGCGCGATCCTGCACGAGCCGGACGAGATCCCCTCGATCGCCCAGGCCAAGCTGTCCCCGACCGAGATGCCCTTCACCGAGGACGACTTCGACCCCCAGCTCGAGCAGGCGCTGGAGCTCATGCCCGAGCTCCTCGGCGACGAGCGCGCCGAGATCCGGTATGCCATCAACGGTCTCCTCTCGCTCACCCCCGACGGCGCCCCCGTCCTCGGTGAGACGCCCGAGGTCAAGGGTCTGTGGAGCTGCGCCGCGGTCTGGATCAAGGAGGGTCCGGGCGTGGGCCGCGCGGTCGCCGAGTGGATGACCCACGGCATACCCGAGATCGACCTGGGGCACAGCGACATCGCGCGCTTCTACCCCCACCAGCGCACCCGTGCGCACATCCGCGCGCGGACCTCCGAGGCCTTCAACAAGACCTACGGCATCGTCCACCCCGGCGAGCAGTGGGCCAGCTCGCGCCCGGTCCGGAAGTCGCCGATGCACGAGAGCCAGAAGGCGCTCGGTGCCGAGTTCTTCGAGGCCGTCGGCTGGGAGCGTCCGCAGTGGTATGCCTCGAACGAGCCGCTGCTGGAGGAGTTCGGCGACGCCGTCATGCCGCGCGAGCACGAGTGGGACGCCCGCTGGTGGTCCCCGATCATCAACGCCGAGCACCTGGCCCTGCGCACCCGCGGCGGGATCGTGGACCTCAGCGCCTTCGCGATGTTCGACATCGTCGGGCCGGCCGCGCTGGACGCGGTGCAGCGGATCATCGTCGCGCAGGCCGACGTCGCGATCGGGCGGGTGATCTACACCCCCGTCCTCGACGAGCAGGGCGGCTTCCGCTCCGACCTCACCGTCATGCGTCTCGCGCACGACCGCTTCCGCGTCGTCACCGGCGGCGCGCACGGCATGGTCGACGCCAAGTGGTTCGCCGACCACCTCCCCGAGGGTGCTTCGCTGGTCGACCTGACCTCGGCATACACGACGATCGGGGTCTGGGGCCCACGCGCCGGCGACGTCCTCGGGGCGCTCACCGACGACGACCTCTCGCCCGAGACGTTCAGGTTCGGGACCTGCCGGCTCATCGAGGTCGGCGAGCTGTCGGTCCTCGCCTCGCGGATCTCCTACGTCGGCGAGTTCGGCTGGGAGCTGTATGCCCCGATCGAGACCGGTGCGGCCCTGTGGGACCGGTTGATCGAGGCCGGCCGCGAGCACGGCGTCGTGCCGGTCGGCATCGGGGTCTACACCGCGACCGGGCGCATCGAGAAGGGCTACCGCGCCTACGGCGCCGAGCTCGACTCGGAGCGGACCCTCGCCGAGACCGGCATGCAGCGGCCGAAGATCAAGGACGCCGACTTCATCGGCAAGCAGGCGGTCCTCGCGCAGGCCGACGAGCAGCCGCGAGCCGTGCTCTGCGCGCTGACCGTCGACGACCACACCTCCGCGAGCGGGGTGAAGCGCTACATG
The DNA here is from genome assembly GCF_008386315.1 of Serinicoccus marinus DSM 15273. Classification (NCBI taxonomy): domain Bacteria; kingdom Bacillati; phylum Actinomycetota; class Actinomycetes; order Micrococcales; family Ornithinimicrobiaceae; genus Serinicoccus; species Serinicoccus marinus. Next base: position 3,053,392 of record NZ_CP043808.1, on the reverse strand, counting down.
CTCGGCGGCGAGCCGATCCTCACCCGCGAGGGCGAGCCGCTCACCGACGGCCACGGGCACCACCCCTACGTCACCTCCGCGGCCTCCGCGCCGAGCCTCGGCAAGCACGTGCTCATGGCCTTCCTGCCGCCGGCGCAGGCGAGCGTCGGGACCGAGCTGGCGGTCTCCTACATGGAGGAGCTCTACCCGGTCACCGTGGCGAGCGTCGACGCGACACCGTTGCTGGACCCCGACAACCTGCGGGTCAAGGGCCGGTATGCCGAGCTCGGGCAGGAGGACTCTCCCGCCGACCCTGCCGGCGCCGACCGCGCCCACGCGGCGGCCGAGCCGGCGGGGGTGGCGTGATGACCGACGTCCTGGTCTGCGTCAAGCGGGTGCCGGACACCTCCGGCGAGGTGGTGCTCACCGCGGACGGCGGCGGTGTCGACGGCCGGTATGCCGGGTGGACGATGAGCGCGCACGAGGAGTGCGCGGTCGAGCTCGGCGTGCAGGTCGCCGGGGAGACCGGCGGCTCGGTCACGGTGCTGACGCTCGGTGACGAGGACAGCGTCGAGCAGCTGCGCGCCGCGCTGGCCGTCGGGGCGCACGAGGCGGTGCGCATCGACGCTGTCGCCGACGACTACGGCCCGGCCGACGTCGCCAGCGCCATCGCCGACGTGGTCCGCGCCCGGGAGGCCGACGGGTCCGGCTTCGGCCTCGTCCTCGTCGGCAACGACGCCGCCGACACCGGCGACCACCAGGTAGGGATCCGGCTGGCGCACCTGCTCGACCGGCCTGTGGTGGCCGGGGCGCAGGAGGTGACGCTCGCCGGTGAGCGGCTCGAGGTGCGCTCCAGCGTGTCCGGCCCGACCGAGGTCTACGACGTGCCGCTGCCGGCTGTGCTCACCGTCTGGGAGGGCGGCGTCGAGCCGCGCTACCCCAACATCAGCGGGCGGATGAAGGCCAAGAAGGCGCAGGTCGAGGTGGTCCCGCCGGGAGCGGCGCCGCAGGGGTCGGGCCGGCTGGGCCTGCGGGTGCTGCCACCACCGGAGAGCAATGTCGAGGTGCTCGGCGAGGGGGCGGCCGCCGCGCCGCGCCTGGTCGCCGTGCTGCGGGAGATCGGGGTCGTGCGATGAGCGTGCTGGTGGTCGTGGAGCCGGACGAGGCGGGCGAGGGCCTGTCGGTCGTGTCCCGGGAGACGTTGACCTTCGCCCGGCAGCTGCCCGGCGGAGATCGTCTCGACGCGGTCCTGGTGGGGGCGGTCGGGGATCCCGACGATGCTGCGCTCGCCCACTGCCGCGAGCACGGTGTCGGCACCGTCCACGTCAGCGACGACGACCGGCTGGAGCGGTATGCCGCCCGCGCCTGGTCCCGCGTCGTCGACGCCGCGGCCGGGGCGTCCGGCGCGGCCTACCTGCTCGCCGGCGGGACCCCGCGCGGCAACGAGGTGCTGGCCCACGTCGCCGCCGCCCGCGGCGTGCCGATGCCGTGCAACCTCGTCGCGGTCGTGCAGGCCGAGCCGCTGGAGGTGGAGCGCCAGGTCGTCGGTGGTGCGGTGCTGGAGCGCGTCGCCCTGGGCGCCGACGGCGGACTCGCGGTGGCCTCGGTCGCCGGGCACGCGGTCGCCCCGGAGCCCGCGGCGACGCCGGGCGCGGCGCGCGTGGAGCGCGTCGCGGCCGAGCTCACCGAGGCCGACCTGGCGGCCCAGGTGGTGCGCGTCGAGGAGCGTGAGGGTGGCGACACCTCCGCGCTGACCGGCGCCGACGTCGTCGTCGGGGCCGGGCGCGGCGTGGGCGGGGCCGACCAGTTCTCCGACGTCGAGGCGCTCGCGACCCGGCTCGGTGGCGCGGTCGGGGTCTCGCGGGTCGTCACCAGCCTCGGCTGGCGGCCGCACCACGAGCAGGTCGGGCAGACGGGCAGCCGGATCTCGCCCGACCTCTATCTCGCCTGCGGCATCAGCGGCGCCATCCAGCACTGGGCCGGCTGCAGCTCGTCCAAGACCATCATCGCGGTCAACACCGACGCCGAGGCGCCCATGGTCACCAAGGCCCGGTATGCCGTCGTCGGGGACATGCACGAGGTGCTGCCCGCGGTGCTGGAGGAGCTGGGCTGAGGGGGCCCGTCACGCCGGGCCTCAGCCCGGTGTGAGCAGGCCGGCCGAGCGCAACCAGCGCTCGCCCTCCTCGAGGAAGCCGAGCCGGTGCAGCCAGACACCGGTGCAGACGCGCTCGACGAAGGCCCACGCCTCGACCCGGTCCGCGTCGAGCCCGAGCCGCGCGGCGACGCGGGCGACCTGCGCCCGGTGCCAGGAGCGCACGGCGCTCGGGGGCTCGGTGCGCGCCAGGGACTCCAGCTCGGCCATGAGGTCGCGCAGCGCCACGCCGGCGTCGTACTCTGGCTCGCACAGGAAGCCGTCCGGGTCGATGAAGGCATACCCCGACAACGGCCGCTGCAGCACGTTGAGGCTGTGCGCGTCGCCGTGGACCACCACCCGGTCCGTCAGCGGGGCGGCGACCAGCTCGCGGGCCAGGGCGGCCGCGTGGGCGAAGGCGCGGGTATGCGCCCGCACCCACCCGGCGTCGGCGACCTCGGTCTCGACGATCGCGAGCAGCTGGCTGGCCTTCTCGCCGAGCTGCTCGTCCTGGGCGACCGCGAGCGGCAGCTCCCACGCGGGCTCCAGCAGGTCGACGAGGACCTCCACCTGCGCGACGCCGTCCGGGACGGTCCTCGCCAGCGAGGGACCGAGCCGCTCCAGGAGCGCCGACCCGATGTCCTCGGCGCGGTCCAGCACCCGGCAGTAGCCGCGCCCGTTCGCGGCGGTCATCACCCGCACCTGCTGTGTCAGGTCGGTGCCCGCGTCGTCGAACTTGACCGCGGCGGGCGCCCCGCCGCGACGCACCTCCAGCACGGGAAGGCCGACGCCGTCCAGGTGCGCGCGCTCGATCGCCAGGTCCCACCGGTCCACCGTGCGGGCCAGGACGTCGGGGAAGGAGTCGAGGATCGGTGCCGCCCAGTCCTGGTCCGCCCAGGGCCGGGCGCGGGCGAGCGCCACCACCTCCGCCTGATCCACGAGGTCGATCGTGCCAGACGCCGGACCCTAGACTCCCGCGTGTGCCCATCCCCGCTCCTCCCGCTCGACCGAGCCCGCGCGCACGGCTGCGCGCGGTGCTCGCGCTGCTCCTGACGAGCGCGCTGATGCTCGCCGGAGCGCCCTCGCTCGCGCTGACCGGCGACGAGGACGATCTCGGTGCCCGCGCGCTGCGGGGGGACGGGTGGAGCGAGCCGCGGGCGGAGTTCGACGACCTCACGCGCGACGCGCCGGTCTTCCCGACGACCCCGCCCGTCAGCGCCGTCACGCGGATGTACCCCGCCTACTACGCCGACGGCTGCCACGTCGGGCGCAGCGGCACGACGGTCCGGCCCGGGTGCGTCTACGGCGACCCCGACGGCGACGTCGAGGTGGCTGTCCTCGGATCCTCCAAGGTCGGGCAGTTTTTCCCGGCGCTGGAGGAGATCGCGCTGCGCGAGGGCTGGCGACTGCGGATGTATACCAAGCTCGCCTGCTCCTTCACCGACGAGCCGGAGCCCTCCTACCCCGAGTGCGACGCCTACAAGGCCGAGCTGCGGGAGCACCTGGAGGACGACCCGCCCGATCTCGTCATCACCGGGGGGATGCGCCAGGACGTCGCCGACGGCTACGTGCGCACCTGGACCTGGCTGCGCGGGCTGGGGGTCGAGGAGGTCGTGGCGCTCTGGGACTCGCCCGGTCCCACCGGCGGCAACCCCGCCGCCTGCGTCGCGCAGGCGATCGAGGGGGGCGAGAGCCTGAGCTCGTGCGCGGTCTGGCTGCCGGACCAGTACAGCGGCAACCCCTCGATGCGCGAGGCCGCGGCCCGGGTGCACGGGGCGTCCTTCGTCGACCTCCGCGACTGGGTATGCCCCAGCACCTACCTCGATCCCCGGTGCCCCGCCGTCGTCGGGCGCGCCCAGCTCTACGGCAGCGGCTCGCACCTGGCCCCGTCCTACACCGCCACCCTGACCGACCCGCCACCAGCGGCTGCGACGAGGCCGGGGTCGCGGCATACCGTCCCGCGGTGGACCGCGTCGGCGGCGCGGACCGGTATGCGACCGCGGCCCTGCTCGCGCGGGACGCCGACCCGGGTGGTCGGGTCTTCCTCACGAGCGGTCGTGACTTCCCGGACGCCCTGGCCGCCGCGGCCAAGGCGGGCGCCCGGGGTGAGGCCGTGCTCCTCACCGGTGGTGCCCGGCTGCCGGCGGCCACCCGCGCGGCGCTGCTGCGGCTCGAGCCGAGCGAGATCCTCGTGGTCGGCGGCGAGGGCGCCGTGCCCCGGACCGTCCTGGATGAGGCCGCCGAGCTGGCCCCGACGGAGCGGGTGTCCGGGCCCGGCCGCTACGAGACCGCCGCCGCCGTGGCCCAGGTGGAGCCCGTGCAGCGGCGGGGCAGCGTCTTCATCGCCACGGGGGAGGACTTCCCGGACGCGCTCGCCGCAGCCGCACGGGCCGGCCAGCAGGAGGCGCCCGTGCTGCTCGTGCGTCACGACGAGATCCCCGAGGCGACCGCGGCCGCGCTGCGTGACCTCGACCCCGCGCGCATCGTCGTCGTCGGCGGGGAGGGCGCGGTGGCCGGCACGGTCGAGGAGGACCTGGAGGAGCTCGGCAGCAGCGTGCAGCGGATCGGTGGGGATGACCGGTACGCCACCGCAGCCCTGCTCGCGGGCCGGGGTGCCGAGGTGCTGCACGTCGGGTCCGGTCTGACCTTCGCCGACGCGCTGGCGGCCGGGCCGGTCGCTGCCGCCCAGGGCGGCGCCGTCCTGCTGACGGCCCCGGGCAGGGTGCCGACCGCGACCCGGGAGGCGCTGGAGCGGATCGCGCCCGAGCGGCTCGTGCTCACCGGCGGGGCCGGCGCGGTCGGCGAGGACGTCCGGCGGACCCTCCTGCGGCTGACCTCCTGAGGGTCAGGTGCCTCAGAGGTCGGCGAGGAGGGCCGCCGGCTGCTCCACGCAGTCAGCCACGAACCGCAGGAACCCGCCCGCCGTGCCGCCGTCGCACACCCGGTGGTCGAAGGTGAAGGACAGCTGGGTCACCTTGCGGACCTTGACCTTGCCCCGGTGCGCCCACGGCTTGTCCACGATCCGGCCCACGCCGAGCATCGCGGCCTCGGGGTGGTTGATGATCGGCGTCGAGCCGTCCACCCCGAAGACGCCGTAGTTGTTGAGCGTGAACGTGCCTCCCGTCAGCTGCGCGGGGGACAGCTTGCCGTCCCGGGCGCGGACCGTCAGCTCACGCAGCGCGGCGGCCAGCTCGGCCGTCGTCAGGGCGTCGGCGCCGTGGACGACGGGCACCACCAGGCCGCGTGGGCTCTGCGCCGCGAAGCCCAGGTTGACCGCGCCGTGGTGGACGATCTCGCCGGCCTCGGTGTCGACCGAGGAGTTGAGGGCGGGGTAGGCCCGCAGCCCGGCCACGGTGATCCGGGCGAGCAGGGGGAGCACGCCGATGTCCGCGTCGGGGCGGGCCGCCTTCAGCGCGTCCTTGGCCTTCATGAGCCGGGTGGCGTCGACGTCCACCCAGGTCGTGGCATCCGGGATCTCGTGGCGCGAGGTCGAGAGCCGCTCGACCATGAGGCGCTGCACCCCCTGGATCGGGATGCGCCGCTCCTCGCGACCGGGCACCCCTGCTGCCTGCTGTCCACCGCGACCCGACACCCCGTCGGTCAGGTCGTCCTGGCGACCGGACACCCCGTCGGTCCGCTCGAGGTATGCCGTGAGGTCGGCCTTGCGGATCACGCCGGTCGGGCCGGGCGGCACCTCGGCGATGTCGACGCCCCGATCCGCGGCCAGCCTGCGCACCAGCGGGGAGATGACGCGGACGGCGGCCGGGTGGTCCGGGCGGGCAGCAGGAGTGTCCGGTCGGGAGGTGGTGTCGCGGACGGACGGGGTGTCCGGTCGGGTCGCCGCGGCGCCTCGGCGTCGGCCGCCGGGCCGGGCGCGGCGGGCCGGGCCCTCGCCCGCGCCGTAGCCGATGAGCGGCCGCTCGGGCTCGTCCTCGGGCAGCTCGGCCCCGGCGCGCTCCTCCTCGCGGTACTGCTCACCGCCGGCACCCTGCGGGCCGACCTCACCGTCGGCCCGCGAGCGGGCGCTCGCAGCAGTGTTGATGTCGGCACCAGCGCCGTCACCGGCGGCCACCTCGGCGCCGATCGTGATGAGCGGCTCGCCGACGGGCAGCACCTGCCCAGCCTCGGCGTGCACCTGGGCGACGGTGCCGGCATACGGGCAGGGGACCGAGACCGCGGCCTTGGCCGTCTCGACGGTGACGACCTCCTGGTCGACGACGACCTCGTCACCAGCGCTGACGTGCCACTCGACGATCTCGGCCTCGGTGAGCCCCTCGCCCAGGTCGGGCAGCCGGAAGACCTGCGTCATGCCGACACCTCCGCCGGGGTATGCGTGTGGTCGGGCTCGTCGTCCCACTGCAGCCGGGCGATGGTGTCGAGGATGCGGTCGACCCCGGGCAGGTGGGTGTGCTCCAGCTTGGGCGGCGGGTAGGGGATGTCCAGCCCGCTGACCCGCAGCACCGGCGCGGCGAGGCTGTGGAAGCAGCGCTCCTGCACCCGGGCGGCGATCTCGGCGCCCATCCCGGCGAAGCCCTGCGCCTCGGCGAGCACGACGGCCCGCCCGGTCCGGCGCACCGAGGCCTCCACGGTCGCGTCGTCGAAGGGCACGAGTGTGCGCAGGTCGATGACCTCGACGTCCCAGTCCTCCTCGGCGGCGGCGACCTCGGCCGCCTTGAGCGCGGTCGCGAGCTGCGGGCCGTAGGTCACGAGCGTGACGTCGGACCCCTCACGGCGCACCGCGGCCTGCCCGATCGGCTCGGTGCTCGTGGGCAGCTCGAGGTCGGCCTTGGTGTAGTACTGGCTCTTCGGCTCCATGAAGACGACCGGGTCGTCGGAGGCGATGGACTCGCGCAGCAGCGAGTAGGCGTCGGCCGGCGTCGCGGGGGTGACGACGTGCAGCCCCGGCGTGTGGACGTAGTAGCCCTCGGAGGAGTCGCAGTGGTGCTCGACGCCGCCGATGCCCCCGGCATACGGGATCCGGATGACCAGCGGCATCGGCAGTGCGCCGCGGGTCCGGTTGCGCATCTTGGCGATGTGCGAGGTGACCTGCTCGAAGGCGGGGTAGCCGAAGGCGTCGAACTGCATCTCGACCACGGGCCGGAAGCCCTGCATCGCGAGCCCGACGGCGAAGCCGGCGATCCCGGCCTCGGCCAGCGGGGTGTCGACGCAGCGGTCCTCGCCGAAGTCCCGGGTGAGGCCGTCGGTGATGCGGAAGACGCCGCCGAGCGCGCCGACGTCCTCGCCCATGACGAGCACGTCCGGGTCCTCGGTCAGCGCGTCGCGCAGCGCGGCGTTGAGCGCCTTGGCGTAGGTGGTCGGGCTCATCTCGCGTCCTCCGTCTGGGTGCTCCCGTGCGCCGCCGTGGCGGTGCCCGCGAGCTCGGTGCGGACCATCTCGCGCTGCTCGCGCAGCTGCGGCGTGGGCTCGGCATACACGTGGTCGAAGAGCTCGAGCGGCTCCACGGTCGGCTCGGCGTTCATGCGGGTCCGCAGGTCGGCCGCGAGCTCCTCGGCCTCCGCGCGCACCTCCTCGATCCGGGCGTCGTCGAGGTGCCCCTGCTCGACGAGGTATGCCTGGAGCCGGACGATCGGGTCCTGCCCGGTCCACCCGTCGACCTCGTCCTTGGTGCGGTAGCGGGTCGCGTCGTCGGCGTTGGTGTGCGCCTCCATGCGGTAGGTGTGCGCCTCGACGAGGACCGGGCCGTGGCCGGCGCGGGCGTGGGCATACGCCGCCCGCATGACCGCGAGCACCGCGGCCGGGTCGTTGCCGTCGACCTGCTCGCTGCGCACGCCGTAGCCGACGCCCTTGTAGGCGAGCGCCGGGGCCTTGGTCTGCTTGGCGAGCGGGACGGAGATGGCGTACTTGTTGTTCTGCACGAGGAAGACCGTCGGCGCCTCGAAGACGGCGGCGAAGTTGAGGCCCTCGTGGAAGTCGCCCTCGCTGGTCGCGCCGTCCCCGATGAGGCACAGCGCGAGCGCGTCGGTGCCGCGGCGGGCCAGGCCGTGGGCGGCCCCGGCGGCGTGGACCGCCTGGGTGGCGAGCGGGGTGCACTGCGGGGCGGTGCGGGTGGCCTGCGGGTCGTAGCCGCAGTGCCAGTCACCGCGCAGCAGCGTCAGCACCTCGACCGGGTCGATGCCGTGGGTGACCAGCGCCATCGAGTCGCGGTAGGTGGGGAAGAGCCAGTCCTGCTCGCCGAGCGCCAGGACCGGGGCGACCTGGCAGGCGTCCTGGCCGCGGGAGCTGGGGTAGACCGCGAGCCGGCCCTGCTTGGTCAGCGCGGTCGCCTGGGCGTCGAAGCGGCGGCCGATGACCATCGCGCGCCAGACGGCGAGCAGGTCCTCGGCCTCCGGCATCGCGTAGCCGCGCTCGCGCGCCTGCTCGCTCGTCTCCACGGCGGTGCCGTCGGCGGCGATCAGCTGCACCGGCTCGGGGCAGGGCAGCAGGTGGGTGATGTCGCTCATCATCGAGTCCTCACGGCTAGACGTCTGACCGATATCGTCCCGCGCGCTCGCACAGGCGGACCACTCCTGCCGCAGATTGTGGACATCTGGCAGGATCGAGGTATGCCTGAGGACCGATCGTCCGATCAGTCACCGGCCGTGGCGTCGCCTGCCGGACAGGTGGCGCCGGCGCTCGACGACACGGACCGTGCGATCGTCGCCGAGCTGCGCCGGGACGGACGGCTGTCGGTGCGCGCGCTCGCCGAGCGGGTCCACATCAGCCGGGCGACGGCATACACCCGGCTGGAGCGGTTGCACCGGGACAAGGTGATCACCGGTTATGCCGCGCAGGTCGACCCCGACAAGCTCGGCCTGGCGACCGCGGCCTACGTGTCGGTCTCGATCGAGCAGGGGAGCTGGCGGGAGGTGCTCGACGCCCTCGAGGTGCTGCCGGGGGTGGAGCGGGTGGCGCTGGTGGGGGCGGAGTTCGACATGCTCGTCGAGGTGCGGGCACGCGACAACCACGAGCTGCGCGACGTCGTCCTCGGCCGGATCCAGGGGGTGTCCGGGGTCCGCGCCACCCGGACCTGGCTGATCTTCGAGGAGTGGGAGCGCTGAGCGGCATGGAGTGGGAGCGCTGAGCGGCATGGTGTCGATCGTCCTGGTGGTGGCCCTCGCGGTCCTCGCCTTCAGCGTGCTGGCCGGGCGGCTCACGGGCACCCCGGTCACGATGCCGATGCTCTTCACCACCGCCGGACTCCTGCTCGGCCCGGCTGTGCTGGATGTCGTGCGGCTCGACGTGGAGGACGAGGTGGTGAGCGTCCTGGCGGAGGCGACGCTGGTCCTGGTGCTCTTCACCGACGCCTCCCGGCTCGATCTGCGGACCGTGGTCCGCGAGCACAGTCTGGCGCTGCGGCTGCTGCTGATCGGGCTGCCGGCGGCGGTGCTCATCGGCACCGGGGTGGGGTGGCTGCTGCTGCCCTCGATGCCCCTCATCGCGCTGGCCCTCCTCGCCGCCACGCTGGCACCCACCGACGCCGCGCTCGGCCAGTCCTTCGTGGAGAGCCCCTCGGTGCCCCAGCGCATCCGCCAGACGCTCAACGTCGAGAGCGGGCTCAACGACGGTTTGGTGGTCCCCTTCGTCGTGATCCTCATCGACGTCGCCCTGGCGCAGACCGACACCGCGGCGGGGTATGTCGTCCTGCTCGCGCAGATCGTCGGCCTGGGTGTGCTCGTCGGCGGACTGACCGGCTGGCTGGGCGGGCGGCTCCTGGGCTGGGCGCACGAGCGGTCGTGGACGACCGCACCGTCACTGCGGCTCGGGGTAGTGGCGGTGGCCGGCTGCTCCTACGCAGCGGCCGAGCTGATGGGCGGCAACGGCTTCGTCTCCGCCTTCGTGGCCGGCGCGGTCCTCGGAGCGACGTCCCGCCCCGTGCTGGAGCACACCACCACGTTCGCGCAGTCCGAGGGCCAGCTGTTGACGTTGCTCACCTTCCTGCTCTTCGGTGGCGCGATCGCCAGTGACCTCGTCGCCGACCTCGACCCGGGCCACCTGATCTACGCGCTGGCCAGCCTGCTGGTCGTGCGGATGCTGGCGACGACGGTGGCGCTGCTGGGCAGCGGGGTGAGCGCGCCGACCGTGCTCTACGTCGGTTGGGCCGGGCCGCGGGGGCTGGCGTCGATCGTCTACGCCGTCCTCGTGGTGACGACGGCGGGCCTGCCCATGTCGGAGGAGATCTTCGTCGTCGCCGGGTGGACCATCCTGCTCAGCGTCTACCTCCACGGGCTCAGCGCGGCCTGGGTCAGCCGGCGCTACGGGGACCGGGTGAGCCAGGCGCCCGAGGACCGGCCGGAGCACCGGCACATCAGCCTGCTGCCGCTGCGTCTGCAGCGGGCGGAGCACCGCTCCCGCTGAGACGTGCTCTCAGCGTGGCGCTCAGAGCGAGGCGGCGGCGAGCTTGACGCCGAAGCCGACGAAGACCGCGCCGACGAGCCCGGTCAGGCCGCCCGAGGTGCGGCGGTGCCGGCTGAAACCGCGGGCGAGCGCGGTGCCGCCCACGATGAGCAGACCGAGGTAGATCATGCTCAGCACCTGCATCGTCGTCGCGAGCACGAGGAAGTCGAGCAGTGGCCGTGCCGAGTCCGGGCGGAGGAACTGCACGAAGAAGGCGACGAAGAACAGGATGGCCTTGGGGTTGAGCAGGCTCAGCACCAGCGCCGTGAGGAAGGAGCCGCCGCGCCGGGGCGGGGCCACCGTCTCCTCCGCCGTCGCGGGCTGCTGCTGGCCGAAGGCGGCGATGCCGGCCCGCACCAGGCGGAAGCCGATCCAGGCGAGGTAGGCCGCGCCGAGGTACTTCACGACGCTGAAGACCACGGGGTTGCCCTGCAGCAGCGAGGCGGCGCCGAGGAAGGTGAGCCCCATGAGCACCGAGTCGCCCACGAAGACACCGGCCGCGGCCGACCAGCCTCGACCGATGCCGCGACGAGCCGCCTCGGACAGCACGAACATCGAGTTCGGCCCGGGCAGCAAGATGATGAGCAGCGCGGCGACGAAGAACGTCCCGTAGTCAGGGATCCCCAGGAGCACCGCACCAGCGTAGGGCCACCGAGCACGTCGGGTAAAAACCCGTGCGCCGCTGCCTCGCGGGCCCTACCGTGGCGACGTGACCGACGATCCTGGAGCAGAGGCATACCGGCTGCGCGCCGTGCGCGACGGCGACGCCGCGGCCGTGCTCGAGGCCTTCCGCAGCGCCCCGGACATGGCGCGCCAGGGCGAGGTCAGCGATCTCGGGTCGGCGCGGGGTTACGTCACCTGGCTGCAGGCGGAGGGGAGGCGAGGGTATGCCGTGACCTGCGCCGACCGGCTCGTGGGCGTGGTCGGCGTCACCGTGGACGAGGCCAACCGCATTGGGTGGGTCTTCTACTGGATGCACGCCGAGCACCGCGGCCGGCGCGTCATGGGGCGGGCCGTCGCCACGGTGTGCGACCGCCTCCTGGCCGACGGCCTGGAGCGGTTCGAGCTCGGGCACCGCGTCGACAACCCGGCCTCCGGCGGGGTGGCCCGGGCGGCTGGCTTCCTGCCGGAGGGGCGCGAGCGGGGGAAATTCCTCATCGACGGCGAGCGGGTGGACGTCCTGACCTACGGCCGGCTCAGGAGTGACCCGGCATCCAGGCACGCACCTCTCGAGGTACAGGTGCAGCCCGACGTCGCGGGTATCCACAGCCTGCTGTAACACACATGTCTTACATCCCGGTAGCCTGCCACCATGAGTCTCGTGAACGTACGGATCAGTGGGGCGGCGGAAACAGCGTTGCAGGAGCTGACGGCGAACGGACTGAGCGTGTCGGAGGCTGTCCGCGACGCCTTGGTGATGGCCGCGCGGCTGCGGCGGCGCGAGCGGATGCGCGTCGAGGCGCTACGCGCGATGGCGGACCCCGACGACCGGGCAGCGGTGCGCCGCGTGATGGAGGACTGGGACGATGCTGGCGCGCGGTGACGTCTACGAGGTGCCGCACGATCGTCGAGCGCGAGGACATGAGCAGCGGGGGCGCAGGCTCGGAGTCGTCGTGCAGTCCGAGGACCTTCCGCTCTCCACGGTGATCCTCGCGCCGACGTCGGTGTCGGCGCCCGAGCGCACCTTCCGACCCTCGATCTCGATCGGCGACCGACCGACGCGCGTGCTCGTCGAGCAGCTGCGGGCCGTCGACACCGGTCGGCTGGGCGCCCGGGTCGGGCACCTCACTGCTGCTGAGATGGCGACGGTGGAGGACGCGCTCGACATGGTCCTGGCGCTCGACCTGCGCCGGCACTGAGATGTCGCGACCCTGTCAGCCCTGACGGTCCCGCCAGCGGGCCTGCTTGTTGCGGTTGCCGCAGACGTCCATCGAGCACCACTGGCCGGTGCGGGAGCGGGACCGGTCGTAGAACGCCCACCGGCAGCTGTCGTCACGGCAGGCCTTGAGGCGTGACCACGTCCCGTCGGCCAGGGCGTCGCCAACGATCGCCAGGAGCCGCCCGGCGAGGCCGCGCGCTCCGGTGGCGCCCACCTCCAGCGTGATGCCGACCGTGCCCAGAATCGGACGGGCCCGCGACCAGAGGAGGGCGTCGTCAAGGCTCTGCCGGACGCAGGGCGGCAATGGCGCGCGGTCGTGGTTGGCCAGCAGGCCGGTCCGCATCGCCTCGCGCAGGTCCCGCAGCCGCGCCAGCTCGGACCGCGACGCCGGCTCGGGTATGCCGTGACTCACCGCCCAGGTGGCCCATGACTCCGCGTCGGCCAGCTGGTCGACGTCGGCCTCGACGTCGAGCGTGTTGACGAAGCTGCGCACCAGCTCGAGCTGGCCCGGGGCGCTCGGGGCAGGTCGTGTCGGCATACCTCATCCTAACCGGTGACCGACCGACACCGGTTGCGGCGACGGGGATGCTTGAGAACTTTCATTCGCATGACAAAGGTTACGAGCGCGTGGGTGAACCGTGACTACCGTCGGGTGTGGGGCGCGAGCACGGCGGGTGCCGTCGGTGGCGAGATCGGGGAGCTGGCGCTGCCGGTGCTGGCGCTCGTCACGCTCGGGGCCAGCGCGCAAGAGCTGTCGTGGGTGCGCACCGCGACCTTCCTGCCCTACCTGCTGCTCACGCTGTGGCTCGGGGTGCTCGTGGACAACCGGCGGCGTCGCCCGCTGATGATCGGGGCCGAGCTCGGGCGGGCCGGCCTGCTGCTGACGGTGGGGGTCCTGGCGCTGACCGGGCAGCTCACCGTGCCGCTCCTGGTGGCCGCGACCTTCGCGGTTGGGGCGCTGGCGGTGCTCCACATGCTCGCGGACTTCTTCCTTCCTGCCCCACGTCGTCACACCGGAGCAGCTGCCGGACGCCAACGCGCGGATCACCGCGACGCAGTCGGCCGTCGGCATCGGCGGGTCCGGCCTGGGTGGTGCGCTCGTGCAGGCGGTGACGGCGCCGGTCGCCGTGCTGGTCAACGCCGCGACCCATCTCGTCTCGGCGCTGCTGTTGCGCCGCGTCCGGCTGGCGGAGCCGGAGGTGGAGCCCTCGGAGGGAGGCACGCTGGCGCAGGCGAAGGAGGGTCTGGTCACGATGTTGCGCCACCGCGTCGTGCGGGCGCTGGCCGCGGAGGCGACGGTGTGGAACCTCGGCAACGAGGTCTTCATGCTGGCGCTGACCGTCGCGGTGGTGGGCGGGCGCAGCGACGGCCCGCTCGCGCTCGGGCTGGTCCTCATGGCGGGAGGGGTCGGGGCCTTCCTCGGGGCCGGACTGAGTGCCCGGCTGACCGGCTGGGCGGGCTACGGACGCTCGCTCGTGGTGTCCATGCTGCTGGGCAACACCGCCCCGCTGGTCGGGGTGCTGCTCAGCGGGAGCACGAGCCTGCGGTCCCTGGTCGTGCTGGCGGTGGCCTTCCTGGTCTCCGGGCTCGGCATCGGGGTGGCGAACTCGCAGGCGGTGACGGTGCGTCAGCTCGCGGTGCCCGCTCGGCTGCGGGGGCGGGTCAACTCGGCCTACCGGTTGCTCTCCTGGGGTGCGCTGTCGGTCGGGGCGCTGGTCGCCGGCGTGCTCGTGACGGTGTGGGGCGCCTGGCCGACGGCGCTGGCCGGCACGGTGCTCATGGCGGTGGCGACGCTCCCGGTGGCGCTCTCCCCGGTGCGGGGTATGCGTGACCTGGACGACGAGCCGGAGCCCACGCCCGCCGCGACGCCCCAGGAATAGTGTCCGCGCGTGGGCGTTCTCCCTGCCGTGCGTCACCCACGCACGGTCCCGACCCGAGGAGGACGACCCCATGCGTGCAGCGAGCTACGAGACCTTCGGCGGAGCCGACGTCCTGACCGTGGGCGAGCGGCCCGACCCGCCGGTCGGGCCGGACACCGTGCTGGTCCGCGCCCACGCCACCAGCGTCAACCCGGTCGACTGGAAGATCCGGGAGGGCTACCTGCAGGGCGCCTACCCGCACCACCTGCCGATCGTCCCCGGCTGGGACGTCGCCGGGGTGGTCGAGGCGGTTGGCCCCGCCGTCCGCACCGGGCTGCAGGTCGGCGACCGGGTCTGGGGCTACGTCCGCCGTGACGACGTCTCCCACGGTACGGCCGCCGAGCTCGTCCCCGCCCCGGAGCGCACGGTGTCGCGTATGCCGGAGGACCTGTCCTTCGAGGAGGCCGCCGCGATGCCGCTGGCCGGACTCACGGCATACCAGGTGCTGACCGAGGCGCTGCAGGTCCAGGCCGGCGACCGGGTGCTCGTGCACGCGGCCTCCGGTGGCGTCGGCCATCTCGCGGTCCAGATCGCGGCCGCGCTCGGCGCCGAGGTGATCGGCACCGCCTCGCCCGCGCACCACGACCTGGTCCGCGGTCTCGGCGCCTCCAAGGTCCTCGACCACCACGCCGGGCCGGTCAGCGAGCAGCTCGCCGAGCCCGTCGACGCCGTCCTCGACCTCGTCGGCGGGGACGCGCTCGCGGACGCGGCGGCGCAGGTCAAGGACCCAGCGCGGGTGGCGTCGGTGATAGACGCCGCCGCTGTGAGCGAGCTCGGCGGGAAGTACGTCTTCGTGCGGCCGGACCGTGACCACCTCGACGCGCTCGCCGCCCTGGTCGACGCGGGCTCGCTGCGGGTCAACGTGGCGCGCACCTTCGAGCTGGCTGACATCGCCGAGGCGCACCGTCTCTCCGAGCAGGGCAGTCCCGGCGGCAAGATCGTCGTGACGATCTGAGGTGAACGGGAGCGACGGCCGGCTCAGCCTACCCAGTGCTGCTCCGGAAGCGCGTGCGAGAGGAAATGGCTCATCGCCTGGGTGTAGGCGTAGGCACCGGTCTGCCCGAAGACCACGACGTCACCAGGGCGGAGGTCGGTGGGGAGGTCGCCGGTCCCCACGCGGTCCAAGGACGTGCACAGCGGCCCGGCCAGCGTGGCGGCCGAGGACTCGCCCGCCAGCACCCCCTCGCCGTTGCGGACGGCCAGCGTCGGAAACGACTGCCCGGTCAGCAGCGGCCGGAGCAGGTGGTTGATCCCGCCCTCGAGCATGACGAAGCGCTCGCCGCGGGAGACCTTCGTCCGCACCACGCGCGCGGCGTAGACCCCCGTCGGGCCGGACAGCCAGCGACCCGGCTCCAGCAGCAGCTCACCGGTGAACCAGTCGTGCTCGGCCAGGATCCGACCCAGCCCGGCGCCCAGGGCGCGGACGTCGAGCGTCGGCTCGGTGAGGGCATACCGGATGCCGAGCCCGCCGCCGATGTCGATCAGGTCCAGCTCGCGACCCACCAGCTGTTGCAGCCGCTGCCCGATCCGCAGCGCGGTGCGGTGGTTGGCCAGCAACCTGCCCGCGTCCAGCTCGTTGCTCGCGGCGAAGACCTGCAGCCCCCTGATCTCGACCCGGTCGTAGCGGGCCGCCTCCGTCACGAAGTCCTCCATCACCTCCTCGTCGACGCCGAAGGCGCTCGGGCCTCCACCGCCGATGATGGTCGCGACCTCCGACACACCCGCGGCAGGGTTGACGCGGACGTTGACGGGCAGCGGGTGGTCCCCGGTGTGCAGGTCGTGCAGCCGCGCCACGTCCTCGATCCCGTCGACCTGGATCCGGGCACCGGCAAACAGCGCCGCTTGCAGGTCGCGCTCGGTCTTGGCCGGTCCGGCGAAGACCATGCCCTGTCCCGTCGCGCCGGCCGCCAGCGCGGTCGAGACCTCGCCCGCGCTGGCGCAGTCAAACCATGCACCCTGCTCGGCGAAGGTCTCCAGCAGGGGCAGCCCCGGGTTGGACTTCACGGCATACGCGAGCCGGACCCGGGCCGGGAGCGCGGCCCGCAGCCCGGTGAAGCGCTCCCGCGCCGCGGCCAGGTCGTAGGCGAAGAACGGCGTGCCGTGCCGGGTCGTGAGCTCGGCCAGTCTCGCCTCGTCGAAGGCGAACAGGTCGGTCGTCGCAGCGGTCAAGATCATGCCTTCCACCAGGGCGCCAGGCGCCGCAGTCCTTCCTCGAGATCCTCCACCGGCCCGCCGAGGCTCACCCGCAGGAAGCCCGAGCCGCGCACTCCGAAGGCGGTGCCGGGGATCGTGGTCACGCCGCCCTCGTCGCGTAGTCGCAGCGCGAAGGCCTCGGTGTCGTTGGGGTCCACGTCGCCCGGGAGCGGGAGCCAGAGGTAGAACCCCGCGCGCGCCGCATCTCTGGACCGAGCTTTCGGGGGCCCGTCGCCCAGAGACCGATGTCCCTTTCCGCTGGCGGCCAGTCGCTCGACCGCGTCCCAGCGCAGGCGGAGCTGCTCGCGCGCCGCGGGGAGCACCTCGCCGGCGGCCCCGAGCAGCGCGAGCGCGGCGCGCTGCGATAGCCGCGACGGGGCCGTCGTCATCGCGTTGTGCACCAGTCGAGCAGGTGCGAGCACCTCGGGGTCACCGGTCACCCAGCCGATCCGCAGCCCGGGCGCGCCGAAGGCCTTGCTCATCGACCCCAGCACCACGCCCGTGTGCGTGACATCACGCAGCGAGGCGGGCGGCCCGTCGACCCACAGCTCGGCATACACCTCGTCGCTGACGAGCAGCACGTCGCGCTCCGCGCACGCCTCGGCGACCCGATCGAGCGCGTCGGCAGAGGCCAACCCACCGGTCGGGTTGGCGGGGTGGTTGAGCACGACCAGGGAGGTATGCCCGTGCTCGCCCAGCACCGCGAGCAGCGCGTCAGCGTCGAGGTCACCGTCCGGGCCGAGCGGGTAGCCGACCGGCGTCGCGCCGCACAGCCGGGCGAGGGTGGGGTAGGCGACGAAGCCGGGGTCGGGCGCGAGCACGGCCGATCCGGGCTCGGCATACGCCTGGAAGAGCGCGAAGAGCGCCGCCTGGCTGCCGGCGGTGACCATGACCCCGTCCGGACCGACCGTGGCCGAACCGCGGGCCTGGGCGTAGCCGGCGATCGCCTCCACCAGAGCCGGGTCGGAGGTGTTGGGCCCGTAGGACAGGTCGGCCGAGCCCTCGTCGGGACGCGCGGCCTGTCCGGTCGGCAGCGGCCACCCGGGCTCGCCGAGCCCGAGGTTGATCGCGTCCGGCGGGGCTCCGAGCGTCATGCGTCGGATGGGTGACAGGCCCTGGCCTGCCACCCGCGAGGCCGTCCTCACCGCAGCGACTCCTCGAGCGCCGTGGCGGCGTCGGTCGCGGTGTCGCGGTACTTCACGATCACCGGGGCGTAGAGCGAGAGCCCGAGGACGTCGGCGTAGTCACCGCGCGCCGGGCGGGAGCCGGGCACGACGACGGCGCGCTCGGGCACCTCGCCGCGCAGCTCCCGCTGGTCGACCAGGTCGTAGATCGTCGTCCCCGAGGTCAGCGTGACGCCCGGTGCCAGCACGGCACCGCGACGCACGACCACGCCCTCGTAGAGCCCGCACTGCGCCCCGACGAAGACGTCGTCCTCGACGACGACCGGGCGGGCACCGACCGGCTCCAGCACGCCACCCAGCTGCACGGCCGTCGACAGGTGCACCCGCTCGCCGACCTGCGCGCACGACCCGACGAGCACGTGGCTGTCGACCATCGAGCCGGCGCCGACATACCCGCCGACGTTGACATAGCTCGGCGGCATGACGACGACCCCAGGCGCGAGGTGCGCGCCGCGGCGGACGGAGGTGCCGCCCGGCACGAGGCGTATGCCGTCGCCCGCCGTGATCCGGCGCGCCGGCACGAGCGACTTGTCGACGCTGCCGCCCGGCCAGTCGAGCTCGACGGTCTCGCTGAGCCGGAAGGCGGCGAGGATGCCGCGCTTGACCCAGCCGTGCGCGGCCCAGGTGCCGTCCTCGGCGCGACGGGCGGCCCGGATCGAGCCGTCCTCCAGCCCGGCGAGCAGCTCCTCCACGTGCTGCACCGTCGGGTCGATGCCGCTGCCCTCGGCGAAGACCTGGCGCAGCGAGGTGTCGTCGGTCGTGTCCTGCGGAGTCATGGACTCCATGGTGCCGACGGTGCTCACGACGCCAGCGCCGAGGTGTCGTGCGGGACGGCGACTCGCTCCGGCAGCCGGCCGATCGACGCCGAGCCATCGCGGCGGGCGGCCTGCAGGTCGGCCAGCGCGGTCTGGACCTGCGACAAGGTGTCCGGCTCGGCTGGGGAGAGCGGCAGCCGTACCTGTGCGGTGGCCAGCCCGAGGCACGCCAGCGCCGCCTTGACCGGCACCGGGTTGGTCTCGACGAACATCGCTGCCATCGTCGGCGCCAGCAGCGTGACGGTCTCGCGGGCGAGGCACAGGTCGCCAGCCATGGCGGCGTGCACGAGGCGCCGGGTCTCGGTCGGTACCACGTTGGCGCACACCGAGACCAGCCCCTGCGCGCCGACGGCGATGCCGGCCAGCGCGAGGTCGTCGTCCCCGGCGAGCACCGCACGGCCCTGCGGCGCCTCCTGGCACATCCGGGCGACCTGGCGCAGGTCGCCCGAACTCTCCTTGATCGCGACGACCTGGTCGATCTCCCAGATTGCCCGCAGCGCCTCGGGAGTGATGTTGCAGCCGGTGCGGCCGGGCACGTTGTAGGCGATGATCGGCAGCCCCGGCGCCGCGTCGGCGACGGCGCGGTAGTGCGCTACCAGCCCGCTGACCTGGGGCTTGTTGTAGAACGGCGTGACGACGAGCAGGGCGTCGGCCCCGGCGGCCGCGGCCTGCGCGGCGAGCTCGCAGGTGCGCTCGGTGTCGTTGTGCCCGACCCCCACGACGACCGGGATGCGGCGGTCGTCGCGGCGGGCCAGCTCGACGGCCTGGTGCACCAGCGCGTGCCGCTCGACGTCGGTGACCGTGGCGGCCTCGCCGGTGGAGCCGAGGACGACGAGCCAGTCGATCCCCCGCCCGTCGGCGATCACGTGCTCGACGAGGCGGCCGAAGGCGTCGTGGTCGACAGCGGGCTTTCGCGAGCCGCCCACGGCGTCGGTCCCGGTCGTGAACGGCGTCGCCAGGGCGACGCCGAGACCGGTGAACGGTGCTGCGGTGAGGCTGCTGCTCATGCTGTCTCCTTCAGGTGGTCCTCGGCGAGGTCGTCGAGGGTGAACAGGCCCGGTCCGGGCCGGTCGGTGAGCCAGAGTGCGGCCGTCAGGGCCCCGGTGGCGAAGAGGTCGCGGCCGTGTGCGGTGTGCCGGAGGGTGATCGTCTCGGTGGGGGAGGCGAGGGTGACCTCGTGCTCGCCCACGACCTCCCCGAGTCGCAGGCTGGTGGTCTGGACGTCCGCTGCGCCGGCACCGGCAGCGTCGGCCAGCGCGTCGCGCAGGGAGAGCGCGGTGCCGCTGGGTGCGTCGACCTTGTGGCGGTGGTGGGTCTCGGTGACCGCGAGGTCGACCGGTATGCCCGCAGCGCGGTGCGCGGCGGCATACCCGCCGAGCAGTCTGCTCACGCGGCGGGCGAGGGCGACACCGAGGGAGAAGTTCGGTGCGACGAGCACCCGCACGCCCAGCTCGGTGTCGAGCAGCGCGGGGTCGAAGCCGGTCGCGCCGACCACGAGATCGGTGCCGCTGAGCTGCGCCCACGCGAGGTGCGCGGCGACGGCCGTGCCGGTGCTGACGTCGATCGCGACGTCCACCGCCTCCCGGGGCTCGGGCTCGCCGCTGCCGACTGCCCAGACGACGTCGACGTCGTCCCGGGAGTCGGCGAGCCGCCGGATCGCCGAGCCGAGGCGTCCGGTGCCGAAGAGTCCGATGCGGGTGGGCACCGGACGAGTATGTCGGCGCTCACGGAGGCCTCGCAAACGGCGTTTTCGCAGGTCAGGGCGCATTTCCTGCGGATCAGCGCGCAGGCCGGAGGATCTCCTGCGGGCCGGCGGTCACGGCTCCCCGTCCTCCCGCGCGAGGCGACGAACTTGGTACGCCGCGCGGCCCTCAGAGAAGGGTCAGGGCTGGACGAGACCGGTCTTGTAGGCCAGGGCGACGAGCTGGGCGCGCTCGGAGCTGCCGGTCTTCATGAGCAAACGGGAGATGTGGGTCTTGATCGTCGCCTCGGAGACGTAGAGCTGCCGGGCGAGGTCGGTGTTGGAGGGCGCGTCGCCCATGAGCTTCAGCACCTCGAGCTCGCGCGGGGAGAGCAGGTCGAGGTCCGGCAGCCCCTGGGCGTCCCGCGGCGCCGTGTCGCGCAGGGTCTCGATGACCTTGCCCGCCACGCTCGGGTCGATCCAGGACTCGCCCGCGGCAACCTGCCGGATCGCGTCGGGCAGCCGGCTGGGGGCGGCGTCCTTGAGCATGTAGCCCGACGCCCCGGCCCGCAGCGCGCCGTAGAGCGCGTCGTCGTGGTCGAAGGTCGTGAGCATGAGGACAGTCGTGACGGCCCCCTGCTCCGGACACTCCTGCACGATCCGGCGGGTGGCCTCGATGCCGTCCGTCCCCGGCATCCGGATGTCCATGACGACGACGTCGGGCGAGGTCTGCTCGGTCAGCGCGACCGCCTCGTCGCCGTCCGCGGCGAGGCCGACCACCTCGATGTCGCCGTGCACGCCCAGCAGCATCTCCAGGCCCTCGCGGACCTCCTGCTGGTCGTCGGCGATCACGACCGTGATGCTCACTCCCACCCCGCCGTGCCGGGTGCCGGCCGCTCGGCCGGGCCTCCGCTCGTGGGCGGCCGCACCGGCAGGACGGCGGTGTTGATGAACTCCTCACCGGACCACCCGGCCTCAAAACTCCCGCCGACGAGCCCCACCCGCTCGCGCAGCCCGCGGAGCCCGGTGCCGCCGTTGGGAGTCCCCGGACGCATCCCGTGGCTGGCGCGGGAGCGGACCTGCACCTGCAGCTCGGTGTCCTGCCACGCGAGGTAGACGTCCACGAGCGCACCGCGCCCGGCGTGCTTGAGCGCGTTGGTGAGCGACTCCTGCACCACCCGGTATGCCGCCGCGCCCACCGACGGGTCGACCGTCCGCGCGTGCCCCGAGCGGTGGACCTCGACGATGAGGCCGCTGCTGCGCGGCACCTCCACCAGGGCGTCGATGTCGTCCAGCCCGGGCTGGGCGCTGGGGGCGTGGTCGAGGTCGAGGCTGCTGGGCAGGTGGCCGTGGATCTGGTCCTCGCGCAGCGCGCCGAGGAGCCGGTGCAGCTCGCGCATGCTCTGCGCCCCGGTCGACTCGATCGTGCCGAGGGCGCGCTGGACCGTGTCGAACCGTGCGTCGTCCGGTGCGTCCTTCGCGACGGACTGGCTCATGGCGCGGGCGCCGGCGGCCTGCATCATCATGGCGCTGACCGAGTGGGCGACGATGTCGTGCAGCTCGCGGGCGATGCGTTGCCGCTCGGCGTGCGCAGCTTCCTCGGCGCGGACGTCGATCGCGCCGTGCAGGTCCCGGTTGCGCTCGTGCGAGAGTCGGTCGCGGGTCGCGACCCCCCAAGCGGTCATCACGACGACGGTGAAGAACACGCCGGGGAAGATCCAGTCGAGCGGCGCGGGGTCGTCGTAGGACCTGTGCACCGCGAGCACCACCATGGGAACCGTGGTCAGGGCGATCCCGAGGGCGAGCAGTGAACGGCGCAGGCTGCCCCGTCGCGACGCTGCGTGCAGGGCGACCAGGACGCAGAAGAGCGGTTGCGCCGTGGTGAAGACCAGCATGGCGGCGATCGAGATGCCGGTGGTCGCCAGCAGGACCGGCAGCGGATAGCGCCTCCTGACGAAGAGGAGAGCGACCATGACGAGCACGGGAGGCGCCATGGCCAGACCCGAGATCTCCATGCCGCCGAAGGTGCGCAGCGGACCGGACAGCACTCCGGCGGTCACGAGGTCGAGCAGCCCGGCCGTCAGCACGGCCAGGACGTTCGCCGCCTGACCTGCTCGTCGCCAGTGCTGCTGCGCCAGGGTCCGTCGTACCTCAGGAGCAGTGCCGGTCACGACCACTCCTTCCGTGGTTCGTCATTAACGCAGATGACGGGTCTAGCACATCGAGGGGAAGAGCTTGCACCACCAGGGCTTGGAGGTCAGCGAGGCGAGACCGACCACCCGAGGCTGCGTCCACCCGGGGACGCCCGCGCGAGGCGGAGCGCCACCATACTCTCGCCGTTCTCGGCGGTGAGCACCTCCACCACGTCGATCTTGGTGTGCTCGTCCCTGTCGCCCCCTGCCGCGACAGGGACGAGCACGACGTGCAGCGGAAGCGACGGGGTGGGCTCCCTGTAGCCCACCCGCATCACGGCGTGGTCCGAGGTGACCAGCTCGGCCTGACCTAGGGTCCGGCCAGAGTGTCCCTCTGCATCTCCCTCGACGACACGCACGCGATCCTGTGACTGCACTCGCCCCAGTCTGGTGAGGTCACCAGACCGGGGCGTCATCCTGCAGACGGATTTCCGCGAGGAAAATCAACGAGTGCGGGTCAGGGGCGCGGCCCACCACCCATGCCGCCCTGGGCATACTCCCCGGCCGTCGCCGTGGCGATCTCCGTGCCGCCGGCGGTGACGGTATACGTCTCTCCGGCCACCAGGTCGGCGGTGGACAGGACGAGCGAGGCGGTGTCCTTGGTCACCTCGACCTCGGCGACGACGGCGCCGTCGGCGTCCGTCACGGTGAGCGTCTCGCCGGCCGCGACCGAGCCGGACAGAGCGGTGGCGATCGAGGCCTGCTCGCTGTCGGTGGACGGTGCCATCATCATCCCGGCGCTGCCCACCGCGGTGAGGGTGCCGCCGGAGAGGAGGAAGTCACCGTCGACGTCCACGGCGCCGTTGCCGTCCATCGTGGGTCCGTTGACCACGACCGTGCCGCCGGTCATCGTGACCGTGCCGTTGGAGTCGAGACCGTCGCCGTCCGAGGTGAGGGTGAGCTCGCCGCCACTGATCTCCACGCTCGGCGTGACCGTGTCGGAGGCGGCGTTGAGCGCGTCGTCGCTCGCGGTGACCTCGGTGGTGCCGCCCTCGACGACGATCCGGGCCGACTCGAGTCCTTCGAGCGACTGGGTGACGGTCAGGGTGCCGTCGACGAGGTCGATGACGTTCTCGGCCTTCACGGCGTCGTCGCCGGCCGCGACGGTGATCTCGGTCGAGTCACCCGAGACGGCGATGATGCCGGTGCCGTCCTCGGTGTTGTCCGACTTCAGCGCGTCGCCGTTGGCGGTGACCGTGAGGGTGCCGCCCTGGATCGACAGGAAGTCCTTGCCGCGGATCCCGTCGTCGACGGCGTTGACGGTGATCTCACCCGAGAGGATCACCAGGCCGTCCTTGCTCGTGATGCCGTCGCTGCCGTAGCTCTCGACGGTCAGCACCCCGGTGCCCGCGATGGTGAGGTCGGCGGTGGAGTAGAGCGCCGCGTTGGGCGCGTCCACCTCCTCGCCGGTCTCCTCGTCGACGCTTGCCTCGGTCTGGGCATACGTCTCGGGGTCGGTCAGGGCGTTGTCCGAGCCGTCCGCGAGCACGACGGTCGCGTCCTCGGCGGAGCTGATCTGCAGCGCCGACCCGAGCGAGCTGGTGATCTCGACCCCGTCGAGCACGACGGTGACGTCGTCCTCCTCGGGCACGTCGACGACGACCTGGCCGTCGGTCAGGGTCCCGGAGAGGACGTAGGTGCCGGCCTCGGTGATCGTCACCAGGTCGGTCCCCTCCTCGGTGCTGCTGACCTCGACACCGCTCCCGGCGCTGCTGCCGCCGTCGTCGGCCAGCTCGACCGACACCGCGCTCGCCGCGTCGTAGTCGGCCTCGTCGCCGTCGGCGTGGGTGGTGAGGCCGACGCTGCCGATCGCCTCCTCGGTGTCGTCGTCGGCGGCCTCGCCGTCCTCGGACGCCGCGGCGCTCTCCTCGGCCGTGGCACTCGTCTCCTCGGTCGAGTCCTCGCTGTCAGAGGTGCTCGTGCTGACGGTGCTGCCGGCGGCGGTGCTGCCGGTGCTCCCCTGGACGCCGCAGCCGGCGATCAGGGCGGCGACGGCGAGGCTGGCGGCGGTGGTGCGCAGGCGGGTGCGGGTGGTGCTCATGGTGGTTCTCCTTCGGTGGGTGGTGGGTCAGGCGGCCAACGGGCCGGTGGTCGTGAGCAGGCGGTGCCAGCGGTGCGCGGGCAGGGTCGGGTCGAGCAGGGCCAGGCCGGTGGCGAACTTGCTGATCCGCACCGGCCGGTGACCGGCGGCCCAGAGCGCGCGGTCCAGCGAGGTCGGGGTGGACCCGCCCTTGGTCTCGACGATGGCGACTCCGTCGGGCGCCAGCTCGGTGCCGTCCGGCGAGGTCCAGCGCAGCGCCGTGTCGATCGTGGCTCGGGCGCCGTCGGCGAGGGCAAGCGTCGTCCTGCGGTATGCCGTGTCGAGCGCGGGTGCCGCGTCCCACCCGTCCCGGGGCAGCGGCACCCCCTGGTCGCGCAGTGTGCGCTCCACGAAGCCGGCCGCGTCCGCGGTGAGGGCGGACGGCATACCGACGGGGTGGGGCTGGCGCGCCTTGACCGTGGTGCCGCGCGGACCGCGGGTCTTGACCTCGAGCCAGCAGGTCCCGGTGTCGAGGTAGGAGCGGGTGCGGACCTTCCAGCGACGGCGTCGCGCGGTGGCGGCGAGGCGGTAGCTCTGTCGGTCCTCGGTGTCGAAGTAGGTCGAGGCGTAGTCGAACCGGCGCAGGCCCTCGATCTCCAGGACGCGCGTCCCGGCGGGCAGGTCCGTGAGGGCGGCGTCGACCTGGGCGGTGGTGAGGAGGTACTTGCGGTCCACCCGGGTGAGCAGGGCCGACTCGGCGACCAGGTCCGTCAGCGAGATGGGGGAGAGGCTGGCGAGCGGGCTCATCGGGTGACCGCCTCGCGGGTCACGGAGGCGCCGGCCGGGGCCTGCACCGTCGGCGAGGTCCTGCCGGACGCCCGCCAGCCGACCTCGACCTGCGTGCTGTCGTTGACCAGGTCCAGGCGCACCGTGCGGGCGGTGACGACCTCGCCGCCGAGCAGCGCCCGCAGCCGGTCGTGCAGCTCGTCGGGGTCGGTGACGGCCCGGTCGAGCACGACCAGCTGCTGCTGCAGCTCCTCCTGCGGCCCGGCGACCCGCGGGTGGTCGCCGATCGCGAGGGCGAGCACGACGAGCGCCATGAGGCCGGTGCCGACAGTGAGGCTGGTCACCCCGATGCCACCGAGCAGACCCAGGGTGAGCGCGGCGAAGTAGTAGGCGATCTCGCGCTGGCTGAGCTCGCTGGAGCGCAGCCGGATGATCGACAGGACGCCGAAGAGCCCGAGGCCCAGACCGACCGCCGCGGCCGAGGAGGTGAGGGCCATGCTGACGGCCAGCACCCCCACGTTGACCCCGAGAAAGGCCGGGACCAGCTCGGTGCGCCGGTGCCGGGGGAGGTAGATCGCGAAGGTCAGCAGGACGATCGCGAGCAGGTCGACGGCGGGCAGGATCAAGGCGTTCATGGGTGCTCCTCGGGGGTGGTGTCCGGTGGTGTGAGTCCATTCCGCCGCCCGGGGCTATGTGCCTGCTGTGAACCGCCGGTGCGCGATGTATGAGGTGTGGCAGGCTTGCCCCCACGTCGGGTCGGCCGGCGGTCGAGCCGGGTGAGGAGAGCCATGGAGCGCGAGCAGATCGATCTCGACACCGAGGGCGTCGGACGGGGCGCGGTCATCCGCTACGGCCACTGGGGCCGGCCGGTGCTGGTCTTCCCCTCCGAGGCCGGCCGGGCGTGGGACTTCGAGAACAACGGGATGCTCGACGCCGTCGCCCCGCTGCTGGCCGACGGCCGGATCAAGCTCTACGCGGTCGACTCCTTCGACCACCTGACCTGGAGCGACAACAGCCTGCCGACCGAGGAGCGGGCGCGCCGGCACGGGGCATACGAGCGCTGGATCCTGGACACGGTGGTGCCGCTCGTCGACGAGGACTCACCGGGGCACGACCGCATCGTGACCGTCGGGGCCAGCATGGGCGGCTTCCACGCGGTCAACTTCGCGCTGAAGCGGCCCGACGTCTTCGGCGTCGGCATCAGCCTGTCCGGCAACTTCGACCCCAGCTCGTGGCACGGGTGGGGCGAGCTGGGCGAGGCGACCTACTTCGTCAACCCCACGGCGTATGTCGCGGGCATGGAGGGCGACCACCTGCAGTGGGTGCGCGAGCACGCCAACATCCTGCTGGTCGCCGGTCAGGGCGCCTTCGAGGTGCACCCGACCCAGTCGCTGCCGGGGGCGCACCGGATGGCGGGGATCCTGGCCGACAAGGGCATCCCGCACGAGTTCGACCTGTGGGGCCACGACAGCGCCCACGACTGGCCGTGGTGGCGCAAGCAGCTGGAGCACCACCTGCCGCGCTTCTGCTGAGGCGGCCCGCGCCCCCGGGGCCGACCGCGCGCGGCAGCCGACGGGAGGTCCGACCGCGCGCGGCCTGTGTTGCCCGGGCGACACTTTCCGACCGCGGTGAGCACCGCCGCTCCTGGACCGCGGTGGCTTCTCGTTGCCCCGGCTACACCAACCCACCGCGGTCGTCGACCAGTTCGCTCGGTCTCAGCCGGCGCTTGCCCAGCGGGGGTCGGTCGCGATGGCGCAGGTGTGCCCGCAGGGTCGGGGCATACCCGTCCAGCCGCGTGCCTGCTGGGCAGCCCCGACATCGGCGGCCAGCCGACACGGGTCGACCACCACCTCCACCCATCCGGCGCGGAGCACCACACCACCGGCTCCTGCTGCTTCACGGTCGCGTCGCCGGTCGGCGAGCTGCTTCTCCCGGTGCCAGAGGTTGCCGTCGATCTCGACGCCCAGCCCGCGCGCGCGGTCGCGGAAGTCCATCGTGCGGGCCAGGGTGCCGCCGTCGGCACGGCTGATCGGATCCTGGCGTTGCATCCGGGGGAGGGCGTGCGCCGCCTCGACATCGCGGGCATACCGTGCCTCGGCGGCGCTGCCCAGGCCTTCCTCGGCGGCGGTCAGGGTCTCCGTGAGGACCTCGCGCGCCGGGTGTCGCGGATGGTGCGTGAGCTCGTCGCGCAGCTCGGGCACCGTGACCTTGCGTGAGGACACTCCTCGGGTGATGAGCGCCATCATGTCGTCGCTGTCCCTGGGACGAAGGGCGATGACGTCGATGATGGTCTGTGGCAGCGTGTTGACCGGCAGCCCGTAGCGCCGAGCGGTGGCGAGCCGACGACGTCGTCGGACCCTGACGCCCTCGAGCGCGCCGCTGCGGTGGGTGTCGAAATGCTCGGCCAACGTGATGATCGCCGGCTGCTCCCGGGTGAGGCCCCACAGGTGCAGAGCGCAACGGAGACTGACCACGGCACCGGGACCCCGAGCCGATACCGCCGCCTCGACGCGTTCGAGCCACGTGACCTGCCCCGTGTGCTGGACGTAGGTCGCCCTGAATGGCTGCTGCCAGTCACCACGATCGAGCTTGTGCCGGATCTGCCCGGTCGTCATGCCCTGCGCGAGCGCCTGGCGGCGCGAGATCACCGTCTTCATGAGTCTCAGCGTGACCGCTCGGCCCGTGCCCGCGCCGATCTCATCCACAGGCCCAACCACCGCGGTGGCTCTGTGTCGCTATGGCAACGAACACCCACCGCGGTGGCTCGGTGTCGCGATGGCTACTCATACCCACCGCGGTTGCCGGGTGCGGGATGGCTGGGTGGCTGGGTGGCTGGGTGGCCGATGGTCGCGGTGGAGCGTTGGCCGCGCCAGCCGGTCAGCCGACGGGAGGTCCGACCGCGAGCAGCGCGCTGAAGACGCCTGCCACGAACAGCAGCGCCACCAGCGCGGAGGGCAGCGGCCGGCGCAGCACCGCTGCGAGTGCCCGCTCGACCGCGGTGTGCCCGGTGCCCTCGCGCAGCCGCCAGCGCTCGCCGGCCAGGCCGCGGCGGCGCACCGAGCGCTCGAAGGGGATCGTCACGAAGGGCGGCACGGCGCTCGCCAGGCCCAGCAGGATGCGCCGGGCGCCCCAGCGCTGGTCGAGGCCGACGATGACCACGACGACGCAGTAGGCGAGGAAGACGAAGCCGTGGACGGGACCGGCGATGCTCACGCCCAGGTCGGTGGTGCCGGTGAGGTACTTCAACGCCATGCCCACCAGCAGCAGCGCCCAGGTCACCGCCTCGGCGTCGGCGAGCAGGCGGAGGAGGCGACCGGGACCGGGGGAGAGCACTCCTCGATTGTCCGCGACGGCCCGGGCACGGGCATACCCGGCCTCCCCCTGACGCGACGGACACCGAGGCGCTAACCTTCCGCCCATGACCAACGACGTGCGCACGCATCTGATCGGTCTGCTGCTCGGTGCGGAGGAGGACTGGCCGCGCGCCTTCGAGTCGATCCTGTCGCTCGTGGGGCCGGTGGAGGCGGACGGCGAGACGCACTCCATCACCAGCGAGCGGGTGCGCATCCACCCCTTCGACCTCACTGATCCGGTGCGGCACGGGCTCGTCATCGACCGGCTGGCGTACTGGTACTACCACCCGCGCGAGTGGCTCAAGAAGGCGTCGCTGATGAACGACACCTACCTGCTCAACAGCCCGTTCACGTTCCAGTCGATGGAGAAGCACAGCGCCTACGTCGCGATGCTGCGCCTCGGCATGAAGATCCCCAAGACGGTGCTGGTGCCCTACAAGAACCCGGTGGACAACGTGCGCTGGGCCTACACCTCGAGCAAGTACAACGACCCCTTCGACCTCGAGACCATCGCCGCGGACGTCGGCTACCCACTCTTCATGAAGCCGTTCGATGGCGGCGGCTGGCGCGGGGTCTCCAAGGTCAAGGACGTCGAGGGGCTGCACCAGGCCTACGACGAGTCCGGCAGCATGCTCATGCACCTGCAGGCGACGGTCGACTACGACAGCTTCGCGCGGGCGCTGACGATCGGTCCTGAGACGATGGTGATGGACTTCCGCCCGGACGAGCCGATGCACAACCGGTATGCCGTCACCCACGACTTCCTCTCCCCGCAGGCCGGGTGGGAGGCCGAGACCGTGAGCAAGGTGGTCAACGCCTTCTTCGGCTGGGAGTTCAACTCCGCCGAGATGCTGGTGGCCGGGGACGAGGTCTACCCGATCGACTACGCCAACGCCTGCCCGGACGTCGCGATCACCTCGCTGCACTACTACTTCCCCTGGGCCATCACGGCCCTGGTCCGGTGGTCGACGTACTGCCTCGTCACCGGCCGCAAGTCGGCCATCGGCGTGCGCAACCCGCGCGACTACTTCGCCATCGGTGACGACCCGGACCGCACCTATCAGGAGAAGATGCAGGGCTATCGCGAGCTGGCGGACGCCGAGTTCGAGACGGACCGCTACTGGGAGTGGTGCGAGCAGCACCTGCCGCACCTGGCCGAGCGGGTGCTCGACTGGGTCGAGTCAGACGACTTCGACCGGCTGCTCGTCGACACCGTGCGCGGGCACTACCCCGAGCACGAGCACGAGAAGTTCATCGCGCACTTCCGGGGGCTGACCGGAATGTGGGCCACAGACCAACAGGCAGGAAAGGCTCCCGGCCTGAGCTAGCAATTGTGTCTCGACGCGTGGCACCGCATGGCCAGATCTACGACGGCACCCTGTGCGGCGTCCGAACTGATGTCGACTGGCCCTTCCGGTCAGTTGGGCAGTAGTCAATGATCGGGCGTAAAGTGCCTCGCTTATCATAAATCGTCAAACTGCATGTCGTCCATCCCGGTGGACACTACGGCGGCCCGAACCAACAGGGGAGATTATCTGTGGCACAAGAACTGGGTCCGTCTTCGCGCGGCATGCTCCTAGGCGCCGCGCTGCGGCGCGGCCTTATTCTCACGATCGTGCTGGCCGTCGTGGGCGCAGCGCTCGGCTTTGTGGGAGGAACCCTTCGTGCCGACAGCGTGACGGCAAGGACTGCGGTACTCATTGCTCCCCTCGAGGGTAACCCGTTCTCTCCTGATGGCTCGGGTGAGGACTTGATGAACCTGCTCACCGAGGCAGAGTTGGTCTCCTCTGATGCTGTGGCGCGATTAAGTGCCGAGAAGTTGGGCGTGGCGATTGCGTCCGAGGAGTTGCTGGCGGGCCTTTCGGTGACGGTGCCGCCTAACACGCAAATCCTGGAGTTCGAGTACACCGCGACTGACGGGGATATGGCGGTTCGGCGGGCGGACGCCTTCTCCGAGGCGTATCTCGACTACCGCCGAGCACGGTCGGAGGGACGAAGCAATGAGCTGACTGAACGGATCGAGGCGCAGATCGAACAGCGCGTTCAGGAGGTTGACCGGCTGTTTCGCGACCTAGATGAAGCACCCATACCCTCGCAGGAGCGCACTTTGTTACAAGGGCAAATTGACTCGGTGTCTACCCAGATTGGCCAACTTCGCACGACTTTGAGCGAGATGGGTATGGGATCCTCTGATCCTGGCCAAGTCATTACCCCGGCTGCTATCTCCTCCTCGGGGTTCCTCAACAGTCGCGCGCTTTACAGCCTTGGAGGTTTGATTCTTGGGCTCATCGCAGGGCTTGTTTTAGCGGTGCTCCGCTCTGAGCGCAACGCCAGTATTCAGGGTGTCGATGACATCGAAGCGGCCAGCCTTCCTTTGCTCGGGCAGGTCCGCTTCAGTGACCTAGGCGTCGGGCCTACCCGGGGTGAGTCCTCAGCCTCGACGTTCGGCAGCAGTTGGCGGCAGCTGCGGGTGTCACTATTGACCCAGTTTCGGAAGCGTCCGCTGACTATCTTGCTCGCGAGCGCCAGCGACATCCCGGAGTCGCAATGCCCGCTCAGCAGTTGGGGAATGGCTGAGGCCACGGCGAGTGGCACGCTGGACACGATTCTGGTGGACGCATCCGGTGGCCTCCCGCAGGGTGGGACAGACAGCCACCCTGGGTTGACGGAGGTGCTTCGGGGTCAGATCGAACTGAGCGAAGCCCTGGTGAGGGCAGGGGACCACTTGCGGGTACTTCCGGCTGGCATGGCCAAAGAGGACATCGAGGATCTGCTCTTTTCGCCCTCAACTTCGAAACTGATCGATGAAGTGAAGCGTCTTGCCGATGTGGTCCTCATCGTCGCAGGCCCAATTCGGGGTTCACGGGCTCGGGTCATCACCACGATGGTTGACGTGGTGATCGTCGAGGCTGCTGGTGGTGTGACAGGCATGCAGGAACTGGCCAACATGTCCACGCAGGCTGTGGAGCCTGCGGAGCTCGGCGGCGTCATCTATGTGGACGGACCGCGCCGACTGCTGGCCCGGTCGGTGCCCTATGCCCGGTCCTGACGACGCCAGTGAAGACGAGGAAGCGGCAGCAGCTAGCACCGACAAGCACTTGACGCGAGTCGCCCGAGGAGGGGCGATCGGGTTGGTGGGAGCGATGGTCTCTGCCGCCGCAGGATTCTTGTTGGTCTTGGTGGTCACTCGGCTGTATGAGACCGAAGTCGCGGGTGTCTTCTTCTCGGCCACGTCGATGTTCCTGATCCTGCTGGCCGCCACCACCTTGGGAACCGACGCTGGCCTGGGTCGGTTTCTCCTTCGCTATGAGAAGCAAGGCAACGGAGCAGAGGTGCCGCTGGTCATCCGTGCGGCGCTACGACCAGTGCTCGCTGCCAGCGTGCTCGCTGCAGTAGTGCTCTTGGCTTCGGCCGATTCGCTCGCGCAGGTACTGGGGCTCGATGACAGTGGTGGCGCTGTGCTGCGTGCGCTAGCGCTCGTGCTGCCTGTTGCGGCGCTGAACGACTTCTACCTTTCCGGGACGCGGGCGTTCGGCCGGATGCGTACGACGGCGATCGTGGACAAGATGTTCCGGACCGGAGCGCAGCCAGTCCTCGCTGCAGTCGCCTATCTGGTGTCCGGAACGCTGCTGGCTCTCGTGGTGAGCTGGGCGATTCCCTACGTCTTGGCCGGCGTTTGGTCGTACCTCTTGTTCCGGAAATTCACCCGCGAGCGCTGTATCCTCCCAGAGGGATCGCCCTCCCAGAACTACCGTTTGGTGCGCAGAGAGTTTTGGGTATTCACCTGGCCGCGAGGCATTGCACGCCTGGCGCAGATCGGTATCCAACGTGCCGACATCATCATCATTGCGGCTCTGATGTCGCCGGGGGATGCGGCCATATACACGGCGGCCACCCGGTTCGTGGCCCTTGGCCAGTTCGGTACGCAGGCGATCGGCCAAGTACTACAGCCGAGGTTCACGGTCCTGCTCACGCAAGGGGAGCGAATCGCCCTCCGCGACGTCTACAAGACGTCGACGGCGTGGAGCATCGCACTATCTTGGCCGATCTACATCATCGTGGGTTGTGCTCCGATGATCTACTTGGCGCTGTTCGGGGAAGACTACGGCGGATCAAACGTGAACCTCGTGGTCGTGCTCATGGCCGTTGCGATGATGGTGGCGGTTTTCTCCGGCCCAGTCGATACACTGCTGTTGATGTCGGGGCGCAGCTCCACCAGCCTGATCAACGCCCTGATTGCACTGGGGGTCAATATCGCCCTGTGCTTCTTCTTGGTGCCCTTGTGGGGCCTACCCGGGGCGTCTTTGGCGTGGGGGCTAGCGGTCAGCATCAGGTGCATGCTGGCCTACTTCCAAGTGCGTCGGCAGTTGGCGATTACCCCAGTCGGTCCGCAGGTTGGGTTGGCCGCTGGTGCCAGTCTCATGGCATTCGGGGTTCCGCTTCTGCTGCTTACAGTCTTCAACGTCATGGAACCGGTCAACTTCCTGATGGCATCCGCTATGGGAGGTGTCGTCTATACAGCGCTGCTCTGGACCCTCCGACGCCTCTGAAATTGAACATCGTCCTCCAGGCGGCCCGCAGGAAGGACAGCCACTAGGCCGACAGGTGTCGACAGGAGAACGAATCAGCGATGTCGTCGGCGCGAGACGCCTGGCCACCTCGCCACGTGGGGTCAGTACACTCAGGATCGCGAATATCACAAAGCCCACCATGGCCCCGGAGACGATGAACACGTTTGCTTGCGCGCTCACCTGTTGTGTGGGATGCACCCGGACTAACTCGCCCGCTTCGATGCTCGCCAGTGAAACCCGACGAATGGCCTCCTGCAGTCCCCGCTGCCGTTCCAGGAGAGAACCTGTCCTGGGTGTTGGGGCAGAGCCAGTGGGGCGTGAGGCGGCTTCGGCATCGATTTCGTCGAGATCGCTCTCTAGGCCGGCGAGGACCTGTTGACGTCGCTGTTGCAAATAGTCGCTTCGCGAGTCCAGATAGGCGGCGGACAGCAACTCCAACATTTCCTGAGCCTGCCCAGCCGTGTCCTCGCGCACCTGAATGGTGAGAACAGAAGTATTCGGTGGCGCCGTGACTTGGATGCGATCACGCAGATCGTGTAGATCTGCCGGGGTATCGGTATCGGGAAGCCGTTCCAATGCTTGTTGCGAGAACACCAGCGCGGCCTCAGTGTCGATGGTGATCGGGTCGGCGATCCTCTGATCGTCACCCTCGGTGTGGCCAGGTACCGGGGCGTCGGGGCCAGTAGAATGTCGGCGCTTGCGCTGAAGCGGGTCGGTTGACTAGCCGCCGTTGCGAGCCCCGCCGTGCCCCCAACGATGGTGGCGACCAGGATTGCCGGAAGGCAGCGATGCACCCGGTGCAGCACACGTTCCAGCGTGTGACTGCTGAGGGAGGATGAGCTGACGCTGAGGTTGTGTCGGCGCTCGCGCCACGCCAAGCCGATCGTCGCCATCACGGTGTAAAGAGGCACGCCGATTGTGTCATAGACGAAGAGCTGCAACCCGAAAAACGTCAGTAGAAACAAGCACAATGCGTCGGCGAGCGACCTACATCGCCAGACCCAAGAGAGCACCGTGAGAAAGAAGGCCGAGAACAACGCAAGGCCCACAAAGCCCTGCGAGAGGATCACCGTCCACAGTTGACCTTGCGTCCCCAGCGGAGGCACCCCGCAGGCAGGGCAGTCCGGAGTGGAGCCTCCAGCGATTGATGCGAAGCTACCCTGCACGTCGCGGGTGCTTCCGAAGCCCGCAAGTGGTGAGCCCAGTGCCGTACTCTCTATCGTGGCGACCAGGAGTTGCGAGCGTCTCTCGTTGCTGTGCTGGTACTCGAAGCGTTCCTGCACTAAAGAACTGAGGGGGCTCAACAGAAGCGCAACCATGACGGCGGCGCCGACCACGACCGTGGCTGCGATGACGGTTGGCCGACCGGTCCGCAATTGGAGGGCGATGAGTATGACTGCCCCGATAGCCAGCGAGAACCACAGGCCACGGTTCAACGAATAGACGATGGGCACCGCTGCCGCAGCAAGCACCACGGGTGCCAGCACCCGCTGCCAGGTGCGCCCAAATTTGAACCATGACACGAGGAAGAATGGAAGAGTCAGTGACATGACGCTGCCCCAGGTGTTGGCATACGCAAAGGGCATCGTAGGTCGCGGTTCCGGATCACCCAGCACGCTCTGCACGTCTGCCACGTCGAGATGCACGAGCGAGGACACGTAAGAGTTGTTCGCCAGGGATCCTGGGAGCATCATCTCTAGAGGGGAGGCCAGGCTAATTTCCGGCCAGGTCATACCGATCAGCCCACCGACGGTCGTGAAGATGAACAGGAAGCCGAAGAGATGGCTGTACCGCCGGACGCTGAGGGAGCGTCGGTCAATGTTGACCACCCATAGCAGAACGATGGAAGATGAGACGTACATGCTGGCTCGGAGCCCGAAAACGAGGAGACGACCCGTATCGGCACCACCGGGAACAGCTCCCGGGGCATCCGCTGAAAGCAGGAAGACTCCGCCAGCCATCCAGACCAAGAACAGCATCCACCAGCCAAAACCGCGGGGCATCTCGATCCGCTGGCTCTGGAAGAGTTGCCACGCCATCGGCACCGCGACCATCAGTGGCACGAAGTACGCGAGCCCGAGAACCCACCATATCGGGTAACCGAGCAACACAACGCTCAAGGGCCAGTGATTCAGACGCGGGTTCGGCTCCTGGTGCTGGACGACGTCAGGGAGGATCGCAACCGACGGCACGGTCCCACATCCCCTCTGCACTCGTTGGTGGCCCCATTCCGTCGTCAGCCCTCCACAGGCGGCCCCCCGATCGGCGTCGGGATAGCGGCGGAGATGTCGAACACCGGGTGCTGCTCTCAGCCTCAGAGGCTACAGGAGCCGTGCCGAGAGACTATTACCATGTGGGGGTTGAACAACGGGTTCTAGTCCAGGAACGCCCGGAGCGTGGGCAGCGTCGTCTTCGTCGCGGCCTTGTTGCCCTCGAAGGCGTGCACCATCAGCGGGAACCCGTTCGCATCACTGAGCAGGCCAAGGACCTCGCACCGGCGCAGCCCGCCCAGCAGCATCGCGGTCACTATCGCCCGGTCCCGGCGCGTGCGCAGCGCGCCCATCAGCGCGTTCCCCTCAGCCGGGGACAGGATCGTCGGTGAATCTGTCCCGTGTCAAGGTTCTGGCAGGTTTTCGGCCTCGGGAAAGTTGGGTGTGCCGGGGTCGGCCAGGCCCAGGTGCACCTCGCGGGGCCGGTTCCATGAGGGCGCTTCGTGGGGTCGGATCGTGTTGAACTCGGACCGGAAGGTCTCGCTGTGAGCGACGAGGTCGTGGATGTTGTCGATCTGCTCGCGGTAGAGCCGTTCGTACTTCAAGGACTGGAAGGCCCGCTCCCGGACGCCGTTCTGCCCTGGGGTCCTGACTCGGGTGCGGACGTGGTCCAACTCCGGGGTGGCCTCGATGAACGCGGCGAACCTGGCCGAGATGAACGCGGCGAACCTGGCCGACCGGAACGGGCCGCCGTTGTCGGTCACCAAAGTGATGGGCACGACTTCCCCGGTTACCGGGTCGGCGAGGTGTTCCAGCAGGTCCACACCGTCGGGCAGAAGGCTCGCAGTCTCGGTCAGGGCGAGCTGGACCGCGGCGATCGCGTCGTGCTGGTTCGCGGTCGGTGACCAGTGCCACCCGAACTCGTACTTCGACCAGTAGTCCGCGATCCCCGCGACCCGCCAGGTCCCGCCGGAGGTGGTCTCGTACTCGGAGAAGTCGAACTGCCAGACCATGTTCGGCCCGGTCGGCACCTGCGCGAACGCGGCCCTGCGGGCCTGGGCCAGCTGGCGTCGTTCCCGCTGGTAGTCGGCCTTGAGCAGCAGCCCGGCGTCGTCGAGGATCCGCGCGGTGGTCGACATCGACACCCGGTGTCCCGAGTGCCGGGCCATCGCCCAGACCTTCCGGTGGCCCCACGCGGCGTGCCTGCCCGCCAGGGCGGTGATCACCTCCCGCGATGCCTGCCGTGCCGGCTGCGGCCACGGGCCCTTGGCCAGGCGCCCGGCGCGGGCGTGGGCCTGCCAACGGCGGTAAGTCCGTTCGGGGATGCCGATCAGCTGGCAGAACCTCGTGGCGGCATCCCCGCGTCGGTGCGGATTACCTCGAGGTCCTCGAAGGGCCCAGCCGGCCCTCAGCGCTCTTCTTCCAGACCCGGGCCTCATGATGGGCCTCCCCCAGGGCAGTGGTCAGCTCGGTGACCTCGGCCTACAGTTGCTGCTCCCGGGTCGTGGGCCCGGTCCGGCCGAGGCCAGCGCGGTCCTTCCCGCTTCGAGGAACTCGGCCTTCCACCGGCCGATCGACTGCTCGGACACCTTCTCCTTGCGCGCCGCCTCCGCGATAGAGACCTCGCCCGCCAACACGCTGAGCACGATCCTGGTCTTGCGCTCTGCCGGGATCACAGGTGCTCTACCCATGGTCCATCTCCTCCCTGGTCACGCCGATCATGCCCTCATAACCGGTCTGCCAAGAAGTTTGAGACGCGACAATCCGACGCTGCCTCAAACGCTACGTCTGCCGAGCGGTCTTTCGTGAACTCCAGACCTGCATCGCTTGACACCAGGCATAGAAGCGTCATTTTCCCGGCAACTTGG
This sequence comes from Serinicoccus marinus DSM 15273, assembly GCF_008386315.1. Lineage (NCBI taxonomy): Bacteria > Bacillati > Actinomycetota > Actinomycetes > Micrococcales > Ornithinimicrobiaceae > Serinicoccus > Serinicoccus marinus. The sequence continues at coordinate 3,016,217 of NZ_CP043808.1, read as the reverse complement.
CTTGGGACAGGTAGGCCGCGGCCCGGCGCAGGACCTCGTTCTCCTGCTCCAGCAGCCGCACTCTCCTCTTCAGCTCCCGGTTCTAGGCGTTCTCCGCGGCGCTCGGACCCGGCTTCACACCGTCCTCGACGTCATCGCGGAACTCTCGGGGGTAAGGCTTAGGCACAGTCCACATCCTTCCAGCAGCACCTCCCGGCACCACAGATCAGATGTCACCTATCCGTGCAGCAGTCCCCACGCCCTCCGCACCCCCGAGGGTGGGGAACAGCACAGTGGGGCCAAATGGACTTGTCATTGTCATGCCGGCGTCCTTCAGCACGGTGCAGATCGGCTCGACCCCGAACCCGTCGCGGTGCTGGTCGATGTAGTCGACCCGCACCGCGGTGGGCACCTCTACCTGATCTTGCGGTCGAGCTCCGCAGCCGCGAAAAAGCCGCGGACGTCTTCAGGATCTCGTTCGCCCGGCGCAGCTCGCGCACCTCACGCTCGAGCTCGACCAGCCGCTGCGCGTCATCGGTGGTGGTGCCGGCCCGGACACCGCCGTCGATCTCGGCCTGCCTGACCCAGTTACGCAACGCCTCGGGGTGCACCCCCAGTTGATCGGCGATCCGTTTGATCGCTCCTCGGGCACTCTCAGGGTCCTTCCGGGCCTCTATCGCCATCCTCGTCGCGCGCTGCTGCAACTCGACGCTGTACTTCCTCGGTGCTGCCATGGTGTTCATCATCCTTCCCAGGAATGAGAGCCTCCACCAGACCCGGGGCGATTCACACAGCACCAGCGTGGCGGGGCCGAGGTTGACCTGGGCCGCGCATGCCGCGGCCAGCTGCTCCCGGAACCCGATCGCCGAGTACAGCCGCAGCCGGCGGGTGATCGTGCGGTGCGAGGCCGGGGGAAGGCCTGCTTGGGCGATCACGCGAGGAGCGTCCGCCTTGGAGGTGGGCTCGATGATCCGCGCCAGCACCAGCTGGCGGAATACCTCATCCTCGACGGCGGCGTCGAAGCCGAGCGCGTCGTACGCCGTCGACAGTGAGTCCCATAGGTGGCCCATCCGTGAGGACGTGACGTGCAGCGACCCACCGGCCGCCGGGGGCGGTTGGATCCCCAGGTCCAGCTCGCCCTGCCCCGCGAGCAACTTCGGCCGGCTCGCGGCCTTGGCTCGACCTCCACGTCCGTGGCGGCCGAGCCCAGCTGCTCTATCCGCCTCGAGCCCCCCGTCGACCACACGATCTGCACGGCCGTCCTGCCCAAGGCCCTCTTCACCGTCCGGACGTAAGCCACCCAGCCACCCTAGTGACCCGATCAGTACACAACTTCCGCTCCACCGGGGGCCGAACCAGTAGGCCAGCGACCCGCTCAGCCCCCGAACCTCACGATGTGGCCGAAGTCAGGTCAGAGACTACGGGCGGCGTGCTGAGAAAATTTTACCATTGGGGGGTTGAACAAGAGGGTTCTAGGCCATACACTCCACCTGGGCGTCTTGTAACCTCTCACAGCTTCCGCTCTTGACCTTCGGAGATCACTTACCATGAAGCGAGTTCTTGTGTCCGGCTCGGCCATACTCATGCTGGCCGGGTGCGTTGCGGCCCCAGCTGACGTGAGCAATTCGAGAGATGCGGCGCGCCCGTCTGCATCGGCCGATTCGCCAGGCGAATCCTCAGAAAGTGGTCCGCCTATAGACGACAGTGTGGAGGTCGAGGGCGGTGACGCCGCTGAGACTAGCGCGCCACCCACCGGCGACGATGATGTCTCGGACGACCCCTCGGCCACCGAAGTCAGCACCACACCTGATGTGTCGGGTGAGGTTGACGAAGTTGATCAGGCCGCGATGCGGCAATGCAATTTGAGCGAGGACGATATCGCCTACGTGCAGCGAGATTGGGAGCGAGTCGTAGGGTCCATCGGCCGTGGCGACCACTCAGAGTTCACAAGCGCGTTCGTCGGTCGGTTGGATTCGCTCAAGGACGAGAGCGAGGGTTGCCCTGCCGAAGATGGACTGTCATTATTCATCTCGCATGCCAAACTGTTGGATAATGCTGCCAGCGAACCGATGAGTGGTAATGAGTTGTTGTAGGCAGGCTGCCGCCAGTGGTAACGAATGGCTGGACGAACTAGGTATCACGCCTGACAAGTTGGCTGCGGGTTGATCCGAGTGGTATACAGTTTTATTTCCACCGGCGGCAAAAAATTGCAAAAGCCAGTCCAGCGACCGCGCCTGCGTGATGCGAGGCCGGGCCCGAACGTTTCCTTGAAGGGGGCAGGTGTGGTCCGCAACCACGGATCTCTTCTGATGTCGATCATATTGGGCTGCATGGTGCTCCTGACAGGTGCTCCTACGGCTGCCCAAGCCAGTGTTCAGCCAGCCGGACAGCTGGTCAGCGACAATCCAGCGGGCTGGACACCGCACGTGCTGAATGGGCGCGTCTACCAGGTGGCTGAGGTAGGAGACACGGTCGTATTGGGGGGCAGCTTCAACAGCGCTCGAAACGAGGGCAATTCTGCGACGGTAGCTCGGGCAAATTTGCTGGCGTTTAACACGTCCACGGGGCAAATCAGTACAAGCTTTATTCCGAATCCTAACGGTGCGGTGCGAGCTCTTATCCCAGCCAGCGATGGCGAGTCCGTATACATCGGGGGGAGTTTTAGCCAAGTTGCTGGACAGCCGGTAAGCAACCTGGCACGAATCCGGGTGTCCGACGGTTCGCTGGTTGCTGGGTTTGACCCCGGTGAGGTTACAGGCATGGTCAGAGATCTGCGGTTGGCGAATGGTCGGCTGTGGCTGGGTGGCAGTTTTACCCATGTTGGCGGTAACCCGCAGCCCGCTCTGGCTACCGTTGACGAGCAGACTGGTGCATTCGACCCGTACATGAGTTTGCCGATCGATGGCCTGCATAACGGCGGTTTCACCGGAGTCAGCAAGATGGACGTTAATCCCGATGGGACCCGGCTAGTTGCCGTTGGCAACTTCGATACGCTTGCCGGGCAGAAGAACCACCAGGTGTTCATGCTGGACACGTCTGGAACCTCCGCAGCGCAGGCGGATTTTCAGACCGCTTTCTACGAGGCCCCCTGCTCGCGTTCGTTCGACTCTTACATGCGCGATCTGGATTTCTCCCCTGACGGATCCTTCTTTGTGGTATCCACGACCGGTGCCTATGGCGGAAGCAACGGCCCCTGCGACACGACCGCTCGATTCGACACAGGAGCCACAGGCACGGGCGTCGCTCCATCCTGGGTCGACTATACCGGCGGAGACACCACATACGCGGTTGAGATCACCGATTCCGCCGTGTATGTGGGGGGCCACCAGCGTTGGCAGAACAACCCGTTCGCAGGTGACCGGGCGGGTCAGGGCGCCGTCTCACGGCCGGGCATCGCTGCCCTGGATCCGGCTAACGGCCTGCCGTTCTCCTGGAACCCGACCCGTACCCGTGGGGTCGGTGTCTTTGACTTCCTCGCTACGGAGCAGGGTTTGTGGGTGGCCTCGGACACGGACCGGATCGGCGACTGGGAGTACCACGGTCGGATCGCGCTGATGCCGACGGGCGGAACGCAGTTGCCGCCAATCGCTGCGCCAGCGATCCCCAACGACGTCTACTTGGCTGGCGGTGCAGGGAAGCGACACTTACCACGCGCCACTACAATCATGGAGAAATTGGCGAGTCAGAAGGGGCCCCGAACGGCGACCTAGATTGGGACAAGGCTCGCGGCACGTTCATGATCAACGGGGAGGTCTACTCTGCTTGGTCTGACGGCAGCTTCACCCGACAGACATTCGACGGTAGCCAATTCGGCACACCTGATCCAGTGGACACGGCAGACGAGCTCGTCGTCCTTCGTGATTGGCGCAACGACATCTCGCGAGCCACCGGAATGTTCTTCGACAATGGCCGCGTCTACTTCACCCTAAGCGGTTCCAATCAGCTGTTCTACCGCTACCTGACCACTGAAAGCGGCATTGTCGGTGCCAAGCGTTTTGTGGCCAGCAATAGCGTGGCCGGGATCAACTTCGACGATGTGCGAGGCATGTTTGCGACGAGTGACGATCTGTACTGGGCGACCTCGAACGGCGCGCTGCACCGGATCGACTTGGCGACCGGAGCTCAAGCCTCGAACCCGGTTCCCGGTACCGCCGAGACGGTCTCTGGGCCGAACCTCGATGGCAAAAACTGGGCTGGCCGCGACATGTTCCTCTTCCAAGACGCCGACGGAAATGCTGCACCACAGCCACCGGTCGCTAGTTTTACTAATGACTGCGCGAGTCTGACGTGTAACTTCGATGCGTCTGCCTCCGTGGCCGAGGGATCCACCATCACCGCGTACGAATGGGACTTCGGTGACGGCGCCACTGGCGCTGGCGAGGCGCCCACTCACGAATATGCTGCCGACGACACTTATAGCGTTACCTTGACGATCACCACAGATGCAGGAGACCAGGACACCGCTACTGGACAGGTCGAGGTGGAGCGTGTAAACGAGGTTCCGGTGGCGGCGTTCGCGAGTGTTTGTGATGAGTTGGTGTGTTCGTTCGATGCGTCGGGGTCTACCGACGACGGTGAGATTGTTTCTTATGCGTGGGACTTTGGTGATGGTGGTGTTGATGCTGGTGAGACGGTCACGCATACCTACTCCGAGGCTGGCGAATTCACCGTTGAGTTGACGGTGACCGATGCCGAGGGAGAAACCGGTAGCGCGACCCAGGCCGCGTATGCCGTGACTTCGGGCGTCGATTTCGTCGCTGGGGGTAGCACTAATGGAAATCGTGTCCAGCACACTGTGCAAGTTCCCGGGGAGGTGGAGGCCGGTGATCTTCTGTTGCTGTTCTTTACCGCGAACACCGACTCTGTGACTGTGGCTGGGCCGTCGGGCTGGACCGAGGAAGAGTCTCGTGCCAGTGGGAACATGTCCGCTCAGCTGTGGTCGCGTCCCGCGACTGCCGGTGATGCTGGTTCGACGGTGGTGGTTAATACGTCCGGGTGGGCCAAGTCCGACCTGAGTATTGTTGCCTACCGTGGACAGGGTGGGCAGGCCCAAGTCACCAGCACGGTGAGTGAGATCTCTAACGTCAGTAATTCGCACGCCACGCCAGATGTGGATGCTCTCCAGGGTGGTTCGTGGTTGGTGAGTTACTGGGGGGGCAAGTCAGGATCGCTGACGGAATGGGCCCTTCCGGCCGGCCAGGTGGAGCGTACCGGCTCGGTTGGTACCGGGGGTGGTCACGTGACGGCTGCGCTTGCCGATAGCGGTGGAGCGATTGCAGTTGGCGCGACTGGCGGTGTGGTTGCGGAAGCCGATGCTAACGCACGAGCCGCGCTGTTCTCGATCCTCGTCACCACCCAAGCCGCTGCTCCCCCGCAGAACGAGGTTCCGGTGGCGGCGTTCGCGAGTGTTTGTGATGAGTTGGTGTGTTCGTTCGATGCGTCGGGGTCTACCGACGACGGTGAGATTGTTTCTTATGCGTGGGACTTTGGTGATGGTGGTGTTGATGCTGGTGAGACGGTCACGCATACCTACTCCGAGGCTGGCGAATTCACCGTTGAGTTGACGGTGACCGATGCCGAGGGAGAAACCGGTAGCGCGACCCAGGCCGCGTATGCCGTGACTTCGGGCGTCGATTTCGTCGCTGGGGGTAGCACTAATGGAAATCGTGTCCAGCACACTGTGCAAGTTCCCGGGGAGGTGGAGGCCGGTGATCTTCTGTTGCTGTTCTTTACCGCGAACACCGACTCTGTGACTGTGGCTGGGCCGTCGGGCTGGACCGAGGAAGAGTCTCGTGCCAGTGGGAACATGTCCGCTCAGCTGTGGTCGCGTCCCGCGACTGCCGGTGATGCTGGTTCGACGGTGGTGGTTAATACGTCCGGGTGGGCCAAGTCCGACCTGAGTATTGTTGCCTACCGTGGACAGGGTGGGCAGGCCCAAGTCACCAGCACGGTGAGTGAGATCTCTAACGTCAGTAATTCGCACGCCACGCCAGATGTGGATGCTCTCCAGGGTGGTTCGTGGTTGGTGAGTTACTGGGGGGGCAAGTCAGGATCGCTGACGGAATGGGCCCTTCCGGCCGGCCAGGTGGAGCGTACCGGCTCGGTTGGTACCGGGGGTGGTCACGTGACGGCTGCGCTTGCCGATAGCGGTGGAGCGATTGCAGTTGGCGCGACTGGCGGTGTGGTTGCGGAAGCCGATGCTAACGCACGAGCCGCGCTGTTCTCGATCCTCGTCACCACCCAAGCCGAGTGACGGCATCACAGTGCCGTTCCGGCGCGAGGCCCAACGGCTGAGATGCAGAGACTGACGTCACCGGGGCTAGTTGTACTGACCGGACAGGTTGGTCGAGTCGGTGTGAGGACACGGTGTGAGGTGACGTGACGGGAGGACCCTCTCGAGGTTGAGTGGAACTGCTGAAGGTTCACTCGACAGGAAGGTCCTCCCGATGTCCCACGCTAACGCAGCCCTGACTCCGCGGCACCGCCTGAAGGTCGCTCGACTCGTCGTCGAGGACGGGTACCCGATCCCTGATGTCGCGGCCCGGTTCCAGTGCTCATGGCCCACGGTGGAGCGGTGGGTGGCCGGGTGCCTCGCCGGCGACCGGGAGATGCTGGACCGCTCCTCACGACCGGCCACGATGCCGACCAGGACATCGGCCCCGGTGACCAAGCGGTTGATCAGTCTGCGGCTGCGGGAGGGCCCGGTCCAGCTGGCGGCACGGTGCGGTGTCGCGCCCTCGACCGCCCACCAGATCCTGCGCCGGTGCCGGGTGAACAGGCTGACCTACGTGGACCGGGCCACCGGGGAGGTGGTGCGCCGCTACGAGCACCCCCTGGGTCGATGATCCACGTCGACGTCAAGAAGCTGGGCAATATCCCGGACGGTGGTGGGGCGCTACCTCGGGCGTTCCCAGGGCGACAAGGACCGCGCTGGCACCCCGCGCAAGTCCAGGAACGACTACCACAGCCCCAAGATGGGCCACGCCTTCGTCCACACCGTCATCGACGACTACTCCCGCGTCGGGTATGCCGGCTCTTCACAATCCGGGGTGTAGTCGCGGCCTGAATCCACCGGCCTCGAGCAGGGCTCGGGCGATGTAGTGGATCAGGTTGCGAAACCCGAGCGCCAGGCCGCGCAGGTGTTCGAGTCGACCGTTCACGGCCTCGGTGGGTCCGTTGCTGGTGCGGGGCCGGTCGAAGTAGGCCAGGACGTCCTCGGCCCGCTTGGACAGGGTGCGGCCGAGCTTGCGCAGCTCGACCAGCGGCGCCGGTACACCGTCGGTGAGGCGTCGATGACCGAGCGCATCTCGATGCGGCCAGCGGACCGGTCGGCGTCACGGTAGGCGGAGATCATCCGCTGGTAAATGCCCCAGGTGACCTCGACCTGCACGTGCTTCTCCCGAGTCGTGCCAATTTAGTGTGTCGGCCAGGTAGTGCCAGTCGCGGTGAGGATGTCGCGCGCGGTGTCGGTGAGTGGGTCGGCGGCGGTGTGCTCGTGTCCGGCGATGTTCATGGTGATCTACTGCAGCGGGCGTAGCGCACGGACGATCTTCTTGATGCTCAGTCCGGTGGCGTCTTGCAGGTGTCGGCTGACCGCGAGGGCGGTCGTGACGAGGGTGAGGTGGGCCTCGATCGCGTCGCGCTCGTGATGGAACACGGGCCGGGCACGTAGGTCGCTCTTAGTCATCCGGAAGGAAGCTTCGACCTGCCACAACGAGTGGTAGGAAGCGATGACTTCCGCCGCGGGCATCACGGAGGCGGGCAGGTTGGTGGCGTAGCCCTTCAGCCCGACGAGCCGGCGGGCCCGGGCCAGGGCCGCCTCGTACAGGCTCCTCGCGCCGTTGCTGGTCTTGACGAACCTGGGTGTGCGGGCGGCTTTCTCGCCGGCGATGACGGCCTTGGCGCGGTTCTCCTGCAGGGTCAGGGTCTTGCTGTCGCGGGCGGCCCGTCTGGCCGAGTAGGCCCACACCGCCCGCCAGGACCGCTCGTGCACCCCTGGGTCCCACACCGGCTCGGCCCGCTTCTTCGCATCGTTGGTCGCCCGGGCGGTGGCGGTGGCCACCCGCGGGGTGATGGTGTCGATGACCTGCCCATCGGCGAAAGCGTCCCCGTGCCAGAGGAAGTGAGAGGCCAGATCACCGGTGCCTTCGCGACCCGGGAGCCGACGATGAACCGCAGGTTCGCCGCGTCCAGCTTGAGGTTGCCCGCGGACAGCATCCCGGCGTCAGCGACGATGACCATGTCGGCCAGGCCGTGACGTTCTTGGAACGCCATCACGACCGGCAGGATCGTCGACGTCTCGGCCTTGTTGCCCTCGAAGCAGCCGACCTCCAACGGGAAATCAGCCCGGTCCACGAGCAGGCCGACGACGATCTGGGGATCGACCCGGCGCTCCTTGGAGAAGCCGACCTTGCGCAGCTCGTCCTCCTGCTCTGCCTCGAAGTAGAGCGTGGTGACGTCATAGAGCACCAGGGACAGGTCACCGTGCGCGGCGGCATGGGCGAAGCAGGCCGCGGCGACCTGGTCGCGGTAGCCCCGCTCCTGGGCTCGGCCCAGCGAGCGGAACATCGTGCGCAGCGAGACATGCGGCACGCCCAGTTCACCCAGCACATGGCACCAGTCGTCCGGCTCACCCCGGCACCGACGCGCCCGACCCCTCTACACCCTCATCTGTGAGAAGCCTCCTTTCGTTCCCATCTTCGCGCTCGGGGACTACCCAGACTGTGGGAAGCCGTGTAGGGTGAGGTTCCCTACCGCAGGCTTGCTGGGGGAAAGCCTTGACAGCAAGGAGCCCCAGACTCATGGTTTTTCCGACCGGCCGCTTGGTGTACAACGCTTTAGGTCACTTTGGCCTAGCGTTGTCGGTCGTTCTGGTCCCGGGACTCGCGGTTCCTTCCGCCTCCGCTGACACCGAGGCTACGTCGCCCCAACGCATGGGTGGGTCTAGTGACGCCGTGTCATCCGAGGGTGAGGAGTTGGTGACAAACGGGTCCTTCGACGAAGGCGTGACCGGGTGGAAGGTTAACGATTCTGCGGTGACGAGCATCACTCACGTCGAGAACGGGCAGGCCGGGCCTGGTGTCCGATTGGCGACCACTCGGGGCAACATCGGCGTTCTCAACGATCTAGAGAACACGGTCACCGCTTCTCCCAGAGGGACCACCTACGAGGTGTCGGCGTGGGTGCGTGCTGAGCAAGTGCCCACCGGTGGACACTTACGGGTGCGGGAAGTTGCCGGTATAATCACGCAAACCCACCAAGAGTGGTTCTGGCTCACGGACGACGAATGGCAGCACGTACGCTTCAACTTCACTTCAGAGCTAAGCGACGCGCAGTTGGGGGTGAACACACTGCTCTATGCGTCGTCGGCGGATCGAGGTCTTCTTGTGGATGGAATCACGATGAAAGCGTTGGTCAACGATCCCCAAGCACGTGTTGGGACGTTGACTAACGGCTGTCCCTACGACCGTCGAGGTGTCCCTGAGTGCGGGGCCTACATGGGTGGGGCTCACGGTGGAAACACGGACCCGAGTGAGTGGGAGGAGAGCCTGAACCATCAATTAGGTGTTCGCCGCACCTACTGGCGACCGGATCAGGTTGAATCTGCGGTCAGCGTTGCCAAGGAAGACCTGGAGCATCAACGACTCCCTTGGATCAGTTTCAAGATGCCCTATTCCTGGACTGACATGGCCGACGGGCGCGGTGATGCCTGGACGAGGGATCTGGCTACTCGGCTCGCGGCACTGGACGGCCCGGTGTGGCTGGCCCTCCACCATGAGCCCGAGGGAGATGGCGATGTCCAGGCGTGGAAGCGCATGCAGGAACGGCTGGCTCCACTCGTGCGCGAGAGTGCCCCCAACGTGGGTTACACGGTCATCCTTACCGGATGGAACCAACTCTACGGTCCTGCAGAGTTTGACCTGTCGGCCATTTGGCCCAACGCGCCGGTGGATGTTGCCGGCTTCGATGTCTTCCAGAGTTACGGGCAGATCAAGGATGGACGTCTCAACACCGACATCGTCGATCTCAGGACTCGCTACTTTGCTCCTCTAGCCGAATGGGCTGAGGAAGAAGGTGTCGCGTGGGGCCTTGCAGAGACTGGATACAGCGACGTTGCCTCGCCCATCTGGCCCAATTGGCCGGACGATACGTACCAAGACGTAGTGGACCTCGGAGGGGTGGCGTTCTCCTACTTCGACACGGACCTCAACAGTAGTGCTTCGTGGAGTCTTGGCGATACCCCAGCCAAGGTTAAAGCCTTCACCGATGCGATTCAGGGCACGCCCACTCTTCCGGACACAGAACCAACTTTGTCCCAGCCGAAATGTGCGATGGAGCAGCGCCAAACGCTCGCTCAACCCTGCTTCTCGGAGTGATTCTCGCGGAAGGCTGTCTGGGGCTGAGCGCTACCGCTTGTGAGTTGATTGAGCGTTCGTGTCCGGTTTGACGCGCTGGATCAAACAACATCGGTACGGTCCTCGTGAGACCTCCAGGAGGGTGCACGATGAGCAGCAACAACACCTCGATGCCGAGGCGGCGACGGCCGAAGAAGGTCCTGTCACCGTCGGCGAAGTATGAGATCTGGCTGCGGCTGGTCCGTGGTGAGGCCACGATCGCTCAGGCCGCGACCGAGGCCGGTGTCGACCGGTTCACGATCATCCGCGTGCGGCAGGTCGCCAAGGATGGTGCGCTGGCGGCGCTGGCCGCCTCCCGGCCCGGCACACCCGGCAAGAGCCCGCGGGACCTTGAGCTGGAGGAGGCCAACGCCGAGATCGCCCGGCTGGGCGAGGCGGTCAAGGAGCTGGCGGTGAAGCTGACGCTCATCGAGGGAAAAGGGGGCTCGGTTTGACGCCCACGGCACCTGTTCCGGCCCGGGTCGAGGCCGGCATCAAGGAGGCGCTGCTGGGCCTGGTCGAGCACGCCACCGAGCGTGGCTGGCCGGTGGAGAAGGCCTGCGCCGTGCTCGGCCTGGACGCGCGCCGCGCCCGCCGCTGGACCCGCCGGCGCGACAGCGACGCCGGGCTGGTCGACGCCCGCCCCGGCGCGAGCCTCAACGCCCTGACCCCGGCCGAGATCGAGGCCATCGTGGCCGCGTTCGAGACCTTCGGTGAGAGAGACTTCTCCCACCGACGCCTGGCCCACCGCGGCTCCTACGAGCACCTCTTCTGGGCCGCGCCCTCTACGGTGCGCCGGGTCCTGAACGACCACGACCTGCGGTTTCGTCACCCACCACGGCCCGCTGCGGGCCAGCGGCGCCCGTTCCCGGACTGGGCCTCATACACCCCGAACTCCATCTGGATCTACGACACAACGCACTTCACCGCCGCCGGCGTGGGCGCCCTGTCCATCGAGGACCTGGTCTCGCGCAAGTGGATCAGCACCGTCGTCTCGGTCGAGCAGACCCACACCCAGGTCCAGCTCGCGTTCGAGCAGGCCCTGGAGGTCGAGGGCCTGCTCGAGATCGCGCTGGCGCGGGCCGACGCGCTGGACCGTGCGCTGGCCCTGGACGGTGAGGACGAGCTCACCCCGATCCTGCTCGCCGTCTCCGACAACGGCTCGCAGATGATCTCGGCGAACACCCGCAAGTTCATGGCCATGGTCGCCATCGCCCAGCACTTCGGCCGCCCCTCCACCCCGACCGACCAGGCCTGGATCGAGTCGCTGAACGGGACCGTCAAGGCCGAGTGGCCGCACCTGACCAAGATCACCGACCCCGCCGTGCTGCGCGCTGAACTGCAGACCGTGCGCACCGAGTACAACTCCGCCCGGCTGCACTCCGCCCTTGGCTACGTCACTCCCGACGACGAGCACGAGGGCCGCGCCGAGGCCATCCGGCAGGACCGCCGCGACGGACTGGCCCGAGCCGCCCGGCGGCGACTTGCCTACCACCGCAACCAACGACAGAATCAACCGGACCCAGAGGACCCGGATGTGGTGTGATCCCACCGCCCCAAGCGGACATTAACGCTGAAACACCTCACTTAAGCGTGTCTGCTGGTTGACGATCGAGCCAGTCCATCAGCGACCGCTGCATCAGGAGTGCCCGCGGCTTTACGAGGTGACCAAAGTCGTCTTGGGCCGAAACAGCGTAGCGGCAGGTGATCGAGGCTAGATAGATGCCAGCGAGAACCGAGCTCTCGTCCTTATCGGAAAGTTTAAGTCCTGCACGGACAGCCTGAGGCGTACTCCCCTCAATCCTCGTCACGGCGTTGACGCCGTAGTGAAAGGAGTCTAATCCTGCTGGCACCCCAGACTCGAAGCGCTCCCAATCCCAAAGTTGGATTCGATCCTCGCAGCGGGACATATTCCAGGGTGTCCAATCACCATGCCACGCACCGATAGCCAACAGGCGCGTACCGACTCGATCAGCCAGCTTCGCGAATGCGCTGTGCAGGTCGTCTCGTAGAGCTGTATCGGAGAGGCCATCAACTGCTTCTGTCATCCTCCCCCATAACGGCGTCTCGGTCAGCGGACGTGAACCCTCGGCAAACGCTCCTGCGAGAGCGTTCATGGCTTCTGTTGGCAAGTTCCACTGACGCTTCGGCCGTTGCCGGAACGATGTCCGAAGGGAAGACATCACGAGAATGAACATCCCGTGCCAGGTGCCCGAATGCAGCACGGATGGCACCTCGAGCATGGGGTCGAGCCGCCCCGATATTCTCTCCAACGCAGCAGCTTCCCCGCGCACGTTGCGCTCCGCCGACTCGCTGTCCCCGACCTTGACGTAGGCAACGCTCCTGCCGCCTCGGTCAAAGACCTCGAGGACAGGTTTGCGGTTGGCACGTGCTGGCCCTACCCCAATACTCACATCCACGTCATAACCGAGTATGGCTGCTAGGTGAGAGGCGAGGCTCTCTTTGCCACTAGAAACGATAACCCGATCACGAAAGACGGCAGAGCCAGCCATGCGCAGAACGGCGGATGCCCCGAGTCGTTGAATTGTTTCGCGAGCAGATAAGCCGGCACTGAAACGGCGCATGGCCGCTGCCGCGGCTCGTGGATTATTAGCAGGGACCAAGAGTCGTGGATTGTGGGCGTTGGGTACAACAATAAAGTTGTTCGACCCGCGCCTTTGCGACCGGTGGGCAGTCGCCATGCTGACATTGTCGGCGTCAGGCCAAAGGCGGCTGACAGCCGACACCAAAGGGTCCGCGGCTCCAGCCCGGGTCACGAAGTCTCATCCCCAGCGCGTAGGTCCTTCAGGGTCTGATTGATCAAGGTTGAGGACGTGCCCTGGGTGTAGGGGAAATAGAGGATCTGAACGCTAACCTCCTTGAATTTCGTTTCGAGGTCCATCCATTTGGGTGACTGGTACCAGTCGTCCCCGACAAACATGATGTCGAACTGCAGCTTGCGCCACATCTCGAATTTGTCCATATCGTACTGTGGAACCGCCGCGTCCACGTATTCAATGCTACGCACGATTTCGAGCCGCTCAGAAAATGGAATCACCGACTTTTTGTTTTTGTAGGCGACTAGTTCGTCGACGGTCACACCAACAATTAGTCGATCACAGAGCCCCTTCGCGTTCTTGAGGAGAGTGAGGTGGCCAACATGGAATAGGTCGAACACGCCGGTGGTGTAGCCCACCTTGTATGGGGGAGTAAGTCTAGTCATCAGTTTCCAACACTTCGAGGTTGAACGTGAGCCATTTGTCCATCGGTGATGCCCCGATGGGTCCGTAGTCTTTGAACACGCTTTCAAGGTCAACAGGGAATCCCACTTTGGGGCGGTTCACGATCGCCTGTGGTACCAAGTCCGAAAAGACCCGTTTCAGGGGGGCCTTGGCGATCCCGTTCGCTACGCGGTAGTGGTAGGCGACGCCTGCCATCCTCTCGACCAGCCGATGATCAACGAACGGTACCCGAGCTTCCACGCTGCACAACATCGTGGAGTTGTCCAATCTACGAAGCAGGCCGTGCAAGTGAGCCACCTGGAAGAACGCGGCAACAACATCTACAGTCGAACCGCGGCCCATGAAGGGAGAGAGAGCATCTTCAAGGATTTCAGGGTCTCGGTGGCCACCATATGAATAAAAGCGGTCGAAGCCATCTATGTCAAAGTCTCCCTGCTGCGCCGCTGCCCAATTGAAGATTCGGTCATAGCCGAAGAATAGTTCGTCAGCGCCCTCTCCGCTGAGAACGACCGTGTTGTGCTCTTTGACTGCAGACGTCATGGTGTACAGCAGAACCTCGTTGGGCACTGACAGAGGTTCGCCCCGAGCCCTGACCATCTCCTTGGCTGTCTTGAGAAACTCCTTGTCTGTGGTCAGCACCTCGTGATGCTTTGTGCCGAATCGCCGCGCTGCGATAGTTGCCCACTCGAACTCGTTCGATTCCTCGGTTCCGACGGTCCAGGTATGCGGCCGATCGGCCAGGCCTGCGACGATGGTGCTGTCGAGCCCACCGCTAAGATAACTCCCGACCGGCACGTCGGAAATTTGGCGATATGCCACCGCGCTCTCCACGAGTTCGCGGAGTTCTTCATCGGACGGCGGGTCCTGTTCCCCCTCCGGCAGTGACCAGTATCGATGAATGCGACCATCTTTGAGGTAGCACCCAGCCGGAAACATGGAAATTCCCTGATACAACGTGCGTCCGTTAAAGAACGTACGCAGCTTCTGATACTGGCGCAGTCCGACTTCGTCGATTTTATGCTCTGGATAGAGTTCGAGAATGGGTGCAATCTCGGAGGAAAGTGTGTGATTGTTCCCAGTTTGTCGGTGGTAAAGCGGCTTGATTCCCAACCTATCTCGAGCTGCGAAGATTTCAGTCGAGCGAGTATCAAGGATGACCAAGGCAAACATGCCATTCAATTCGTCCAGCATCCGCTCTCCGAGTCGTGCGTACAACTCGACCAGCACCTCGGTGTCTCCGGTAGTGCGTTGCTCGATACCGTATCGACGGGCCAGTTCACGGTAGTTGTAGACTTCTCCGTTGTAGATCATCTGGTAGCGGCCGTCCCTGCTGGCGAACGGTTGGTCGCTGCGCCGGTCGAGGTCGAGGATCGACAGCCGGTTGTGCCCAAGGTGAGCCCCCACGGTGTGGGCATGGCATCCAGCGACATCGGGACCGCGGTGTCGCATCAGGTTCAGGGCATGGATAAAGTGAGAGTGCTCAAGAGCAGGATCATTGGAGAAGAGCAAGCCGCACATAGTGAGGCCAACATATACCAGAAGCGTTGGACGCCCGTAGGGTGTGCGGCGCCCGAAGCGGCTAGATGGCTCTACACGGACGAGGGCGGTGTTCCGACACCTCCGGCCGGGTACGGCCGGTTGCCGCCACTCGCCTGAGGAGGACCGATGAAGCTGAGCCGTCGACTTGCCCGCGCCGCCCGCACTAGACTGCCGCGCTCGACCGAGCATGCTGTGAAGGCGATCGTGCTGCGCTGGGGGCGGTGGACCGCCAGATGGCGGATGGTGCCAGACATCGTGATCGTAGGTGCCCAGCGCTCCGGCACGACTACCCTCTTCCGGCTGCTGAGTGACCACCCACAAGTGGTCCGGCCCACCGTTTCGAAGGGCATGGCGTACTTCGACCTGAACTACGACCGGGGATTTAGTTGGTATCGGGCTCAGTTTCCGCTGAAGTTGACTGCTCGTCTCCGGTCGAGAAACCGTCCAGTGAAGACGTTCGAGAGCAGTGGTTACTACATGTTTCACCCACTAGCGGCGCAGCGGATCGCCGACGATCTGCCAGAGGCGAAACTCGTAGCCATGCTGCGGGAGCCGGTGCAGCGGGCATACTCGGCTCACAGGCACGAACTGCGGCGCGGTTTCGAGAGTGAGCCATTCGAAGAGGCCATCGCCCGCGAGAGCGACCGTGTCGATGGAGAGGCCGAGCGTCTAACTGCTGATCCCTCGTATCGTAGCTTTGAGCATCAGCACCACGCCTACCTTGGCCGGAGTGAGTATGCCGCACAGATCAGCCGCCTCATAGCGGCAGTAGGCGAGAACCGCCTGTACGTAGTAGATGCCGAGCGGTTCTTCCGAGACCCCTCGAAGGAATTCGCCAAGCTGTGCCTATGGCTTGGTCTGGAAGAGCAGACTGACATTGATGTGGAAGCATGGAACGCTGCCCCCCGGGAGGCGATGAGCGATCAGGTGCGCACCGACCTAGAGCAGCGCTTTGCACCCCACAATGCTGCCCTCAGCGCTGTTCTTCAGCAACTTCCCAGCTGGGATTCACAACGCGCCCCGTTCGAGCAGGGTCGCGACAACCCGCTCTGAGGCATGACCGGTGTCGAAGGTGCAGAAGCGTTGGACGAAGTCCGTGTACTTGTCGGTTTGTCGATTGGCAGCCTGGTCAATCGAGCACAGCACTTGAGCCAACTCCTCGGTCGACCGGGTGATCGGCCCGGGCGCCCACGACTCGTAGTCAAAGTAGAACCCTCGTACTTGGTCGCGATAGCGCGCTAAATCGGGAGCGTGGAGAACGATAGGTTTGCCGGTGACCGCGAAGTCATAGATGATGGAAGAATAGTCTGAAACCATGGCGTCAGCTGCGAGGATGAGGTCAGTGACGTCAGGGTAGCTGCTTACATCCTGCACTCGACGTACAGGCAATTTTTCGTCCCCACTTACATGGTTGTGCAAGCGGTTGAGGACACGACATCGTTCGGTAGCGAAGAGTCGAGCAACGACCAGTCGATCAGCGTCGGGTGGTAAAATCCGCCACCCTCACGCTGAGCATCGTCTCGCCAGGTTGGCGCATAGAGCACTGCCTGCTGATCCTCCCGCAGCCCTAGATGGCGCCGTATCTCCTTTCGACGCGTTCCGTCATCAGTGACGAGCACGTCGTTCCGCGGATAGCCGACCTCCAGAACCTCGCCGTGGTAGTCGAAGGCACCACGCAGAATCCTGGTGTACTCCGTGCTGTTGGACAGCAGGTAGTCCCATTTGGCCACGTCCCGGAGCATGCGTTTCCGGTGTGTCATGCCATTGCGGTAGCGAGGTTGTGACTCGTCCAGACCCACCAATTTAATTGGGTTTCCATGCCACGCCTGCACGTAAGTGACCTTTGGCCCCTTGACTAGGTGCCGGGTAACAATGTCGTTCGTTACGAGGGCGTCGCAAGCAGCCAAATGTGCGAAGTGTCGCATCCGGTGTCGCGGAATGCAGGTGACGTCCTGGGGAAAATCTGCACGGGTCGCGGCCACCCAGACCCGCTCGATCTCAGGAGACTGCCTACCGAGCAGTTCAGAAACTGCCCGCGGACTGTCACTGTAGCGACCTCGCCACGACTCGAAGAGTGCTCGCTGCTTGCCCATCAGGCTCCTTGAGTGCGGCTGGCGGAGGCGGCGGTGATTGTAGTAATGGGTAGCCACGTCCTCTGTTGGTGTGCACCGTCATCTAGGTCTTTCCAAAAGTTAAACTATATCAGTCTTTGGGCGGTCTGCGTACGCGGTACCCACCGTTGGGGGCCGTCGGCGGGCTACCTGGGCATGGCGCTCTTACCAGGGACGCAGGGAGTCGGTGCTCGTTTCGAAGCGCGTGCCGGAACACCCTTCGAGTCAGTTGACGGCCATGACCGCCTAGCCGGGATCGTTCACGGGTGGCGGCGTGATCGGCGCGTAGAAGCACCTAAGTGCTCCCCGAGCAAGAAAAACTTGGACTTGTCTAAGGTCCCAGGTCCGCCCAGCAGGAAGCACCCGTAAGCGAAGCGTACGTCGTCGTCGTCGGGGTTGTCGTTATCTGCGGATGGTGTCGGCGTAGTGGCCCACGGGGGCCGCGTCGGGCTGCGCCTGCTGACGGATCGGACCGGTCTGACGGGCGCACCTTGGACGAGGTCACACCGGGACGGGCGAAGGTGATCACCGCCGCGAGGGCCAGGGCTCGGCGCCGGGTCTGGCCCCTGATCCCCGGTGAGGTGCCGGCCAGCAAGGTCGCCGAGACCGACCTGGGTGTCACGGGCGTCCTCGGTGTCGACGCGACGATCGTGCTCGCGCACAGCGAGAAGGAGCAGGCGACGCCGACCTTCAAGCGGACCTTCGGGTTCCACCCCTCGGGCGTGTGGTGCGACAACACGAGTGAGTTCCTGGCCGCGAAGCTGCGCACCGGACGGGCCGGCTCAAACACCGCCGCGGACCACATCGAGGTCCTGGCTGCGGCGATCGCCCAGGTCCCCGCCGTCCACCGCAAGGACCTGCTGGTCCGCTCCGACGGCGCCGGTGCCTCGCACGACCTGCTGGACTGACTCACCGCCCAAAGGCAGGTCCGTGGCCGCCGGGTGGAGTACGCCGTCGGGTTCGCGCTCACCGAGAAGATCCGCGACGCCATCACCCTGGTCCCCACCACGACCTGGGTGAGCGCGATCGACGCGGACGGAGGCGTCCGCGCCGGCGGGGACGTCGCCGAGCTGACCGGGCTGCTCGACCTGGGCCACTGGCCCGCGGGGATGCGGGTGATCGTGCGACGGGAACGTCCTCACCCCGGCGCTCAGCTGTCCCTGTTCGAGGAGGCCGACGGGTGGCGCTACCAAGCCTTCGTCACCAACACCGGCGCCGGGCAGCTGGCGTCCCTGGAGGCCCGCAACCGCGCCCAGGCAAGGGTCGAGGACCGCATCCGGCACGCCAAGGACTCCGGCCTGGGACGGTTGCCCTCCCGCCAGTTCGCCATGAACCAGACCTGGCCCTGCTGGTCACGATCGACGCCGACCTCACCGCCTCACCCCGGCTGCTGGCCCTCACCGGTCACGCCACGACCCTGGCGCCGTGCGAGCCCCTAGGCGCTGCGCTACCGGTTCCTGCACGTGCCCGCCCGACTCACCCACGGAGGACGCCGCCGGCGGCTGCGGATCCCGACGTCCTGGCCGTGGGCGGCAGTCATCGTCGCCGTCTTCCCGAACATCGCGACCACCCCCCCGGGCCAGCCTGACCACACCCGTCCACCCACGACATCACCACCCGGAGAACCGCAGCCCGGCAGCGCCAGCCGGCGCTACGCCACGCCCAGGCGCCGGATCCAAACGAGAACGCAGGTCACGGCCACGCCGGGCCCGCCAGCCCGACCTCATGAAAGACCGGGTCTAGGGCGATACGGTTCTGTGCAGCAGAAACCCCAATCGTTCGACATCCACGAGTCACACACTGTCCTAGACCCAGGAGCGCCAGATGGCTGATCACCTTCCCCTCGTCTGCGTCATTATTCCGACCCATGAACGCCCGAGGAGTTGCGCGCAGCCCTCGCGAGCGTGGCTGCTCAGGACTACGAGGGCCCCATTGAGGTGGTGGTCGTCTACGATCGATCAGAGCCGGATCAGAGCCTGAGCCGAGAGGGAGACCGGCCGGTCGTGGTCATGAAGAACGCTCGGACGCCAGGTCTCGCCGGGGGGCGAAATACGGGCATCGTGAGTACGGCGGCACCGATCGTGGCCTTCTGCGACGATGACGATCAGTGGATGCCGACCAAACTGCGGCGGCAAATCGAGGCGCTGAGCGAATTTCCGAGTGCTCCTATGGCGACGTCCTCGATCATTGTTGACTACGAGGGCCAGTCTTCGACTCGGAGCGTTGGTGGGCCTCAAGTGACTCACGAGATGCTTGTGCGATCCCGGATGGCCATGCTGCACTCCTCCACCTTTGTCTTTCGCCGGGATGAATTAGTCGGACGGTTGGGGCTCATCAGCGAAGAGATTCCGGGAAGCCAGAATGAGGACTGGGATATTTTGCTGCGGGCATCGCAGATTCACCCAATTGTTCACGTGGATGAGCCGCTCGTTCATGTGAAGTGGGGGCGGAGCTCTTTTTTTGCGCGACGCTGGGACACCAAGATTGACAGTTCTGTCTGGATGTTGCGCAATCACCCGGACGTAGCGAAGGATCGTCGCGGTGCCGCCCGGGTCATGGGCCAGATCGCCTTCGCGCATGCATGCAGTGGTGACCGCTGGGGCGCGTGGCGCTGGTCCGCCAGGGCAGCCCGTCGAAACCCAGTGCAGTGGCGGTGGGCCCTCTCGAGCGTTGTGGCGCTCTGGCCCCCAGCGGGAGAGCACGCTCTGGGGCTCCTCCATCGAGTTGGCAGGGGTGTCTGATCGTGAGCCACGCTGGGGACTCTCGGCCAACGGTCGACGTGGCTGGTATTGGCGTGAGAGATGCTTCGACCGAGGACGTCATCATGCAGGCGGCCATACCCGCCACCCACGGTGCGCGCCTTATCTACGCGCTTCATGTGGGAGGCCTCGACTCGCTGAGTGACCCCGCTTTCCGTCGGGCACTTGAGGAGGCAGACCTCGTCTACGCCGATGGTGCTGCTGTCGTCTTATTGGCACGAATCGCGGGTTCTGGGTCGATCACTAGGTCCGCCACGACGGATATTGGTATCCCGGTCATCAGAGAACTGGGTCGCCAACTGGCCAGAACGCCACGAGTGGCCATGGTGGGTGGGCAGATTCAGACTACAAACAAGGCTGCCGACGCTCTGCGTGCTCAAGTAGATTGCGAGGTCGTCCTGGTCGAGAATGGGTATTTCGATGACGACGCAGACCTCCTCGAAAGGGTCAACTCTGTCAAGCCAGATATAGTGGTCGTTGGGCTAGGGATGCCGAAAGAGGCTCTGTGGACCCATAGTAGGCGCGAGGACCTACCGACGGCGCTCATACTCACGTGCGGGGGGTGGTTTGGCTTCCTTGCCGGAGAAGAACCGCGAGCGCCACAGCTTCTACGACGTACGGGCATGGAGTGGTCCTACCGCCTTGCTCACGATTTTCCGCGGCTGCGCCGCAGGTACGCGGTGGGAGCGTGGCTCACGCTTCGGAACATCCCGCGCCAGCTGCGAGAGCGGAGATCTTGATCACGGCGGGTCGGTGGCAGACAACAACCGTCCACTCCTCGACGGGCAAGTAGTGAAGAGTAACCAAGGCGAAGACGTCGTTGAAGAACGTAGAGGTCTAAGAAAGCTCCCATCGGACGGCGCCAGAGCGAAGAGGGCGATCTGGGCGAAGTCCGAGGACACTGAGTCTACTCGCAGATGACAGTAGGGCCAGCCGATGGATGATCATGGGTAGCACGAGACCGGCGCCCAGGGAAATGAAGAACTGCAGCTAGAGTGTTTCTACACCCATAAGTTGCAGCATTCGGCGCGCCCCGGTGGTTCCCAAGACGTGGTAAAGATAAATAGAATAGGAATATTGAGAATATCGGCATACGCGCGGCCATGTAGGCAAGGGGAAGTACGCAAGGAGGCAGCAGGACAATCCAAAAGCGAGACTTTGAATGTCACGACGGTCAAGAGACCGCGTGCCCTCAGAGAAGTATCCAAGAATGTTGGCGGCAGCGCTCATAATTAAGATACCAACAAGCAAAAAGGACGGTGCTGCGCGATATCCTAACGGAAATTTGGCTAGCGCCTACACATGCGGCTGCTAGGAAGAATGGTGCAAGGTAGACGGCAGCGTTGATCGAGAAGATGTTGGTGCTGAAGTAAATCCTGAATGCGAAGGCGCGAAGGATGCTAGGAGGAGGAAACGAAGATCGATGCGCAACAGCGTGTGGAGTGATGCGACAACCATCAATATCAAGAACAATGCTTGAAGAAATCAATAGTGCGCGCATGGGAGTACGAGCAATTTCCATACCTCATTAATCGGCACGGCGTATTGCAGCCCCGGCGGCGTGGGCGAGACTCGGGAAGCAAAGAACGGCGGTGAGGCCAGGGATCAGCAGGCGCCGAACTTTCCTCGTGCGAACGCCCAGGAGGTTTGGGGTCGGGGCGTACGCAAACTGAAGACGAAGCCTGCGACGGATGCCAACAAGGGCATGCGGAGGTCCACAAGAAAATCGGCGAAGAATCGGTACGCGGAGGGGTAGTCCTGTCTCAGTCAGAGCTCGGGTCATCGCCAATGACGTGGTAGGCAACGAGCAGTACGGTAGCCACGACACGTGTCGTCTCGATGCTCCCGCCCGAGGGGCTATCGTAAACGGGGTCGTGTGCTCATGATCACCTTCCGCGGCTGTTCGATTGTGAGGCCACCCTACCGTCGAAGCGCTCTGACCCATACTCCCAAAGACACAGATCAGCGCCTAGAGCACCTACGGCCGAGGCCATTCCCGCGCTTCGAAGCACGGCTGAGGCGATCTTCCGGCTGGCGTGGTGCAACAATCTCAGGCGTCATCTCAGACCGCAAGGCTGTCACGCGCTAAACCAACGGAGGAGCATCCGTGTCGTTCGACGCCTGGCTCACGCTCGTGGTGATCGTCGGCGTCCTCATCCTCCTGGTCCGTCAACGGGTGAGCCCGTGGGTGGCGGTCCTTGGCGGAGTGATAGCCCTCCTTGTCCTCAACGTCATATCTGCAGCCCAGGCCTTCTCCGGGTTCTCGAACCCCGCTCCGATCACCGTGGCTGCACTGTATGTCGTTGCGGCCGGTGTCGAGAAGACTGGCGCGCTCGCTCCACTCCTGCAGCGGACGCTGGGAGATCAAGGGCGGTATCGGCGTCCGCTGCTGCGGGTGCTGACCCCGACCGTCGGTGCGTCCGCCCTGCTTAACAACACTCCGATCGTGGCCATGCTCATCCCGCAGGTGACGGCTTGGTGCGAGCGGCAGGGCCGGTCGGCCAGCAAGTTCCTCATGCCGATCTCCTTCGCGGCCGTGCTCGGGGGCCTGCTCACCGTCATCGGCACTTCGACCAACCTCGTCGTCTCCGGGCAGATGACCGAGCTGGGCCTCGAGGCGATCGGCTTCTTCGAGATCGGGCGGCTGGGGCTGCCCATCGCGATCCTGGGGCTCCTGGTCCTCGTCGCCGTCGCACCCAGGCTCCTCCCGGCCCGCCGCTCCGCGCGGGAGGAGTTGCAGAGCGAGGGCCGGCGCTTCTCCATCGAGATGATCGTGCAGCCCGGTGGGCCGGTCGACGGCCGCACCGTGGAGGAGGCCAAGCTGCGGTCCCTCCCCGGTCTGTTCCTCGTGTCGGTGGACCGGGGTGACACCGTCATCGCCCCCGTCCGGCCCGACACCGTGCTGCGGGGCGGCAACCGTCTGCACTTCGTCGGCTCGGTCAGCAAGGTCGTCGACGCCCAGCTCATGCCGGGACTGCGCTCGGCCGAGCTCGAGCACGTCCTCGACCTCAAAAGCGAGAGCGCGAAGTACTTCGAGGTCGTCGTGGGCTCCCAGTCGCCGCTGGTCGGCCGCACCCTGCGGGAGTCGGACTTCCGGTCGACCTACCAGGCCGCGGTGGTGGGCATCCACCGGTCGGGCCACCTCGTCGACGGCAAGCTCGGCGCCCAGACCATCCGGCTCGGCGACACCCTCATCGTCGTGTCCGACCCCGACTTCCGGAAGCGGTGGCGCGACCACTCCGACTTCCTGCTCATCGCCGGTCTCGACGGCTCCCCGCCCGCGGCGACGCCGCGCGCCTGGATCCCCGTCACCGTCCTGGTGCTCGTGGTCGGCCTCGCCGCCCTCGACGTCCTGCCGATCCTGCAGGGCTCGCTGCTCGGTGCGGTCGCGCTCGTGCTCTCCGGCGTGCTCTCCGCCCAGGAGGCCCGGCGGGCGGTCGACCTCGAGGTCATCCTCGTCATCGCCTCGGCCTTCGGGCTCGCCAGCGCCATGCAGGTCTCGGGCCTGGCCGGCGCGGTCGCCGGCGGGCTGGTCGCCTCCCTCGGCACCTTCGGCACCGTCGG
Source organism: Serinicoccus marinus DSM 15273 (assembly GCF_008386315.1). Lineage (NCBI taxonomy): Bacteria > Bacillati > Actinomycetota > Actinomycetes > Micrococcales > Ornithinimicrobiaceae > Serinicoccus > Serinicoccus marinus. The sequence continues at coordinate 2,992,629 of NZ_CP043808.1, read as the reverse complement.
GGTCCTGCTCGGCCTGGTGCTGGCGACGATCGTCCTCACCGAGCTGGTGACGAACAACGCAGCGGCGCTGCTCATGCTGCCGGTCGCCGTGGCGACCGCCGAGTCGGTGGGCATGGACCCGCGTGGCGCGGCGATCGCCGTCGCCGTGGCCGCGTCGGCCTCGTTCCTGTCGCCGATCGGCTATCAGACCAACATGATGGTCTACGGCCCCGGCGGCTACCGGTTCACCGACTACGCCCGGCTCGGCTGGGTGCTCACCGTGCTCGTGGTCGTGGCGACGGTGGTGCTCACCCCGCTGCTCTGGCCCTAGTGGGTCAGCCCAGGTCCGTCGTCGACAGGGCGGCGAGCAGCTCCTCGGCGACCTCGGGGCGGCACACCACGAGGTCGGGCGACCACGGGTTCTCCTTGTTGTAGACCAGCGGGCTCCCGTCGACCCGGCTCGTGTGCAGCCCGTATGCCTGAGCCACCGCGACCGGCGCCGCCGAGTCCCACTCGTACTGCCCGCCGGCGTGCACGTAGGCGTCCGACGACCCGTCGACGACCGACATCGCCTTGACCCCGGCCGATCCCATCGGCACGGTCGTCGCGCCCATCGTCCGGCCGAGCTCCTCGGCGAAGGCCGGGGGGCGCGAGCGGCTCACGGCCAGCCGCAGCGGCGGCTCGCCCTCCGGTCGTGCCGGGATGCCGTCGCCCTGCTCGTCGGTGCCGTAGGTCACGCCGCGGGCGGGGAGCGCGACCGCACCGGCCACGAGCTCGCCGCCCTGCCACAGCGCCACGTGCACCGCCCAGTCGTCGCGGGGCACCTCGCTGAACTCGCGGGTCCCGTCGAGCGGGTCGATGATCCACACCCGGTCGGCCGACAGCCGCGCGTGGTCGTCGGCCGCCTCCTCGCTGAGCACGGCGTCACCGGGAGCGCGCTCGGCCAGGGCAGCGGCCAGCACCTCCTGGGAGGCGGCGTCCCCGGCGTCCTTGAGCTCGCGGCCCTCGACGCCGGCGGCGTGCAGCTCGGTGCGCACGGCGAGCAGGCGCTCCCCGGCGAGGTCGGCGAGCTCGCGGGCGAGCTGGTGGTCGTCGGTCATGGTGGTTCCCCTCACGGTGTGGTGGTCGGTGGTGTCGGTGGTCAGTCGGTGGTGGCGGGCAGCTCGAGCGCGGCCAGGATCTGGTCGACGAGCGGGTCGACGTCCTGCCCGGTCGTGTCGAGGGTCAGGGTGGCGTCGGTGGGCACCTCGTAGGGCGAGCTGATGCCGGTGAAGTCGGGGATCTCGCCGGCGCGGGCACGGGCATACAGGCCCTTGCGGTCGCGCCGCTCGCACTCCTCGAGCGGGGTGGCGACGTGCACGAGGACGAGGCGGCCGCCGCGGCCCTCGACCATGGCGCGCACGTCCTGGCGGGTGCGCTCGAAGGGGGCGATCGGGCTCGCGATCGCGATCCCGCCGTGCCGCGCGATCTCCGCGGCGACCCAGCCGATCCGGCGGATGTTGGTCTCCCGGTCTTCGGGCGAGAAGCCCAGGCCCGCCGACAGGTGGCGGCGCACGACGTCGCCGTCGAGCAGCGAGACCGCGCGCCCCTCGTCCTCGACGAGCCGGTCGCGCAGCGCCCGCGCCAGCGTCGACTTCCCGGAGCCGGAGAGCCCGCTGAGGAGCACGACGACGCCTCTGCTCCGGTATGCCCCGTGCCCCGTCGCGGCGGTCAGGTCGTGGACGGTGCCGTCGTCACCGGCCAGGGCAGCCCGGACCTGCTCGACCCGCTGCCGCCGGTCCGGGGCGGCGAGCCCGACCGGGGCGACGCGCAGGGCATACCCCCCGTCGTCGGCCGCCCGCCGGACCGCACGGACCAGGTCGAGGTCTCGCTGGTTGTCGTCACCGTCGGTGGACGCGAGCGCCACGAGGGTGCGCGTCCCCTCCGGCACGCGATCCAGGGCCGCAGCGTCGTCCACCAGCGCGGCAGGCAGCTCGACCCCGTCCTCGGTGAGGTGCCACCCCTCGAACGGCCGCGACGACCGTGGCGAGAGCCAGCCGAGCGAGCCGTCCGCGCCCACCTCGGCGACCGGCACCCCCTCGGCGTCGACCACGGTGACCGGTCCCGCCGGCACCCCCACGTCGTCCGGCGCCAGCAGCCCCAGACGCACCAGCTCGAGGTCGTCGAGCGCGGGCATACCGGGGAAGAGTGCGGGGTAGGCGCTGGAATCGCTCACGACACGAGAGTGTGTCACCTCATCGGTGACGTTCGATCGAGATGTGCGGCTAGGGGTCCGGCTATGGTGCCGAGAGTTCGTAGCCCTGGGCGGCACTCGAACGTCGAGGATGCTGCACCAGGCGCACACGGTGACGAGCAAAGGATCAGCAATGACGGAAACCACTACCCTCGAGGAGTTCCAGGCGAAGTTCCGCACGGAGGAGCTCCTGGTCTATCGGAACGAAGCATGGACCTGGTCTGTGCGACCCGCCCAGCCGACCCTCGGCGCGGGGATCCTGTCCCTCAACAGGTTCGCCCTCACCCTCGGCGAGGTCACGCCGGATGAGATGTCGTTGCTCTCCGATGTCACGCGCAAGATCGAGGCTGCGGTGAGCCAGACGTTCGATCACCAGATCATGAACTACCTGGCCCTGATGATGGTCGACCATCACGTGCACTACCACGTCCTGCCGCGCTATGACGGGCTGCGGGAGTTCGCCGGGCTCGAGTGGGTTGACAACGGTTGGCCCGCCTTCCCCGTCCTGTCAGACGCGCAGCATCAGGACAGTGACACGGCGCTGTCGGACATCCAGAAGGCGCTGGGCGCCGCCGTGTGAACCCCCGCGCCGTCTCGACCGCGGAGAGCGTTGTCCACATCGCGGTGCGATGGGGAGTGAGGGAAGTCCAGGGTCGCTGATGGGGGACTTGCTCGACAGGTCTTATATCGTGCTCGAAGTCCCGACCGAAAGGCTGCCCCGTGTCCGTCCAGGGTGACTACCGACTCTCCCAGCTCGACGAGTTGGAGGCAGAGTCGATCCATATCTTCCGTGAGGTCGCGGCGGAGTTCGAGAGGCCGGTGCTGATGTTCTCCGGCGGCAAGGACTCGATCGTCATGCTCCGGCTGGCGGAGAAGGCGTTCTACCCCGCCAAGGTGCCCTTCCCGGTGCTCCAGGTCGACACCGGCTACGACTTCCCCGAGGTCTTGGCCACGCGCGACCGTTGGGTCGACCGGCTGGGGGTGCGGCTGCACGTCGCCTCGGTCGAGGAGGCGATCAAGGACGGCATCGTCGTCGACGACGGCAAGACGCCCCGCAACCGGCTGCAGATCGGCACGCTGCTCAACGCCATCGAGGAGGAGGGCTACACCGCCGCCTTCGGTGGCGGCCGCCGGGACGAGGAGAAGGCTCGCGCCAAGGAGCGCGTCTACTCCCACCGCGACGAGTTCGGCCAGTGGGACCCCAAGAACCAGCGCCCCGAGCTGTGGAGCCTCTACAACGGCCGCATCCACGAGGGCGAGCACATGCGCGTCTTCCCGCTGTCCAACTGGACCGAGCTGGACGTCTGGGACTACATCCGCCGTGAGGCGATCGACATCCCCTCGATCTACTACGCGCACCAGCGGCGCGTCTTCGAGCGCAGCGGGATGCTCTTCTCCGAGAGCGAGTTCAACCCGCTGCGCGACGGCGAGACGGTGACCGAGCGTCAGGTGCGCTTCCGCACCGTCGGTGACCTGACGCTCACCGGCTGCCTGGAGTCCGACGCCGACGACCTGGACAAGATCATCGAGGAGGTCGCGGCCTCCCGCATCACCGAGCGCGGCGCCACCCGTGGTGACGACAAGTTCTCCGAGGCCGCCATGGAGGACCGCAAGAAGGAGGGCTACTTCTGATGAGCACGGGCACCGAGACCGGTATGGACCTGCTGCGCTTCGCGACCGCGGGCTCGGTGGACGATGGCAAGTCGACGCTCATCGGGCGGCTGCTGCTGGACAGCAAGGCGATCTTCGAGGACCAGCTGGAGTCGGTGGAGAAGACTTCGAAGGACAAGGGCTTCGACTACACCGATCTGGCGCTGCTCACCGACGGCCTGCGCAGCGAGCGGGAGCAGGGCATCACCATCGATGTCGCCTACCGTTACTTCGCGACGCCGCGGCGCAAGTTCATCATCGCCGACACCCCGGGCCACGTGCAGTACACCCGCAACATGGTCACCGGTGCCTCGACCGCCGACCTGGGTCTGGTGCTGGTGGACGCCCGCCAGGGCATGACCGAGCAGTCCCGTCGCCACGCGGTCATCTTGTCGATGCTGCGGGTGCCGCACCTGGTGCTGGCGGTCAACAAGATGGATCTCGTGGACTTCTCCGAGGAGCGGTTCCGGGAGATCGAGGCCGAGTTCACGGCCTTCGCGCGCAAGCTCGACGTGCCAGACCTCACGGTCATCCCGATCTCGGCGCTGCAGGGCGACAACGTCGTCTCGCGCAGCGAGAACATGGACTGGTATGAGGGCAGCAGCCTGCTGCACCACCTCGAGCACGTCTACATCGGTTCGGACCGCGAGATGCGCGACGTCCGGTTCCCGGTGCAGTACGTCGTGCGCCCGAAGTCGGACGAGTTCCACGACTACCGCGGGTATGCCGGTCAGGTCGCCGGCGGCGTCATGAAGCCCGGTGACGAGGTCATCGTCCTGCCGAGCGGGATGACGAGCACCATCGAGGCGATCGACGCCTTCGACAAGCAGCTGGACGAGGCATACCCCCCGATGTCGGTGACCGTGCGGCTCGCCGACGACGTCGACGTCAGCCGCGGCGACATGATCGCCCGGGTCAACAACCAGCCGGAGCAGACCCAGGACCTCGACGCGATGATCTGCTGGATGTCGCCGGGCGCGCTCAAGCCGCGGGCCAAGCTGCTCGTCAAGCACACGACGCGCACGGTGAAGGCGCTGGTCAAGGAGATCGACTACCGCCTCGACGTCAACACCCTGCACCGCGACCAGGACGCCGAGGAGATCGGCCTCAACGAGCTCGGCCGCGTCACGCTGCGGGTGCAGCAGCCGCTCATGGTCGACCTCTACGAGCAGAACCGCATCACCGGGTCGTTCATCCTCATCGACCAGGCGTCCGGCGTCACCGTCGGTGCCGGGATGATCCGCAGCTGACGATCCTCGCGGTCAGGCCTCCCGGCCTGACTACACTCGGCGTCCATGAGTGAGCAGGCGGGGGCTTCGGTGGAGCGGCAGGAGCTGCGCAAGACCCTCAAGCCGCAGTGGGTGTGAGCGGTCGCGCTCGGCTCGGCGATCGGCTGGGGCGCCTTCGTGCTCCCGCAGGACCTGTTGGCGCAGGCCGGGCCGCTGGGCGCGAGCCTCGGGCTCATCATCGGTGGGGCGCTGATGTGCCTCATCGCGGTGAGTTACGGCCTGCTCATCCGGCACTTCCCGGTGAGCGGTGGGGAGTATGCCTACGCCTTCTCCTTCTTCGGGCGGACCCACGCCTTCGTGGCCGGGTGGGCGCTGGTCCTGGGCTACGTCTCGATCATCGCGCTCAACGCGTCGGCGCTCGCGCTGCTCTTCCGACGGCTGCTGCCGCCGGTGGTCAAGTGGGTGCCGCTGTGGGAGGTGGCGGGCTGGCAGGTCTACCTCGGCGAGGTGGTCGTCGCCTCGGCCGCGCTGCTGCTCTTCGCGCTGCTCAACGCGCGCGGCGGGACGCTCTCCGGCCGCGTGCAGTATGCCTTCTGCCTGGTGATGCTGGCCGCTGTCATCTTCCTGCTCCTCGGGACGTGGCTGCACCCGGACACGCCGCTGTCCAACCTCGAGCCCGGCTTCCCCGAGGGGGTGGCGCCGGTCAGCGCGGTGCTGATGATCGTCGCCATCGCCCCGTGGGCCTACGTCGGCTTCGACAACGTGCCGCAGGCCGCCGAGGAGTTCGACTTCTCCCCGACCAAGGCCTTCGGCCTCATCATCCTGGCCATCGTCGCCGCCGCCGGGATCTACGTCGCGATGCTCCTGGCCACCGCTGTCGCCCAGCCCTGGCCGCAGATGGTCGCGGACGCGCGGGCCTGGGGGACCGCCGACGGGCTGGAGACGCTCTTCGGACCGATCGGGCTGGTGCTGCTGGCGGTGGCGGTCGTCATGGGCGTCTCGACCGGGCTCAACGGCTTCTACGTCTCCGCGAGCCGGTTGCTCTTCGCGATGGGCCGCGCGCGGGTGCTGCCGCCGTTCTTCGCCAAGGTCAACGAGGCCGGCGCCCCCGGGCGGGCCGTCTGGTTCGCCGCGGCGCTGTGCCTGATCGCGCCGCTCTTCGGCCGGGAGGCGCTGCTCTGGGTCGTCGACATGACCTCCGTCGGTGTGACGGTCGCCTACACCTACACCTGCCTCGCGGCATACCGTCTCTGGCGGTGGTCGCGGAGCGACGAGGGCGAGCCGTCCACCCGGTCGACCGGCCGCAAGGTGCTCAGCGGCCTGGGGGCGCTGACCGGCCTGCTCTTCCTCGGCCTGCTCCTGATCCCCGGCTCGCCGGCGCAGCTGGGCACGCCCTCCTGGATCGCGCTCGGCGTCTGGGTGCTGCTGGGCGTCGTCTTCTACGTCATGCGGCTCCCCGCGAGCCGGCAGATCGACGACGAGGAGATGCGCCGCCTGGTGCTGGGCGAGCATGCAGAAACAACTTGGACCACGGACGCTGCGCGATGACCCATCGTGCTGGCTCTACAACGTCAACGAAACTCACGGAGGCACAAATCGTGTCATTGCACGTCGCCGTCCTCGGGCTCGGTTACATCGGCCTGCCCACTGCGGCGATCCTCGCCACCCACGGCCACCGCGTCACGGGAGTGGACGTCAGCGCACGACACGTTGAGGCAGTGAGCCAAGGACGCGTACCGTTCGTCGAGCCCGACCTGGAGAGCCAGGTGGCCGAAGCAGTGAGCACCGGTCACCTGACTGTTCAGCGGCATGCCACGCCGGCAGACGTCTTCATCATCGCCGTTCCCACCCCCTTCGCCGAGGGGTATGCCGCTGACCTCTCCTACGTCGACGCTGCTGTCGACGGCGTCATCCCACATCTCCGGGGTGGTGAACTCATCATCCTCGAGTCGACCTCACCGCCCGGCACCACGCAACGGCTCGCAGACAGAGTCCGCGCAGCCCGGCCCGACCTGAGCACCGACGGCAGCACTGATCACAACATCGCGATCGCGCACTGCCCCGAGCGGGTGCTCCCGGGACGCGTCATGGTCGAGCTGGTCGAGAACGACCGGATCGTCGGGGGCCTGACGCCCACGGCTGCCGAGCGCGCCAAGGCGCTGTACGAGACCTTCTGCCGCGGCCAAATCCATCTCACCGACGCAGTGACGGCGGAGCTGGCCAAGCTCACGGAGAACGCCTTCAGAGATGTCAATATCGCCTTCGCCAACGAGCTGTCACTGATCTCCGAACGACTCGGTGTTGACGTCTTCGAGCTCATCGACCTGGCGAACAAGCATCCCCGTGTCAACATCCTGCAGCCGGGACCGGGGGTCGGGGGTCATTGCATCGCCGTCGACCCGTGGTTCATCGTCTCGGCCGCTCCCGAGCAGTCACGTCTGATCCGCACCGCGCGGGAGGTCAACGACCACAAGCCGGAGCACGTGATCGGTCAGGTCATGGCTGCCGTGGACGACATCAGGTCGCCGGTGATCGCGACGCTCGGCCTGGCGTTCAAGCCGGACATCGACGACATGCGGGAGTCCCCGGCCCTGGAGATCACCGCGCAGCTAGCAGAGCGTCTTCCGGCGGCGACGGTCCTGGCGGTGGAGCCCAATGTCGACATGCTGCCGGAGCGCCTCAGCTCCTTGCCGAACGTCCGACTGGCCTCCTTGGAGGAGGTCGCAGAGACGGCGCAGGTCGCTGCTCTGCTCGTGGATCATCGCGAGTTCAAGGAGAGTCGATGGACGCCGGACATCCCGGTGATCGACACACGTGGTGTCTGGCGGGGAACCGCATGATCGCGCGCAAGCGAGTGATGACGGTCTACGGCACCCGGCCGGAAGCCATCAAGGTCGCGCCCGTTCTCCGGGCCTTGCAGGACCACCCGCGTCTCGAGAGCGTCACCGTCGTGACGGGACAGCATCGAGAGATGCTGGACCAGGTCAACGAGATCTTCGGCATCGTGCCCGATCACGACCTCGACGTCTTCGCCCACGCCCAGAGCCTCAACGCGCTCATGGCCAAGGTCTTCGACCGGCTGGATCCTGTCCTCGAAGCAGAGCAGCCCGATGCCCTCATGGTGCAGGGCGACACGAGCACGGTCGCCGCAGCGGCCATCGCCGCGTTCTACCGCCGCATACCGGTGGTCCATCTGGAGGCGGGGCTGCGCAGCGGCGACATCATGTCGCCCTTCCCCGAGGAGGCCAACCGGCGGATCACCTCGCAGGTGAGTGCCTTGCACCTGGCTCCGACGGCGAGTTCCCGCGACAACCTGCTGCGTGAGGGGATCCATGGCGATGGCGTGGTCGTCACGGGGAACACCGTGATCGACGCCTTGCTGCACACGGTGGCCGAGAGACAGGACTTCGTGGATGAGCGGTTGGCCGAGCTGGAGGCTGCGGGCGGCCGGGTGCTGCTGGTCACCTCGCATCGGCGGGAGAGCTGGGGCGAGGCCATGCATGGCGTCGGGCGCGCACTACGGCGGCTCGCAGAGGCATACCCCGAGACCACGATCGTGCTGCCCGCTCACCGAAACCCGGTGGTCCGCGAGGCGATCCTGCCCCACCTCGAGGGGCAGGACAACGTGCTGGTGACCGAGCCCCTGGCGTATGCGGAGTTCACCCGGCTCATGAAGCTGGCGAGCGTCGTCCTCACCGACTCGGGCGGGGTGCAGGAGGAGGCCCCCTCGCTCGGCAAGCCGGTGCTCGTGATGCGCGAGAACACCGAGCGACCCGAGGCCGTCGCCGCCGGCACGGTGCGGCTGATCGGCACGGCGGAGGACAACGTCGTCGCCGAGGTCGCTCGGCTGCTCGACGAGCCAGAGGCATACCGAGTCATGGCCAATGCCACGAACCCTTACGGAGACGGCAACGCCACCTCAAGATGCATCGCCGCCCTTGCCCAGATGCTGGGCGTCGGGGAGCGCGAGCCCGACTTCTCCGGTTGAGCCGCTGGCCACCGCCCCTCGGGTCTAGTTCTCGCTGAGGGCCTCGTCGAAGGCGAGGGCCCACTCCTCGGCAGTGGGTTTCTCAGACGTCGCCTCGCGCAGATCGATCAGAGACACCCGGTCGGTGTTGTCCTCGGCCCAGGCCACAATGTCGTCGGCCACCCCCGTCTCGTAGAGGCCCGACGGCCCCGCCGCGACCAGTACCGGCACGTCGGGAAGCTCCTCGAGCAGCCGGTCGAGCTGCTCCGCGACGTCCTCGTCGCCGCTCGAGCCCCCCAGGGAGATGGAGGACAGCGTCCGGTGGTGCGGAGGCATCGATGAAACGGTCGATGCGTCTGGTGGCCTCGCGGATCGTCGTGCCGTCGCGGCTCGCGCTCCACACGTGCAGGTCAGGACCCTCACCGTCGGAGAGCTCGATCGGGTCGTTGAACGTCTCGTCGGCCGCCTCGCCCCAGTGGCTGATTAGTGTCAGGCGGTCGCCTGCCTGCCGGCCTGCCCAGAGCTGCACCCACTGCGACTCCAGGTTGCTGTAGCCGTCCCCGATGACCAGGAGGTTAGCGTCGTCGCTCCAGGCCGAGCTCCAGTCGGCCACGGTCGGCTCCGCCTGCTCGGTCGTCTGCACCGGGTCGGACGACTCAGTTGGCTCAACTTCCGCGGACGTGGTCGAGTCGTCGGAGCTATGGGTGGAGGTCTGCGCCGCGTCACCGTCCTCCGCGTCTTGGGTGGGCGTGGTGCTCGCGCCCGTGGTCGGTGCCGGGCTGTCGGCGACCTGTGCTGACGGCTCGGGCATCTGCCGGACGTTCCACATGGCGTAGCCCGACGCGCCGACCGCCCCCAGCGCCAGCACGACGAGGAGGGTGTTGGCCTGCCGACCGGAGAGCTCCATGGATCAGCTGCTCTGCTTGCTCTTGCGTCGGGCCCGGCGCGACTTTGCACGCTTGCCCTGGGCCTCGAGCGCTGCGTCCGACTGGTAGCTCTCGTAGGCGTAGGAGTAGGCGTCCGGTCCCTTGGTGGGCAGACGGTTGAGCACGAGGCCCAACACGTTGGCGTCGACCTTCCGCAGGCTGCCCAGCGCCCGGTCGAGCTGGTCACGACGGACAAGCTTGGTGCCGACGACGACGATGACCCCGTCGGCCTGGGTGGACAGGATGGCCGCGTCGGTGACGGCCAGCAAGGGCGGGCTGTCGATGATGACGTAGTCGAACCGCTCTTCTAGGGTCTCGACGAGGCGGCTCATGGCGGTCGAGCCCAGCAACTCGCTGGGATTGGGAGGGATGGGCCCGCAGCCCAGCACCCACATGTTGTCACCCCAGGGCTGGACCACGTCGTCGAGATCGGCCCGCCCGACCAGGACGTCCGTCATCCCGGCCGCGTTCTCCAGACCGAGGTACTCCAGCAGGCGGGGGCGACGAAGGTCTCCTTCGATGAGACAGACAGTGGCCCCTGACTGAGCCAGGGTGAGGGCAAGATTGGCCGTCGTCGTCGACTTGCCCTCACCCGGGATGGTCGAGGTGAAGACCATCGTCTTCGGCTGGTTGTCGGCCTCGATGTACCTCAGGTTGGTGCGCAAGGTGCGGAAGGCCTCGGCACGCGGGCTGTGCGGGTCGATCTCCACGACAAGGGGATGCTCCGGCGCGTCCTTGTCGAAGGCGATCGCGCCGACAACTGGCTCCTCGGAGACGCGAGACACGTCGGACTCACCCTTGATGCGGGAGTCGAGGACATCGCGGAGGACACCAGCGCCGATGCCGAGCAGGAGGCCTAGGACAGCCCCCAGCAGGAGGTTGCGCGGCACGTCAGGGCTGGCAGCGCCGCTAGGGGCGGCAGCCGGCTGCACTACGGTCGCCTTCACGGGGCTGCTGTCACTACCTTCGATGCGCTCCAGGTCCTGCACGGTCCGGGAGAACTGCTCGGCGATCCCATTCGCCAGATCAGCGCTGCGCTGAGGATCCTCGTCCGTCACCGCGAGGTTGATGAGCACCGTCCCCGCCGGCACCTGGGCCGTCGTGCGCTGCGAGAGCGAAGCAGATCCGTCGAGATCGAACTCCTCGGCCACCGGGTCCAGCACGATCGGAGTGGTGACAATGTCCGCGTACGTCGCGACCTGCCTCTGAGCGAAGTTAGATCCCTGCGCCAGGTCAGCTGCAGTGTCACCGCCGGAGGTCGAGACGAATACCTGAGCCTGGGCGCGGTACTGCGGAGTGCTCAAGGCGGTGACGACCGCTGTCGCCAGCAGGACAGCGAGAGCGACGCCGAGGATGAGCCGCCACTGTCGACGGACCAGCAGCAGATAGTCGGTGAGTTCCACGCACGCTCCGGGCATTTGGGTAGTAGGGAAATGGGCCAATGGTGCGGACCCAGCGGTTCACCCTATTCCTACCGACGTCCCGATTCCACCAGCCCGCACCGCGATGCGGGGGATCGGGTGAAACTCGGCTATCGTGCTGGCGCAGCATTCGTAGGGGAAAGGCGCAGGTGTGACAGTCGACGGCAACTACCGACTCTCCCAGCTCGACGAGTTGGAGGCAGAGTCGATCCATATCTTCCGTGAGGTCGCGGCGGAGTTCGAGAGGCCGGTGCTGATGTTCTCCGGCGGCAAGGACTCGATCGTCATGCTCCGGCTGGCGGAGAAGGCGTTCTACCCCGCCAAGGTGCCCTTCCCGGTGCTCCAGGTCGACACCGGCTACGACTTCCCCGAGGTCTTGGCCACGCGCGACCGTTGGGTCGACCGGCTGGGGGTGCGGCTGCACGTCGCCTCGGTCGAGGAGGCGATCAAGGACGGCATCGTCGTCGACGACGGCAAGACGCCCCGCAACCGGCTGCAGATCGGCACGCTGCTCAACGCCATCGAGGAGGAGGGCTACACCGCCGCCTTCGGTGGCGGCCGCCGGGACGAGGAGAAGGCTCGCGCCAAGGAGCGCGTCTACTCCCACCGCGACGAGTTCGGCCAGTGGGACCCCAAGAACCAGCGCCCCGAGCTGTGGAGCCTCTACAACGGCCGCATCCACGAGGGCGAGCACATGCGCGTCTTCCCGCTGTCCAACTGGACCGAGCTGGACGTCTGGGACTACATCCGCCGTGAGGCGATCGACATCCCCTCGATCTACTACGCGCACCAGCGGCGCGTCTTCGAGCGCAGCGGGATGCTCTTCTCCGAGAGCGAGTTCAACCCGCTGCGCGACGGCGAGACGGTGACCGAGCGTCAGGTGCGCTTCCGCACCGTCGGTGACCTGACGCTCACCGGCTGCCTGGAGTCCGACGCCGACGACCTGGACAAGATCATCGAGGAGGTCGCGGCCTCCCGCATCACCGAGCGCGGCGCCACCCGTGGTGACGACAAGTTCTCCGAGGCCGCCATGGAGGACCGCAAGAAGGAGGGCTACTTCTGATGAGCACGGGCACCGAGACCGGTATGGACCTGCTGCGCTTCGCGACCGCGGGCTCGGTGGACGATGGCAAGTCGACGCTCATCGGGCGGCTGCTGCTGGACAGCAAGGCGATCTTCGAGGACCAGCTGGAGTCGGTGGAGAAGACTTCGAAGGACAAGGGCTTCGACTACACCGATCTGGCGCTGCTCACCGACGGCCTGCGCAGCGAGCGGGAGCAGGGCATCACCATCGATGTCGCCTACCGTTACTTCGCGACGCCGCGGCGCAAGTTCATCATCGCCGACACCCCGGGCCACGTGCAGTACACCCGCAACATGGTCACCGGTGCCTCGACCGCCGACCTGGGTCTGGTGCTGGTGGACGCCCGCCAGGGCATGACCGAGCAGTCCCGTCGCCACGCGGTCATCTTGTCGATGCTGCGGGTGCCGCACCTGGTGCTGGCGGTCAACAAGATGGATCTCTTGGACTTCTCCGAGGAGCGGTTCCGGGAGATCGAGGCCGAGTTCACGGCCTTCGCGCGCAAGCTCGACGTGCCAGACCTCACGGTCATCCCGATCTCGGCGCTGCAGGGCGACAACGTCGTCTCGCGCAGCGAGAACATGGACTGGTATGAGGGCAGCAGCCTGCTGCACCACCTCGAGCACGTCTACATCGGTTCGGACCGCGAGATGCGCGACGTCCGGTTCCCGGTGCAGTACGTCGTGCGCCCGAAGTCGGACGAGTTCCACGACTACCGCGGGTATGCCGGTCAGGTCGCCGGCGGCGTCATGAAGCCCGGTGACGAGGTCATCGTCCTGCCGAGCGGGATGACGAGCACCATCGAGGCGATCGACGCCTTCGACAAGCAGCTGGACGAGGCATACCCCCCGATGTCGGTGACCGTGCGGCTCGCCGACGACGTCGACGTCAGCCGCGGCGACATGATCGCCCGGGTCAACAACCAGCCGGAGCAGACCCAGGACCTCGACGCGATGATCTGCTGGATGTCGCCGGGCGCGCTCAAGCCGCGGGCCAAGCTGCTCGTCAAGCACACGACGCGCACGGTGAAGGCGCTGGTCAAGGAGATCGACTACCGCCTCGACGTCAACACCCTGCACCGCGACCAGGACGCCGAGGAGATCGGCCTCAACGAGCTCGGCCGCGTCACGCTGCGGGTGCAGCAGCCGCTCATGGTCGACCTCTACGAGCAGAACCGCATCACCGGGTCGTTCATCCTCATCGACCAGGCGTCCGGCGTCACCGTCGGTGCCGGGATGATCCGGGACTGAGACCCCGCGGGCAGAAATGGCGGACACCCAGGTGGGCTGACGGGCGGGCCGACGAGGCTCGGCGCACACCCGGCGGGCGCCGTAGCGGCCGCGCGAGGCGAGGTGGACCGGAGGGATCAGATCCGTCAGCCAGGCGTGCCGCACCGCCCGTTCTGAAGGCGGCCGGATGCGCTGCTCGTAGAACCCGCACTCGGCAACGCCGAGGACTCGCCAGGCGACCTGGACCGGGAACCCGGCGGCGATCACGTCGACCGCCGCGTACCGACTTTTGGGTCCGCCTCGGTCTTGAGCGCCTCCACCGCCTTGGTCGCCACCGCCACCTGCCCCAACGCGGCGATCTTCTTCCGCGCCGCCGTCAGCTCAGCCTTCTCGGGGCTGGTCAGCCCGACCGCTTCGCCGCGGTCGATGCGCTCCTGCTGGCGCCAACCAGTAGATCGTCTGATCGCTGATTCCCAGTTCGGCAGCGACACTCGCGACGCTACGACCTGAAGCCAGCAGATCCAGCCACCTGCGCCTGAACTCTGAACCGGCCCAGGTTTGATGCCGCTCCTGTTTGAGTACAGGAGGATGAGCACCATGCCGAAGAAGATCGATCCGGAGCTTCGTGCCCGGGCGGTGCGTCTGGTCAGAGAGCACCAGCAGGAGTACGCCACGGTGACCGAGGCGATGACCGCAGTCGCCAACCAGCTAGGAGTGGCGCGGGAGTCGGTGCGTCGCTGGGTGACCCAGGCCGAGGTCGACGCCGGGGACCGCCCTGGAGTCACCAGCGCCGAGAACGAGGAGATCAAGCGGCTCAAGGCCGAGAACCGGCGGTTGCGCGAGGACGTGGCGATCCTGAAGGCGGCCACGAGTTTCTTCGTGGGGGAACTCGACCCCCGCAACCGCTGATCATGGGCTTCATCGACACCATGAGGGCCCAGGGCTACGCGGTCGAGTCGATCTGCCGGGTGCTGCGCGAGCAGGGCTGCCAGATCGCCGCGCGGACCTACCGCAGCTGGAAGTGCGCCACCCGGGCCGTGGCCGCGCGCACCGTCACCGACGCCCAGGTCATGCACGCCGTGCGGGACATCGCCTGGACGACCGACCAGCACGGCCGGCGCCGGCTCACGCCCGAGGGGCTGTACGGGCGGAGGAAGATGACTGTGGTTCCCCCCAGATCGTGGAGGGCTTGCGGCTACGCGGCGTCCGGGATGGGCATCGCGGTGGTCTGCTCGTAGTTGACCGGTGACATCATGCCAGCGGCGCTGTGCCGGCGTTGGTGGTTGTAGAAGCCGTAAGCCCAGTCGATGACCACGGCGCGGGCCTGAGTACGGGTGTCGAACTCGTGCCGGCACAGCACCTCCCACTCCAGGGAGGAGAACAGCGCCTCGGCGGCTGCATTGATGCTCCTATAGATCGTCAAGTCGATCAGGCGACCATCTCGAGTTCCTCGTCTCGGGGGGGGGCGTGGTATCGGGTGCTGGGAGGAGGCGGAAGAGTTCGCGTGCGAGGTAGCGCTTGAGGCAGCGGATGATCTCTCGTTTGGACAGGCCTTCGGCGGTGCGACGGGCCACGTAGTCGATGGTTGGTTGGTGCCATCGCATGCGGACGATGATGACTCGGTAGAGAGCGGCGTTGGCCTGCCGGTTCCCGCCCCTGTAGAGGCGGTGTCTGTTGTTGGTCTTGCCGGACCCGGCGGGAATCGGGCACGCGCCGCACATCTTGGCGAACGCGGCCTCGGACTTGATCCGGTCCGTGTTGTCGCCGGCCGTGATCAGCATCTGGGCGGCCGTGTCGTAGCCGACACCGACGGCCTCGACGAGGCGCGGCGCGGCGGCTGCAGTGAGGGCCTTCAGCGAGGCGGCATGGGCTTTGGCCTCCTCGTGCAGGCTCAGCCACCGCCTCGCCATCGAGGACAGCACGTGCCGCATCGCCGCGTCGGGGTCGATGGGTAGGACGACTGCTGGTGCGCCCCGCCGCACCGGCGGTAGCGGGGTCGGGCCCTCCAAGGCCGCGCAGGCGAGGACGAGCTGGTGATCGGTCAGCTTCTCCAACTCGGTCCGCAACGCCTCACTCCCGGTCGCCAGAGTCGCCTTGAGCGTGATCATCGCGGTCGTGCGCGCCTGAACGGCGCCGTCGTAGGCAATCTTGACCAACCTGATCGTCTCGACCTCGCCGTCAGCGGTCTTCGGTGTGGACAGGCCGTGCCCGGCCAGGAGTTGGCGTGCGGCGTGCTCGGCGTCGAGGGTGTCGTTCTTTCCTGCGAGGCGCCGTTCCACGGCTCGCGCCGGGCGGGCGATTTCGTGGACCTCGTGGCCCTGGCGGCGTAAGTAGCGGGCCAGGCCGACACCGTAGGACCCGGTGCCCTCGACACCGAATGCGACCAGGCGACCCTCAGGGCCGATGAAGGCAACACAGAAGGCGACAAGCTCCTCGAAGCCGGCAAGGGTGGCGGGCACGACGAGGTCGCCCAGTCGGCCGCCCAGGCCGTCGACCGCGACGGCGACGTGGTTGTCCTTGTGTGTGTCGACGCCGACAATGACATCGTCGCGGCGAAGTTGCATGCTGGGCATCGGGCTATGGGTTCCTCTCTCGCATTCTCCGGGCGCGGTGTCCATGGCTCAGCTGGCCGGAGTGGGCGGACAGGACTGCGATGAGACCCTGGTCGAGTCAGGCTCCTATCAGGTCACTGCCCACCCGGCCAGCAGCCAGGTGCACGCCACCACCCAGGGCCGACACGTCAACGCGAGGGCACCCAGCGGGGCCGGTCGTAACAAGGGTCAGACCCCAGGCGGTGGCGCAGACACGATCCTCGCAGTCGAAGCACGAGCCGACCCGACCCATCGACTGGCGGATCCCTAGCTGGGCGCACAACCGGCTGAACGAGCCCGCCGTGTAGGTCGAGCCCCTGTCGCTGTGGAAGATGACCCGCTCGGACTCGTCCTCGCGCCAGATCGCCTCCTTGCCGCCGCGGGCGGTCACGGCCATCCGGATCGCCGCGCACGCCAGCTCGGCGTCCGGGTGGTTGCTGGTCGCCGCGCCGAGCAGGCGGCGGGAGTACAGGTCGATGACGGTGGCCAGGTACAACTTGCCCTCAGCCGTGGGGATCTCGGTGATGTCACCGACCCACTTGCGGTTCGGGGCCGGCGCGGTGAAGTCCCGGCGCACCAGGTCGGGGAACTTCGGCGCGCTCTTGTCCTGCCTGGTCAGACCGCTGCGCCGCTTGATGACACGGGCCACCAAGCCCTGACGGCGCATCGAGTCAGCGACCGTCTTCTCACTGATCTGCCATCCCGCCTCGCGCAGGTCCTCGTGCAGGCGAGGTGAGCCGTGCAGCCCCTTGGCCTTCTTGAACGCGACCCGCACCGCGCGGTCGACGCTGTCGCGGCGCCGGTCGGTGTCGGTGAACAACCCGCTCGCAGCGCCCGGTCCCTCGGCCCGCTTGAGCCACTTGTAGAACCACGCCAGCGAGACCCCGAGCAAAACGCAGACCAGCGTGTGTGGCACGGCATAGTTGGTCCTCTGGTCGGCGATGAAGCGTGCCACGCTCACTTCGTCGCCTCCTTCACCCACCCGGCCACGGATCGCTTGAGGACATCACGCTCCATCCGCAGCTCGGCGACCTCGGCGCGAAGCCGCTTCAGCTCCTCGACGTCGTCCTTGGACAGCTCGCCGTGACCCTCGCGCGCAGCGCGAGCACGTTGGACCCAGTTGCCCAGCGTGCCCTCGTTCACGCCAAGATCGCGAGCGACCTGCGCGATCGGTTTGTTCGTCTCCTCGACGATCCGGACCGCTCCCTCACGGAACTCCCGGTCGTACTTCTTGCGCTTCTCTGGCATCTCGATCCTCATTGTGGATGCCTCTACGCTCCGGGGGGAACCTCAGGCCGAGATCGACGGCGGTGTCCGGGCCGGCACCACCACCGATGACGCGCAGCGGCTGGTCGAGCTCGAGCGTGAGGTGCGCGAGCTGCGCCGGGCGAACGAGATCCTGAAGACGTCCGCGGCTTTTTTCGCGGCCGCGGAGCTCGACCGCAAGATCAGGTAGAAGTGCCCACCGCGGTGCTGGTCGACTACATCGATCAGCACCGCGACCGGTTCGGGGTCGAGCCGATCTGCACCGTCCTGAAGGACGCCGGCATGCAGATCGCCCCGAGCACCTACTACGCCGCCAAGACCAGGCCTGCCTCGGCGCGCAGCGTGGGGGACGCCGAACTGACCGAGGACATCCGGACCGCTCACAAGGCCAACCTGGGTGTCTAGGGCGCCCGGAAGATCCACACCGAACTCAATCGCGAGGGCGTCACGGTCGCCCGCTGCACGGTGGAGCGGCTGATGAAGGCCGAGGGGCTGCGTGGAATCCAGGCTAAGTCGCCTGCCAGCGATCTACGGCCGAGTGATCAAACTCAGGCCGGGGTGAGCTTGCGCCGGCCGTGCTGGTCGGTGCTCCAGGCGATGTCCCGCACGGCGTCGACGACCTGGGCGTCGGTGATGGTCCGTGCCGCCAGCACCCGGGTGCTGCACTTCCAGCTGCGGTAGGTCCGCGCGGCGATCTGACCTGAGTTAGGTCAAATGGCTTAGTGCCTTGGATCGGTCTGCCCGAGGTCGTTCAGGAGGGCGTGCTCGTCGGGGCCGAGTGCTGGTGGCAGGGTGCGGATGGCGCCGTTGGCTTCGATGGTGGCCGAGCGCAATGGGCGCAGCTGGCGCAGGACTCGGCGTAGCGAGAGCCCGGTGCGGGCCTGGACGGTGCGGGCGATGGCCAGGGCGGTGAACACGATGGTCAGGTGGGCCTCGATGGAGTCGCGACGTCGGGCGAACAGGGGCCGGGCCCGCAGGTCGCTCTTGGACATCCGGAACGACTGCTCCACGTGCCACAGGTCGGCGTAGGAGCTGATCACCTCGGACGCGGGCAGCACTGTGGTCGGGATGTTGGTGACCAGGCCCTTCAGCCCGGCGAGTCGTCGGGCCCGTGCCAGCGCTGCGTCGTCCAGGACCAGACCGTCGGTGCGGGTCTTGACGAACCGGGGCGTGCGGGCGGGTTTGTTGCCCTCGATCGCTGCCTTGGCGCGGTTCTCCTGGGCGGTGAGGGTCTTGTTGTCCCGTGCGAACCGTCTGGCCGAGTAGGACCACACCGCCCGCCACGAGGTCGGGTACTGCTCCGGGTCCCACACCGGCTCGGCGCGCAGGGCGGGGTCGTTCCCCTTGTTCTTGCCAGCCTTGGGGGTGAGGGTGTCGATGACCTGGCCGTCGGTGAACGCGTCCCCGTGCCAGCGGAAGTGCGAGGCCAGGTCGATCGGGGCCTTGGCGTTCTTGGACCCGACGATGAAGGTGTGCCCGGCCTCGTCCAGGGCCTTCAGATTGGCCGCGGACAGCATCCCGGCGTCCGCGACCACGACCAGGTCGTTGATCTGGTGCCGGGCGGCGAAGGCCTCGATGATCGGCACGATCGTGTGGGTCTCGGCCTTGTTGCCCTCCCAGCACCCGATCTCTAGTGGGAACCCACCCCGGTCAACCAGCAGGCCGACGATGATCTGGGGGTCGACTCGTCGTTCCTTGGAGTACCCGACCTTGCGCAGCGCGTCCTCGTCGGCTGCTTCGAAGTGCAGCGTGGTCACGTCGTACAGACACAGCGACACATCTTCGCTGGCCCGGGCGTGCTGGAAGCACAGCTTGGCGATCTGGTCCCGGTAGGCCCCGTCCTGGCAGCGCCTCAGCGTGCGACTGCGGGTCGACAGACTCGCGGAGACCCGGCCCAGGTCAGCCAGCACCCGGTCGGCGTCCAGCAGGCTGGTCGGCTCGACCAACCGGGCGATGACCAGGTCGCGGAACACCTCATCACCCAGGGCGTCGAACCCCAAGTCGGTGTACACCCCGGCCAGGGCGTCGTACAGCACCGCCGAGGAGGTGCGCAGCACCTGCGGTGCGGCCACCACCGCGCGCCGGCCCACCGGCCCGGCCGGGTCGTCGAACAGCGTCGCCGCGGACGGTGCCGGCACCATCGCTGCTCGGGCACCGGTATCGACAGTCCCAGGTCCAGCTCGCCCTGAGCGTCGCCCTCGAGCAGTTGGCGTGCCTGAGCCATCAGCAACCCGAGCTCGGCCCCGTCGTGCGCTGATCCCACGTGGCGCACGATCCGCCGCCGCCCGTCCACGGACTCCGCAATCTGTACCGCGGTCGCCCCCGAGGCCGTCCGCACCCGCCGGATCCACGCCATCCCACGATCCTAGGACCCCGATTAGTGCCTCAACGACGCACTAAGCCACCACATCGTGCCAGGTCATAGACTCGCCGGCCCGATAATCACGGACCGGTGACCCAACTCAGGTCTGACAGCCCTGCTCGCGCAGCACCCGGCAGACCGACTCGACCGCGTGGCCCTGAGCTCGCCTGGTGTCGATGAAGCCCATCATCAACGGTTGCGGGGGTCGAGTTCCCCCACGAAGAAACTCGTGGCCGCCTTCAGGATCGCCACGTCCTCGCGCAACCGCCGGTTCTCGACCTTGAGCTTCTTGATCTCCTCGTGCTCCTCGCCGCCACCCCGGGCCGGTCGCCAGCGTCGACCTCCGCCTGGGCGACCCACCGGCGCACCGACTCGCAAGAGACGCCCAACTGCTTGGACACCGCGACCATCGCCTCGTCGGCGAGGGTACTCCTGCTGGTGCTCCCGCACCAGCCTCACTGCCCGGGCCCGCAGCTCGGCATCGATCCTCTTCGGCATGTGCTCATCCTCCTGGACTCAAACAGGAGCGGCATCAAACCTGGGGCGCTTCACTCGCGGCGCGCCGCCAATAGAGTCAGCATGCAGACGTAGAACCAAGCCAGTGGCGGATCGAGCAGGCGCGACTCTACAAGGTTGTAGATGAGAAGCAAGGCGCTCAACACTCTTAACCACCGCATCGCAAGTCGCTCCGCTGATCCATGGTGCTTCCCAGCAGTTCGAAATAGTTGGATACCCGCCTGCACAACAAAGACTCCAAGAAGCAGCAGCCCCGTTGCACCCAGTTCCAAAAACACCTCGATAACCCCGTTATGCGGATTGAACTGTACCGACCCTACGGCCTCCCATATGTCCCGCAATGCCGCCGGACCGGTCGTCACGTCTGTAAGCCCAGCCCGCCCATAGCCGAGTAACGGCCTATCCATGCCTGCCCCAAGGGAACTAGACCACAGATCAAATCTCTCATCCATTGATCCCCACGTCCTTGCTTTTTGGGTTGCGCGCATGATTGACTCCCAAAAAACAAGCGATACCAGTCCTATAAGCGTGAAGACTACCGCAGAGGACACCGCGCGGCGCCTCACACCGGCCAAACCTTTGGCAACAACAAGACTGAGGATGACTACCCCGCCCAGCGACATCGCCGCTGCAACAAGGAGGACTGAAGCGACGAGCGTGCCCGTTCGCAGATAGCCCCAGTTGGGCGAGGTTGGACACAGGAACCACAGCGCAAACGCAAGAACGCACACGAAAGTCAATATGTTTGGGTTCACAAACACGCCCGTTGCAGCCCTGAATGTGGTCTCGCTAACACTAAATCCCACGAGCTCAACTAACCCGCTCCCGAGCACGAGAGCACTGAGTCCAAAACTAGATCCTCGATGGAACTGCAAAACTGAATTGGCGGATTGCACTATCAACAAGGCAACGATGCAAAGAGCAAGTGAGCCGCCTGCTTCTGCCAGGGAACGTATTGGATTCGCGGACCAGAGCACGCTGAGACAAAGCAACAAGACGAACAATGCAAAAGCCACGGGGACCCGACCACGGCTGATCGCACGAGCACCCCAAAGCGCCAGCAGGAACGCCACCCCGAGGCCAGCAACTCGAACCGACGACCACATTAGGCATTGGGTAACTGTGAGTACAAACACAGACCACCCAGCCGCCTCCAGCCTAGGTTGGCCCTGAGGCGCCGTTCGCCCGACGCGTGAGAGTTCCACATTGTTCAATGGGACGTGACCTGTCGTATCAAAGTCCAAGCCAGCTCGATCGCTGGATGCCAAGACGCCACTTCGCCCGCCTCGCTAGCCAACGCTGCACGCTGCCCTGGCGTGGCTCCGTCTAGGACTGCAGCAATATTCACTGCCAACAAGTCCGGGTCCTCTTCTGTTAACAAGCGACACCCAGGCAGCGAAGCAACTAGGCGGCTATCCGCACCGAAGTCCGTCAGCACAACTGGAACACCCAGCAGCAGCGATTCGGCTATCTTCAACGGGCGCCCCATATGCAAATTGCGATCAAACTGTTTTGATTGTGGACTTACACTCACCGCAGCCCGCGATAGCAGACCTAGCGCATCCTCACGCGGCAGTCTCCCATGCCACACGACTTGCCCCTGGGACGCCGCTTCACGTAGCAGAGGCTCCATCTGTCCCGAGCCAGCAACATGCAGCGCCACGCCCTCCGGCCAGCATGAACTTTCTTTAGCAGCCAGTAGCAGTTCAAGCCCCTGCCAGGGCGCAAGTTCCCCCACATAAACAACATAAGGGGGATGAACCATTTCCGTCGGCGCAACCGTAACTACGGCCCCATTTGGCGCCCACCCGACTGGTTCTTTTCGTCTCCCTTTTATCCCTCGCGCCCAGTCCCGTAGCCCCGGCGAGACAGCAACTACCGCCGCGGCCTCACGAATCTGGAGTGCCACGATTGAGTCCATCAGCCGGCTAAAACGACGCAGGCTTGAATGACTGATATACAGGTCCTCTTGAGTGCCGTTAACTTCCAACACATAGGGCACACGCAAGATCCAACGACAGGCGAGTAACCATACGTCGAGAGGATGCCAACGCACATAACACACGTCCGACCATATGGCTCGCCTCAGGTGGACCAATTGGGCCGCAACGAGCCTAAGGGCGGGCCACCGCGTGGCGCTGGTCGATCGCCTTGTCCAAGCAGTACCTTGCTCCGAAACACCCTCTGCGATCGCCTTAAAATGGACTTCGGCGGCGGAGCCGGGGCGCAAGCGTTCGGTAGCCACATGAAGAACACGTAACACCCTATTCACCCTTTCGCTATCATCCGATTGCCATGCAACGAATGTATGGACCCGGAGCCGTCTGCGAAGTCAAGTACGATCCCATTCATGTCGATATAGCCTACGGGCTTACCTACTTTTTTGGCAAGGATATGTGCAGCCATGCGCGACGAAAATAATCCCCAAATTACCCTTCCACTCGTAAACCAACTGTCTACAGCCCGCCTTTTCCTAGCCGCGCGCACAGACTTTATTACCTCATAGACACGACGTTGCGGGAGATAAAGCTGTACGTCGTATCCCGCTAGATGATACATTCGTGCCCGGTTGGCCGAATCGCGAGTCGTCTTGCTCGCGTCAACCACGGCACTTGCCCCTAAACGCTGGGCAGCGACGCCAATCTCTCGGTACAGCTGCATCGAGCCTGTTGCTGAGCCCCCGCATGCCATAAGCCTCTCTAAGACTCGGAGAGGCACAAAGAGAAGCCAACGTCGATCATACTGACGCAGGCTGACGCCCTTCATACGAACGCCGTCTCTCCGTGCAACTATGCTGCGCCAGAATGGACACTCGAACAGAGCCCGCCCACACGAGCACGCCTCACTGGCACCTGCCCCCCCGAACGCGACGGCTTCACCGACCATCACGGCGTCGTGTTCCTGCGCGAGGTGTGCCGCAAGGGCGGTGCTGCCACTACGACCATATCCAGCAATGTAATATAGCTTCATAAATGTCTCCAGTTTGTAAGTCTACGCCAGCCCATAGTCACATTGATCATCGACACGGCGGCCAAGGATCCAAACAGGGCCGCCGCGTAAAGAACAAGGCCACCGTTGGTCATGTCCAACCACCAAAAGGTGGCTGCACAGGTTACTACAAGCCTTGCGATTGCTTGCCGCATTAGCAAGAATTCGGCACGCAAAGCCAGCAAAGCACCAGTCATCCCGGTGAGCATGACTTGCACTGCGGCGGCCGGAGTGAAGAGCCACAGCATCGCCTGTAATCCAGTGTATCCAGAAAGGATGTGCGGCGCAGCGAAGCCGAGGGCGACTCCGCACACGACCATGGCTGCGGCCCCAGCCAAGAGACCTAGGCGGAGCTTCGACAACAGGGAATGGAGCCGAACGGGGAGTCCTCGGGCAGATGCAATTCGCCGATATGTGATGTCGCTCAATGCGGTCCCGCTTAACTGGGCCAAGGCGGATAGCGCTTTGCGCGCGACGAAGAACGCGCCGGCAGCCTCGGTACCCACCCCGGCAGTGATCGCCCAAATAGGAAGGGCGATTGCGAGGTTGGATGTCAAGCCGTTGATCAATAGCGGAAGGATTTGCCGCGCTTCAACGGGAGCATGCTGAAGGCCCACGTCGGCCGCCTCGGTAGGTGCATTCACCGTGGCGCCGATTCCGGCCACCGTCAGGCTTCCGGCCACGTACGCATACACGAGCGCTTCCGTGCTGGGTGATAAGAACCCCATACCAATCTGACCTCCCGCCGTAACCACCCCGTTAGTCGCTCGGGCAAGGCCAAGTTGCGCAGATGCACCGGAGGCGACGAGCCGCATAGAGGCCACGTTCGCTAGTCCCGTAGCAATAAGGACCGCGCCCAACTGCGTTCCGGATACTACGTTGGACACATAGGGAACGATCGCCGCAGTTAACCCAAGGACGAGCCCGCCAATAGTAACTATTAGTGTAAGTGTTAGAGCGAGCGCTCGAGACGCATCGATAGCAAGCCTTGGTAGCAGTTGTTCCGACCGGGCTGTGAGGATGATTGCTAGCACAGCGCCAGCGGAGGTCACTGCAGCAAATTCTCCCAGAGCTGTCGCTGGATATTGCATTGCAATAATGGGAAGCGACACCGCTAGCGCCATCTGGCCGACGCCGTTACCACCTGCCAGATGCGCAAGGGCCCTAAGGACATTCCGCATTGCTGGCTACAGTGTAAGCTGGGGGAACAGGGCGCTGATGGAATCCAAAACGTCCCCGCATTCGTCGTTCACAATGTGAATTAGATCAGGCTCTGCTTTCTGAGCACGCCGCGGCACTGTTACGCCTACGCGCTCAGCGGCCATCTCGATCATGCGTGCATCGATGTCAAATCCCACCTTGGCTAGCGCAGGGTAAAGGGCTTCGGCTGGCGCAGATGTCATCTCGCGGTAAGTGAACGTGGCGATCCTGTGCGATTCAATGCCGTGAGTCGATTCGAGAACCGTGTGTACTTGGCGCGCCCAGTGCCGCGCAGCTAACCGGGCCGAAGATACTCCTTCATCATGCATATACTGCGAGACTGTTCTCCCGTCCCACCATAGGGGCATAGTCATCCAAAATTCGACTCGCTCAAGTGAACGGACAACATCGGCTGGATCTCGGACGATGTGGATGAACCGTGCTTCGGGAAAGGCGGCAGAAAGCAGCCCGACCCTGGCCACATTAAGGGTGTTTTTCAAGACAGCGGTCGAGACGCCGCGCCATCTCAACAGCTGATGCACTCTATGCTGCAGCAACTCTGGACGGATCGCTTCGAGAGATTCGGCCCCTACAGGGCACAGCGAAGATGAGACGAGATCATACGTTATACCAGCTTCGCGCAGTACGTTCACTATTTCACTGGAATCACGCAGCAGCCACGCCGGGCGGCTCGTATACCGAGCCAGATAGCTAGCGACTGGCGTAAATCGTGGATCGAAAGCAGCCAGCCGCGGAAAACAGGCCATTCCAGGCAGCGCACCTAGAAGGGAGTTCGCCAACGTTGTTCCAGATCGCCCCGAACCGATGACAAACAACATCTGGGCGGCCTTCCGCATGCATACCTCTACCACTGACAGTGGCGCCCCGCGCCGGGGGCCACTCGGGCTTTCTTGACTGCTGCACTGGTTTCCCCTTTCAAAGTCCCTTTTGAGCCGCTGGATGCCGTACTCGCCACGCCGTGGCCACGCGTTTTTCGTTTGGAGGCTAGAGCAGATTTCCGCTTGGGCGTCGACAGGGATGGCGAAATATCCGTCAACGTTCGCTGCGGGCGTCGTTGACTCATAGGGTCTTGACTTACGATACACCTGAAGTACCAAAATGCGTGCCCTCCTTCAGAGTCTTGCAGGCGCGATCGGGCGAAGACCACACTGTTCGCAGTCCTTCTAGGGCAGATGCACTGCGTGCCCCGCTAGACCGTGTAGAGAAGATGCACGCTGGTGCGATGCTACCTCGGCCACCGGAGCACCCGTGCGTTGCCTGCGGCGACGTCTGCCGCTGCGAGGACACCGCACCGGTTGAGGCGGCCACAAGGGCCCTCGACGCGGTACCGACCGGCCCACCGCCTCGGCCTAGGTGTGATGTCCAGGGAGGTTGTCCTGCGGTTCGGCGGTGAGTCGGGCTGACAGGTGAAGGCCTCCGGTTGTGAAGTGGAGCTGTCTAGTTCAACGCTTCACCGACCGGAGGCCCTCCTGTCCCACGCTAACGCTGCCCTGACTGCTCGTGCCCGTCTGAGACTGGCGCGGCTTGTCGTCGAGGACGGTTGGACCTATGCCGCGGTAGCCAAGCTGTTCATGGTCTCCCCGCGCACCGCGAAGAATGTCGACGGCGCTCGAAAACTGGACGGTTTCGGCGGTCGAAGAGTGGACGGTCTCAGTCTAGGGATTCTTGTTCGGCCTTGATGCTGGGCAGGGTCTCGACGCCGCGGTCGCGTAGCCGGTAGGAGGCGCCTTTGAGGGCGATGACGTCGGCGTGGTGGACGATGCGGTCGATCATCGCGGCCGCGACGACCTGGTCACCGAAGACGCCTGCCCAGGAGCTGAACGGCAGGTTCGACGCCAGGTTCAGCGAGGCGTGCTCGTAGCGGGATGAGACGAGCTGGAAGAAGAGGTTGGCCGCGTCCTGCTCGAAGGGCAGGTAGCCGACGGGCCCTGACCCCCGGCAGTGGACACGCCGAACCCAGCACTGGCTGGAGGAAGCGAGAAGATCTACACCATGCCGAGGAAGAGCTACACCGAGGAGTTCCGGCGCGAGGCGGTCGAGCTGTATGAGCACACCCCTGGTGCCACGTTGAGAGCGGTCGCTGGTGATCTGGGGATCTCCCGGGGCACGTTGGCGGCCTGGCGTCGTGAGCAGGGGTACACCGGCCCCAGGACCCAGGACCCCGACCGGGACGGTCAGGCCGCCGAGGGTGAGTCCCCGCAGGCGAGGATCGCCCGCCTGGAGGCCCAGGTGCGACGCCTGGAGGAGGATAAAATGATGCTGGCTACCGAGCGGGACATCCTGCGCAAGGCGGCCAAGTATTTCGCCGGGGAGACGAACTGGTGAGCCGCTTTCAGTTCGTCGTCGACCACCGGGACACCTACGAGGTGAAGCGGCTGTGCCAGGTCCTGGAGGTCAACAGGTCCTCGTTCTACGCCTGGGCCGAAGCGGCGCTGGCCAGGGAGCAGCGGGCCGCCGCCGACCAGGCCCTGGCCGAGCGGATCCGGGCCGTGCAGAAGGATGACCCGGCCTACGGGGCACCACGGGTGACCGCCGAGCTCAACGACGGCGCCGATCCACGGGAGCGGGTGAACCACAAGCGCGTGGCACGGGTGATGCGTAAGCAGCACCTGCCTGGGCTGCGGCTGCGCCGGCGGGTGCGGACCACGATCCCGGACCCCGCGGACCGGGACGTCCCCGACTTGTTGAACAGGGACTTCACCGCCGATGCGCCGAACACCAAGTACGTCGGCGACATCACCTACCTGCCGATCGCCACCGGCGGGTTCCTCTACCTGGCCACCGTCATCGACTGCTGTTCAAGAGCGCTGGTCGGGTGGGCGATCGCCAATCACATGCGCACCAGCCTTCTCACCGACGCCCTCGACATGGCCGCCGCTGCCCGCGGATCCCTGGCCGGGGCCATTTTTCACAGCGACCACGGCGCCCAGTACGTCTCAAAGGACTTCGCCGCCTCCGCCGGTCGGCACGGTCTGAGGCTGTCCCGCGGGGCTGTCGGATCGAGCGCGGACAACGCCCTGGCCGAGTCTTTCAACGCCACCTGCAAACGCGAGCTCCTCGCCGGTGGGCACGCCTTCCCCAACGCCGAGACCTGCCGGCGTCGCATCTTCTGGTGGGCCAACCGGTACAACACCCGCCGGCGCCACTCCGCCTCCAACTACCAGGCCCCTTTCACCTACGAGACCACCCTCACCGCTACCTGGCCATCCCCGCGTAACCACCACCCCCGTGTCCACCACCATGGGGCAAGACCCCCCGCGCGGCAGGACTGTGATGAGGCACGACATCTGTCGGCCAGGCTTCTGATCAGGCCAGCGGTCGGTGGGCCAGGCCGGTGCCGGCGACCACGACGACAAATCCAAGGCGAAGGCGCGACCCACGAAGGGGTCGGCCAATGAGTCTTTCGGGTCAGTCATGATCACCGGCACCGACTCTGGCAGACGGCCCGCGGCTAACACCCGGACCGCCCGCGACGCTCATGGCTTGAGCGCTTGACGTTGAGTCTCACAGTGGTCTTGCCGGTGCCCGGTGGGCCGAGGAGGACGACGTTGCGGTGCTCGGCCAGGTAGGCCCCGGACGCCAACGCCTGGACGGGGGTGCGGGCGCCGGGTTGGTGGTCGAAGTCGAAGTCGTCCAGGGTCTTGACCGCGCCGAACCCGGCCGCGCGGATCCGTAGCCGGGCACCGGAGGCGTTGCGGGCGGCGACCTCGCGTTCCAGGACTGCGGCCAGGTAGTCCTCGTGGGTCCACCCGGTGTCCCGGGCGTGGTCGGCCAGGCGGGCGGCGGCCTCGGTGATCCGGGGCGCTTTCAGCGCGGCGGCCAGGTGGGTGATCTGCTTGAGCGACTCGGTCCCGGCGGAGTTCGGCTTGCGGCTCATCGCGACTCCAGCTCGCCGGCGTCGATCCCGAACGCCTTGTCGTAGTCGGCCAGGTCCCGGACCAACTCCTCGGCCTCGGGACGAGTCCTGGGGTGCTGGTAGGCGTGCCGCAACGCCGCGGCGGCGGTGACGTGGGCGGGGTCGGTGACGGTCATGCTCCGGGCCCAGCGGCGCGGGTGCTCGGCCACCAGCTGGCCACCATGCCGGACGCGGACGACGTCGAGGTCGGCGGCCACGTCGACCCGGGCGCCGATCGCGCGCGGGTGCACGGAGTAGTCATTGGTGTCGACGCGCACGTAGTAGTCCCGGCCCAGGCGCACGTGGTTGCGCCACCCCAGGTGCAGCAACGCCGGCGGCAACGGCAGCATCGCCTCGGTGTCCGCCGCGAGCAGGTCCACGGGGCGGGCCTTGGTCGTGCGCACCACCCGGGCGTTCGCGCCTGTCTGAGGTTCCCCCCGGAGCGTAGAGGCATCCACAATGAGGATCGAGATGCCAGAGAAGCGCAAGAAGTACGACCGGGAGTTCCGTGAGGGAGCGGTCCGGATCGTCGAGGAGACGAACAAACCGATCGCGCAGGTCGCTCGCGATCTTGGCGTGAACGAGGGCACGCTGGGCAACTGGGTCCAACGTGCTCGCGCTGCGCGCGAGGGTCACGGCGAGCTGTCCAAGGACGACGTCGAGGAGCTGAAGCGGCTTCGCGCCGAGGTCGCCGAGCTGCGGATGGAGCGTGATGTCCTCAAGCGATCCGTGGCCGGTGGGTGAAGGAGGCGACGAAGTGAGCGTGGCACGCTTCATCGCCGACCAGAGGACCAACTATGCCGTGCCACACACGCTGGTCTGCGTTTTGCTCGGGGTCTCGCTGGCGTGGTTCTACAAGTGGCTCAAGCGGGCCGAGGGACCGGGCGCTGCGAGCGGGTTGTTCACCGACACCGACCGGCGCCGCGACAGCGTCGACCGCGCGGTGCGGGTCGCGTTCAAGAAGGCCAAGGGGCTGCACGGCTCACCTCGCCTGCACGAGGACCTGCGCGAGGCGGGATGGCAGATCAGTGAGAAGACGGTCGCTGACTCGATGCGCCGTCAGGGCTTGGTGGCCCGTGTCATCAAGCGGCGCAGCGGTCTGACCAGGCAGGACAAGAGCGCGCCGAAGTTCCCCGACCTGGTGCGCCGGGACTTCACCGCGCCGGCCCCGAACCGCAAGTGGGTCGGTGACATCACCGAGATCCCCACGGCTGAGGGCAAGTTGTACCTGGCCACCGTCATCGACCTGTACTCCCGCCGCCTGCTCGGCGCGGCGACCAGCAACCACCCGGACGCCGAGCTGGCGTGCGCGGCGATCCGGATGGCCGTGACCGCCCGCGGCGGCAAGGAGGCGATCTGGCGCGAGGACGAGTCCGAGCGGGTCATCTTCCACAGCGACAGGGGCTCGACCTACACGGCGGGCTCGTTCAGCCGGTTGTGCGCCCAGCTAGGGATCCGCCAGTCGATGGGTCGGGTCGGCTCGTGCTTCGACAATGCAGCTGCCGAGGCGCTGTTCTCCTCCCTGGAGTGGGAGGTGCTGTGCCGGCACGAGTTCGACACCCGTACTCAGGCCCGCGCCGTGGTCATCGACTGGGCTTACGACTTCTACAACCACCAACGCCGGCACAGCGCCGCTGGCATGATGTCACCGGTCAACTACGAGCAGACCACCGCGACGCCCATCCCGGACGCCGCGTAGCCGCAAGCCTCCACGATCTGGGGGGAACCACAGCCTGCCTGACCCAGTTACGCAACGCCTCGGGGTGCACCCCCAGCTGGTCGGCGACACGCTTGATCGCCCCACGCGCACTCTCAGGGTCCTTCCGGGCCTCTATCGCCATCCTCGTCGCCCGCTGCTGCAACTCGACGCTGTACTTCCTCGGTGCTGCCATGGTGCTCATCATCCTTCCCAGGATTCAGAGCCTCCACCAGACCCGGGGCGACACAGTGTAACCAAAACGTCACAACTCAGGCCCGAGGCAGTCTTCACCGTCCGGACGTGAGCCACCCAGCCACTCTAGTGACCCGGTTAGTGCACAACTTCCGCTCCACCGGAGGCCGAACCAGCAGGTCAGTGACCCACCCGCCCCCCAAGCCTCACGATGTGGCCGAAGTCAGGTCAGGTCCTTCACCGCGATGATCGGACGGTCCTTGACCCTCCTCGTCAGGACCCCGCACCCCGGGCAGGCACCCTCGTTCGCCCTGACCTCGATGAGCGCCTTCACCCGCCCCGGGTTGATCCGCCCGATCAGCAGGACGGTGAACGCGTCCTCCAGACCCAGAAGTACTGCCGTACCGTCGTCCATGCTCGTGGCCTCGTCGCTGTCGGTGGTGAGAGACCAACAGCATGTCGGGGCCACGAGCCCGATCACCTACCGGGCGCCCCGCTCAAATACGAAGAGCCGGCTTACTTCGACACCGGCGCCAACAACGGCGGCACAGAGGCCATCAACGGTCTGATCGAACTCCACCGACGGATCGCCCTAGGCGTGACCACCTTCAACGACTACCGCCTGCGCATGCTTCTCATCAGCGGCGGCCTGAACCTATGGCCCCCACCCCCAAAGACAAAAAGTCACGTTTACATATATGTCACGGGTACGCAGCTGCCGCGGGCGGCTTGGAGCCCAAGCCCTAGTGGAATCGATCACTCGCCGGTCAAACAATACTCCCGTCGCATGCGCAGGTATCATGAATACAGTACACCGAATATTGAAGAGTTCGCCTAGATAATGCTAGGGATAGGTGGACCACAGGACCGCAGCAGACTGCTCACGATCTGGGACTTTGAGAGGCGTACAGCCGCCGATATACTGGTCGAATCACTGACATGGCGGCATCAACACTATATCGGCGTGACCTTCGCTGCGCCTCCCTCCCTAGGCTGAGTCGGAGTTCATCATTCTCGACCAAGCACTGCACCGCACCCGCTATGGACGCGGAGTCTTTTGCAGGGAAGAGTAGTCCCGCAGTCTCGCCGAGCAGATCACGAACGCCGCGGATGTCTGAGGCGGCACAGGGCAGGCCAGCAGACATGGCCTCGATCAGGGCTACTGGGAGGCCTTCTCGAAGTGAAGGGAAGAGGAAAATGTCGGCCGCCTCTAAGTATCTCCGGATGTTTCTCTGGTAGCCCGTCAGTTCCAACTGACCACAAAGCCCGAGGCGCTCGGCGGCATCCATTAATTCACTGTACAATTCCCCTTGCCCGCAGATCATATAACGGATATTGGGATTGCGAAGGCTAGCGATAGCTCGTACAGCAGTCAGGTGATTCTTGTTCTTGTTGAGCTCACCAACGGACAGCACCACGGTCTCATGCGGTTTGATTCCCAGTTGCAGTCTCGCACTTATCCGTGAACCGGGATCTATCTTGAAGTCGTCAAGCTTCACCCCGACTCCAGGCGACAACACCACACGCGAGTACCCCATTTGCTTAGCCCTTGCCGCATCCTCTGAGTTTATGCAAATAGCGGTGTCGGTGAAAAGCGATAGGGCGTATTCGAGAGGAAAGTAGCTAATCCAAGCAGAACTAGGGCCCTTTTTCATGAAGTGAAATCCGTGGGCGGTATAAATGACAGGTATGCGATGTACGGCGCAAACTAGTCTGCCGATAGCAGCGCCAATGGGAGAATGAGCATGGACAAATAGAGGATTCAACCTGCTGACCAGGCCCAGGAGTTGACCAAATGACCGCAAGTGCGAGTTGGCCGCAGTGGCTCTACGAGAGAAGTCGATCTGATGCCAGACGAAGCCCCATGACTCCAACTCATTCTTAAGATCCTTAAGCCGGGTGTCGTCAACAGTATTCCCGGACTGGAAATTGGCCGCCACGTGTACCTCAAGACCTAGCGACTTCAGTTGATGCAGGTTAGGCAAGTTGAAGTTCTCGATCATCGACGCAACAGAAGCGACTACCACGACCTTCTCTGGCCCGGCGGTTCTCGTGCTGATCTCCTCCCATGCGTCAGCGCCAGCTGCGCCGCGCCATCCATTAGCAGTGAGCCAACTTGTCGCCTGCTCTTGGCCGAACAGCATCATCTCTGCTCGGCGGACGTTAGCTTTCTGGGTCGGAAGAAGCCTGCATGCCCCGTACGCGACTGATATGCCTACGCGCGCCAGCGTCACGGGGACGTGATGAGGTTCTTTGTTGCCTAGGGCGCGAAGAATACTTCCAGTTGTCTGCCCCTCCCAAGGATGCGTCACGATTGGGGGCGGGCTTACTTCCGATTCTACTAAGAATACGATGGCATCGGCGACGTTTGCAATATGGGCTTGAGGGCTAGCCATTTCACCGGCGCCAGCCACTACGCCTAGGCCCTTGCGGGAAATGACGCTGAGTGCGCGTGTGATACGTCTATCGGCCGCATGGACACTTGGAGGTCGGTAGATCACGGCGAACCCCTCTGGGAGGGACCCAAGCAGTTGCTCCCCCAATATCTTGGAATGTGCGTAAGGGCTGACGCCGGGGAGAGCTGCCGGCTCGGTGTTTAGTTGCCGCGTTCTGCCCTGCACCACCGCGCTGCTGATGTGAATGAAGCGATTGCATCCGGCTGCTTTCGCCGCTATACCCGAAAAGAGTGGTAAAGCTGCATTTGCGGCGAGCAAGGTTTGAATGTCTCTGCTAGAAGCATCCGGGTCGCCCGCGCAGTTGACGACTGCGTCGCAACCGTTCATGGCTTGGATCAGAGAAGTTCGGTCCATCGCCTCGACGTCGCGCTTCAAGTGCTCTTCGGAAATGCGCGGGATGCGGATACTGGGAAGTTCCACGACGTTGTGGCCACGTTGTCGAAGGGCGGCGCACGTCGACCGCCCGATGAATCCGCTGGAGCCAAGTATACCGACTCTCATGAGGCGTCTCCTTTAGTAGCGATTTCTAGCATTGCGCTTCTGAGTGGTGGCGCGGCCTCGCAATTGTGGTGTTTTCCAGAGCGAAGCACGTATGCTTCGCTGCAGTTTAAACATTGCCTCAGCCATCGATCACGGTTGGCATCTGAGTCTGGGTGTTTAAGAGGCGTCGAGATAGTCGGACACTAATTAACCAGGTCGTCATGGCGATCAGGGTGAAGATGCATATACTCAAGTAGGTTTTCTCTGACATGGCTGCCAAGGTGCATACTACACTCAGGGCGCCCCAAAGCAAGGCCACTGCGAAGTGTGGCCACCCTCCGGGACGGACAAGTAGCTGGTAGGCATGCTCACGGTGGGCCGATAGCAAGGCTGTCCCTCGTATACGCCTGCGAAGAAGCGTGATTAGAACATCGCTGAAATAGGGTACGAGTGGTGCGAGCACGAGGGCGGGTGTCAGACCACGAGACAAGGCGAGAAGGGTGGTGGCGCCCACTAGTGTCCCGAGTCCGTAACTCCCCACGTCGCCAAGGAAGAGTGTGGCGCGTGGCGCGTTGTAGGGCAAGAACCCCATCGAGGCGCCAGCAGTTATCACGCCAAGGGCGGCCACGGTCGGCTCGTTGTACCGGTCGGCAGCCCACCACATGCTTGCGCCCCAGACGAGCATCGTCACAGCGGTAATGCCGTTGACCCCGTCCATGAAGTTGATGACGTTCACGCTGAGCGGGACGAGGATGACCGACAGTGTGGCCCACAAGAGCAGCTGAGTCCCTTCTGTAGCAGACAACGCGATTCCGAGAGCCGCGCCGACGCTGATCTGGAGGGCGAGTCGTGGAAGGCTGCCCAATCCGGCGACGTCGTCCCAGAGGCCGACGCCGGCGAGGACGATGGCCGCGGCCAGGGCCGGCCACCACGGTGCCGGCCAGGAGGTGAGGAATGCGCAGAGCGCCGCTCCGACGACCGCTGCTACGACGGCGATGCCGCCTCCGCGAGCCACAGGCGTGTCGTGGGAGGAGCGCGTGTTCGGCACGTCCATCACGCCGAAACGAAGAACTGCCTGGCGGACAAGGGGAGTCGCGGCTGCGGCCAAGGCCACTGCCGTGAGCGCGAGCTGTATCAACGGCTCGTGTTGAGAGGGGTTGCGTCCTCGTTGATGTGTTCCGCGAGCCAGGCGGCAGCCCGCTCGGCGGTGCCGAAGTGCCGCGACCGGACCTGCTCCGGCTCCATCCGCGGGACGTTGACCGCTGTAATGAGCGGGTGCTCGGTGGTCCGGAAACGCTCGCCCTCGGTGAAGATCACCTCGCTGAGCTTCTCGCCGGGGCGTAGTCCGGTGTAGCGGATCTCGATGTCCTTGCCCGACGTGCGGATGAGGTCACGTGCCACGTCGACGATTTTGACGGGGGTACCCATGTCGAGGACGAGCACGTCTCCGTCACAACCGATGGCACCGGCCTGTAGCACCAGCTGGGCGGCCTCGGGGATGAGCATGAAGTAGCGCTCGACATCCTTGTGGGTCACCGTCACCGGGCCGCCCTGGCGGATCTGCTCGGTAAAGGCGGGGATGACCGAGCCGCGGGAGCCGAGGACGTTCCCGAAGCGCACGGAGACGTAGCGCCCGGGCTCGCGCAGCGCGAACTCGGCGGTGAGTCGCTCGGCCATCCGCTTGCTTGTGCCGAGCACCGAGGTGGGGCTGGCAGCCTTGTCGGTGGAGATGTTGACGAAGGTGCCTACCCCGTGCTCGGCGGCGGCGGTCAGGACGTTGAGGGTGCCCAGCACGTTGGTCTGCCAGGCCTCCTTGGGGTAGCGCTCCAGCAGGCTCAGGTGCTTGAGGGCCGCTGCGTGGAAGACCACGTCGGGGCGGGTGACCGAGAACTGCGTGCGCAGATTGTCCGCGTCCCTGATGTCGGCGAGCATGAGGTCCTCGCCCTCGAGCAGCCCACGCCCGGTCAGCGACAGCTGTACGGCGTGCAGGGCGGACTCGTCACGGTCGAGCATGATGAGCCGGGCCGGGGCGAACTTGGCGATCTGCCGGCACAGCTCGGACCCGATGGACCCACCGGCGCCGGTGACCAGCACGACCTTGCCGGTGAGGTGGTCGGCGATGGTCTCCTGGTCGAGCTCCACGGCGCGGCGGCCGAGGAGGTCCTCCAGGTTGATGTCGCGGAGGTCCGTCGCCTGCGGGTCGGTCTGGCGCAGCCAGTCCTCGATCGGGGGGAGCACCTGCACCTTGAGGTTCAGCTCGCGCGCCTGCCGCTGGACGTCGCGCAGCAGCTCGGGGGTCGCACGTGGGACTGCCACCGCGAGGTAGGTCGCACTGGTCTTCTCCACAGTCGTCGCCAGCTTGGCGAAGGTCCCCACCACCCGGACGCCCTCGATCTTCAGGCGGCGCTTGCTGCGATCGTCGTCGAGCAGGGCGACAGGCGTGAACTCCGAGCGGTCGTCGTGCAGCATGTTGTGCACCAACCGCCGACCGGCGAGGCCAGCGCCGAAGACGATGACCTTCTCGCCGTTCGGGTTGCGGCTCATCAGCCGGGAGCGATAGGTGCGCACGAAGACGCGCGCGGCCAGCATGAGGACGATCGCCAGTGCCGGGGCCAGCAGGGCGCTCGACCGGGGGATGAAGACGGCCGGCGTCAGCCAGGCGATCGCCATGAGCGCCAGAGCCGTGATGAGCGCAGTGCGCGTCAGCGCTGTGATCTCGTCGAAGCTGCCACGCATGTGGCGCACCAGGTAAGGGCCGGTGAGCAGGCCCACGATCGCGTGGATGCTGGCCACGAGGCCCATTCCGATCCACAAGCTAGAACCTGTGAAAATAGTCAAGGAAAAGTCAAGTCTGCCCCAGATGGCAATCATCAGGGCAAAGGCCCAGCACGAAGCGTCGACGATCACCCAGAAGGTGCGGGTGGCCACCTCGCGCCGGGCATGGGCGGCCGACCGGAATTCAGACATGTCTTGGCCTTTGACGGTGGGACGGGACACGTCATTGTGTGGCAGAAGTGGTCAGAAATGCAACGTGCCCTATATCACCACGGCCCCGCGTCATTGCGGAGCCGCGCCGTGGGACGTCAGTTCGTCTCGTCGGCGATCTGCTTGGGGCTCTTGCCGCTCGCCTTGGCGATCACCTTGGTCGACTCCCGGTTGGCCAGCATCCGCGCCAGCCCGACCAGCGCGCCGGAGAGCACCGCGAAGGCCACGGCCTCCTTGAAGTCGATGTCCGGGTCCTCCGGGTTGGTCGGGGAGTCGTTGCCCGTGACGAACTTCCAGGTGCCGTCGGTGGCCTTGCGGGCGATGGAGCTGGCCGCCAGGACGGCGCCGACGGTCATGGCTTTGGCGACGAGATTACCCATGACCCGAATCCTGCCACACGACGACCGGACTCACCCTGTGGGGTGAACTCGCCTCTCGCGGCTTTCTTGCTATGGTCTGAGCGCTTTCATCCCCTGGCGGGGTTGCCGGGGGACTTTTTCGCCCTGACCCAGCGTCCCCACCGGAAAGGTAGACCGCCGAGCCATGCCGTTCGAGCTGCCGGGCTGGGCCGTCCTCCTCCTGTGGATCCTGCTCGCCGTCGCCGCCCTGGCCGTCTTCCTCGGCAGTGCCCGGGGCACGCTGCGCGGTATGGACGTGGTGCTCGGCCCGCCGCAGCGCGACGAGGAGCACGGGGACGTCGGGGAGCAGGGCGACAGCGGGGAAGGCAGGGACGGGGACGACCGGGACGACGGTGATAGTGTCGGCGACGACCACGACAGGGGAGCGCCCGAGCGCTGAGAGTGCGGCACCCGCCGCAGACCCTCGAACCTGCACCGGCTAGCACCGGCGAAGGAAGTCGATGAGGAGCATCGCCATGACCACGTCCACGACACGCACACGCACCCGACGGATCACCACCACCCTGGTCCTTGCGGCCACCACCCTGACCCTGGCCTCCTGCACCCTCACCGGTGGCGGGGGCGGGGAGGACGAGCCCACCGGGAGCACCGAGGCGGCCGACCAGGGCCCGACCGGCAGCGACGACACCGCCGACGCCGGCGACGAGACCGCCGCGGCGCCCACCCCGGCCGACACCGGCACCGTGGTGCTCACCGCCCACGACTCGTTCACGCTGCCGGACGACCTGGTCTCGGCCTTCGAGGCCGACACCGGCTACGACCTGGAGATCCAGCTGGCCGGCGACGCCGGGCAGATGGCCAACCAGGTCGTGCTGACCGCCGGCAACCCCACCGCCGACGTCGTCTTCGGCATCGACACCACCTTCGCCAGCCGGGTCGTCGCCGCCGAGGCGCTGCAGGCCTACCAGCCCGACGCGCTGCCGGAGTCGGCCACCGAGCACGACCTCACCGAGGGGGGCGAGGCATACCTCACCCCGTCGACTACGGCGACGTCTGCGTCAACATCGACACCGCGTGGTTCGCGAACGAGGGCATCGAGCCGCCGGAGACGCTGACCGACCTGACCGAGGAGCAGTACGAGGACCTCTTCGTCACCCCGGGCGCGAGCACCTCCAGCCCGGGCATGGCCTTCCTGCTGGCGACGGTCGGCGAGTTCGGCCCGGGGGAGTGGCAGGGCTACTGGACCGACCTCATGGCCAACGGGGCCAAGGTCACGAGCGGCTGGACCGACGCCTACACGGTCGACTTCACCGCCGGCGGCGGCGACGGTGACCGCCCGATCGTGCTGTCGTATGCCTCGAGCCCACCGTTCACCATCCCCGACGGCGGTTTCGAGCCCACCACCCGCGCGCTGCTCGACACCTGCTTCCGCCAGGTGGAGTATGCCGGCGTCCTCGCTGGCACGGACAACCCCGAGGGTGCGCAGGCGGTCGTCGACTGGCTGGTCAGCCCGGCGGTGCAGGCGGCCATCCCCGACGCGATGTATGTCTTCCCCGTCGACGACGAGGTCGAGCTGCCCGAGCTGTGGGCCCAGTGGGCGCAGGTCGCCGAGGACCCGATCGTGGTCGCCCCCGGGCAGATCGAAGCCGAGCGAGAGACCTGGCTGCGGGAGTGGGCCGACATCGCCACCGGGTGAGCGGCTCGGGGTCGCCGGCCGTACGGGCCGTGGCCTTCGACCTCGACGACACCCTCGCCCCCTCCAAGTCGCCCGTCCCCGAGGTCACCGCCACCGCGCTCAGCGAGCTGACCGCGGTGGTGCCGGTCTGCGTGATCTCCGGCGGCAGCTTCGAGCAGTTCCGCGACCAGCTGCTGGCCCGGCTGCCGACCCCGGCCACCGGCTGGGGCGGTCTGCACCTCATGCCGACCTGTGGGACGAGGTACTACCGTCGCGCCGCCGGGGCGGCGGACTGGGCCCTGGTCGAGAGCCGTGAGCTGGACCCCGCCCGGCGGCGTCGGGCCGTGCACGTCGTGGAGGAGACGGCGCGCGAGCTCGGGTTGTGGGAGCCCGAGGACCGCGTGACAGGGGCACGCATCGAGGACAGGGGGTCGCAGGTGACCTTCTCGGCGCTGGGGCAGCTGGCCGCCATCGCCGACAAGCAGGCGTGGGACCCCGACGGCGCCCGCCGCGCCCTGCTCGCCCGTCACCTGGCGCAGCGGCTGCCCGACCTCGAGGTCCGCGTCGGGGGCTCGACCTCGGTCGACCTCACCGAGCGTGGGGTCGACAAGGCCTACGGCGTCGGTCGCTTCGCCCGCGAGGTCGGCGCCGACCCTCGCGAGGTGCTCTTCGTCGGCGACCGGCTGGACCCGCTGGGCAACGACTACCCCGTGCTGCGGCTCGGGGTCCAGGCCCGGCCCGTCGCGGACCACCACGAGACCGTGCAGGTGCTGCGCGAGCTCCTGCAACGGCTGCCTGGGACGGCGCCCGGCCGCGCCTGACCGTGCGGGTCGCTGCTCACCGAGCACGCCCCCGGCGCCGGCACGCCCCGAGCACGCCCCCGGCACCGGCCGCCCCGAGCCCGCCACGCTCAGGGGTGCCGCTGCCGCCAGTGCTCGACGACCACGTCGGCGGGCACCGGCTCCACCCAGCGGCCGGGGAGGCGAGGGTGGGCGCCGGTGCCCCCTCCCACGGGCCTCACCCTCGCGCCGGGTCGAGCGCACCCGCACCCCGCTGTCCCGGTTGTCCCGGCGTCGTCGAGATCCGCCCCGGGGGGCGCGCCGAGCGTGAGGTGCGCCGGACCGGGCGGCCAGGGCAGCCGCAGCACCGCCTCGGGGCGGGTCACCTCCACCACGGCGCGGCAGCGGGCGAGCACCCGTCCGGGTGGGTCCCCTCGGTGCACCCTGGGGTCGGCGGCACCGGGGCCGGGTGCGGCACCCAGACCCCGAGGTCGCCCAGCCGCAGCAGCGCTCCACGACGACGACGAGCTGGCCGGGGGACCACGAGGCGCACCCCGGTCCCAGGACGGCGACGACGTCGGGCTGGGTGTGGTGCCACCCACGACCACGGACGAGCGGGTGGGGTATGCGCTCGGCCAGCGCGGCGGTCTCGGCGTTCTTCAGCCGCGCGAGCCCCGCGGCGTCGCCCTCGTGTCGCCCCGCCAGGTCGGGACCGTCGTGCCAGGCCAGGGCAGCCGGCTCGTGGCGCAACCGCGCCCCGGCGAGCCAGGCCCGCCAGGCCAGGTCCCAGTCCTCCCCGCCGTAGCCGGTCAGCGTCTCGTCGTAGCCGCCCACCGCCTCGAAGACGTCCCGGGAGATCGCGCTGACCGCCCCGATCACGTAGCGGAACGAGGTGTCGTCGGCATCCCGGAGGTCGCGGGTCGCGGCATACCCCTCACGCAGCCACCCGGGCTCGGTCAGGCACGCCGACGGCGGCCAGTCCTGGTCCGTCCCGGCGCCGCCGAGCCGGGCGTGCCGCCGACGCCCCACCGCGAGGGTCGGGCCCTCCAGGCAGGCGCGCTGCAGCGTCGCCACGTAGTCGTCCTCCGGCGCGGTGTCGCCGTCGAGGAAGACGATCACCCGGCCCTGAGCCCGGGTGGCACCGAGGTTGCGTGCGGCGGCCAGGCGGAAGCCGAGGTCCGGCTGCCGGACGACGGTGACCGGCAGCCGCACCGGGCGCAGGACCGGCTCGGTGGGGGAGCCGTCGTCGGCGACCACCACCTCCAGCCCCCCGAGGACCCCGCGCTGGGCGTCCAGCCGGGCCAGGACGAGATCGAGCATCGGCTGGTCGCGGTAGTAGGGGACGACCACCGTGCACGCGGGACGGTCGGCCACCTCCCGCACCGCCCGCGCCGCCTCCGGCGAGGACGGACCCAGGGTGACCCCCTCGCCCAGCCAGGTGAGGTCGGGGTCCAGCAGCGCCGTGGTCACCGCCCGCGCCAGCCCTCCCGGCTCGACGAGCTGCACCGCGCCCGGCAACCGGTGCGCCAGCTCGCTGGTGTAGCGCGAGCGGAGCACCAGGGGTCGCCTGCCCGCCGCCAGCCAGGTGGCGATGGACCCGGAGGCGGACACGTGCTGGTGCCCGGCCACCGGCACCGTCGCCGCGGCCAGCAGGCCGGGCAGCGCCTCGTCCGCCACCCACCCGGTCGTCGACCAGGACACCCCCGCCCGCCGGGCGCGGTCCGCCAGCAGGTCGGGAAGGTCCTCGTGGCCGCGGGATGCCCGCCCCAGGTTGCGTCCGACCACCGGCACGTGCCGGAGCGCCGGCTCCCGCGCCGCGGCCGCCGTCGCGTCGATCACCTGCTCCAGGCCCTTGCCCGGATAAAGGTAGCCCAGGGTCACCACGCTGCGCGGCCCGCCTGCCCGCGGCTCGACTGGAGGGCGGTCCGGCGTGACCGCACCCGGCAGCGGGTCGACCGGCAGCGGGACCACGTGGGTGCGGCGGTCCACGGCGTCGGCCACCAGGCCGCCCCGGGCGTGCCGGACGGCGGCGCGCAACAGCAGCCGCTCGTGCTCGCTGGCCACGACGACCGCGTCGGTCCCGGCGGCGAGCGCGGCATAGAGCCGCACCCGGTCGGCGCGCCACCGCCCGTCGCTGGCCTGCGGCAGGTCGTGCAGCACGACCGTGACCCGTGCCGCGCCGGCGCAGGCACGGCGCCACGCGGGGAGAGCCCCGGCGGGCTGCCTCGCCAGCAGCCGGTCGGTCACCTGGGCCAGCACCGTCCTGCCGGCCAGCGCACCCTCGGGCAGGTCCTCCAGCGTGCCGGGCCGCAGCAGCTCGGCATCGCCCAGGTGCGGGTGCAGCGTCACCCCGTGCCGCACCACGCCGTGCTCGGCCGGGCCGGGCACGAGGTGGGCCAGGGTCAGGGGCGCCATCCCAGCGCCGCGAGGCGGGCACCCTTCTTGTCCAGGCCGACCTCG
This sequence comes from Serinicoccus marinus DSM 15273, assembly GCF_008386315.1. Lineage (NCBI taxonomy): Bacteria > Bacillati > Actinomycetota > Actinomycetes > Micrococcales > Ornithinimicrobiaceae > Serinicoccus > Serinicoccus marinus. Next base: position 2,950,990 of record NZ_CP043808.1, on the reverse strand, counting down.
ACGACGCGCGGATGCCGGGCGTAGAACTCCAGGTGCGCCTGCGCCACCTCCTCGTCCGTGACCTCCTCGCCGTCCACCAGCCAGTGCTCGCGTGGCTCACCCGGCAGCCCCAGGGCCTGCAGCACCTCGGCGCGCAGCGGGGTGCGCACCGAGGACAGCAGCACCCGGCCCGGGTCCGAGACCCGGGCGCGGGGTGTGTCTCCTCCCATGTCGTCCACGACGCGCTGGGCCAGCCCGAGGAGCACCTCGTTGCCGGGGTGGTCAACCGTCCACCCGGCCCGTGCCCCGGCCTCGGCGACCAGGTCGCTCACCGGCAGCGTGCCCTCCGCCTGCTCGCGCCGGCGGAGCTCGGCGCCGGAGTCCGCCGCCACCTGCCGCACCGCCTCGGCGGGGAGCGTGGCCGGGCCGCTCCAGCCGGCGGCCAGACCCAGCCTGCGCACGTCGTGGTAGGGCACGACCGGCGGGTCGACCACCTCATCGTCCTCGTGCCGGACCAGCACCTGCTCGGGGTAGAGCGCCTCGGAGAAGTAGTTGGCGACCCGGACCACCCGGGCCCCCTCCGGCAGCCGCGTGGCCACCTGTGCGGTGCCCAGCGGCATACCGTGGTAGTCCGCGCCGACAGGCTGGGCCACCAGCACGTCGAGCCGCTCGAGGAGGCGCCACAGGTGCGGCAGGTCGGACTCCACCAGCTCGTGCACCGGGGGCAGCCGGACCCCGCTGACCCGGCCCGAGGTGCCCACCGCCACGCGCAGCGCCTCCGCCTGGCAGTTGCCGTGGACCGCCAGCAGGGGCAGTCCCTCGTCGGGCAGGGGGTCGATCCCGTAGAAGCGCCGTAGTGCCGGCGTCGGCCCTCATCGCTCACAGCACGCCCTCCGTCTCCGCGTCGACCCGGCGGCCCGAGAGCACCGCCGCATACACCGCAGTATGCAGTGCGGCACCTGCCTCCCGCTGTCTCACCCGCTCCTCCCGGTCCACGCGGGGCGGCGGGGACCCCGCGGCGCGCAGCAGCAGCTGGGCCAGCCGGCCCGGGTCCGGCGGCCGGGACGCCGGACCCCACGACAGCACGCCCCCCTGCTCGCGCAGGTGCCCGACCTCGGGCGCCAGCACCCAGGTCCCCAGGTCGCGGCAGGCCTCGACCCAGCCGGAGTGGGTGGCCCAGGCATAGGGCAGCACGGACACGTCCAGACCGCGCAGGTAGTCCCAGAGCTGGTCGTCCGGCAGCCGCGGGGCGACCCGGACGTCGACGACCCCCCAGGCCGGCCCACCCAGCTCGGTGAGCAGCCCCACCACCCGGGGGTCGTGACCGGGCCGGTCCGGGTCCAGCACCTCGGGGTGGGCGCGCACCTCGAGCCGGGCGCCCGACGGGAGCACGGAGTCGACCTCCCGCACCGCGGCGGCCAGGGCGGGCAGCGAGCGCAGCGGGGCCAGGTTGGCGCGCAGCGACTTCAGGTGCAGCCCGACGGTCAGCGGCCCGGACCGGGCCGGCCGGGGCCGGCCGACCAGGGGCAGCGGGGCGACGTGCGGGTGCGGCACGACGAGCGGTCGTCGCCCCAGGGTCCGCTGCACCGCCTCGGCGGCCCCCTCGGTTAGGGTGAGCAGCCCGGCGGCGTGCTCGACGAGCAGCTCCAGGTGCTCCCGGTGCCGCCGCTGGTCCCGCAGCTGGGGGTGGTCCAGGTCGTGGACGGTGTGCACCAGCGGCAGGCGCTGCTCGCGCAGCATGTCCAGCCAGGTCCGGAGCCGGGCGGTGTCCTGGCCCTCCAGCCCGAAGTGGACGTGCACCAGGTCCTGCTCGCTGGCGTGCTCCCGCAGCCAGGCCGGGTCGAGGGCGGGGTGCGGCCACCACTGGCCGGGGGGTGCGCCGGGCACCGGCGGGTCCGGCAGGTGCACCACGGCGGGCTCGGTGCGGGGGTCGGGGCGGACGGGCAGGAGGGCGGCGACGTAGGCGTGCCCGGCCGGGATCTGCCGGACCCGGATGGTCACCGGGTCACCTGCCAACGCCCGTCGCCGTCGGGAGCCGCGAGACCGCGCTCGCGCAGCTGCTCCAGCCACCCCAGCATCGGCCACCACCCCCACCGGTCGGCGAAGACGCCGGCGTTGCGCACCACCGCCTCGACATGGTCGACCGGCGGCGTCCGGGTGGGGTGGTGCTGGTGGTATGCCGTCGCGCCCCCCACCCAGGTGAGGCTGCCCCCGAGGGAGCCGACGACCTGGGCGAAGTCGGTGTCCTCGCCGCCGTAGCCGACGAAGAGCGGGCAGAAGCCTCCGGTGCGGGCGAAGTCGGCGGCGGTGAGGGCGAAGCTCAGCGACCAGAACCTCGTGAGGTCCGGCTCGGCCCGGGTCTCCCCGGGTGCCGGTCGCACCCGGTCGGGACGGTGCACGCCGACCTCGGCGAGCCGGTACAGCTGGTGCTCCCAGCCGCCGCACCCGGGCTGCCGCGGCGGCAGGTAGGCCACGTCGGCGCCCAGCACCGCCGGGGACGGGCGGGAGGGGCTCGGGTGGAGGTGGCGGGCATACGTGGTCAGCGTGGTGGGGCCGGGTATGCAGTCGACGTCGAGGAAGACGAGCCGGTCGGCGCCCGCGGCGGTGGCCACCCGGGCGGCGGCGTTGCGCGCCGCGGCGAGGGGCAGGCCGAGCGGGTCGGCCGCGAGCGGCTCCACCAGCACCGGGGGAGGGTTGCCGGCCGCCCGCCACGCCCGGTGGGCGACCTGCGCCACGGCAGGGTCGTCCATCGCGACCACCACGTGCAGGTCCGGTCGGCGCACCCCGGCCGCCAGCCCGGCCACCTGGGCACGCAGATGGTCGTGACGGCCGTGGGCGAGGGTCAGGACGGCCAGCACCGCTGCTCCTGCAGCCGGGTGGCGGCCTCGTCGAGGCATTGCGCCGCGCGGGCGGCGCCCTGCTGCGACCCCCAGGCCGACCAGCCCTCGCCACCGGTCGCCAGCGCGCGGTCGAGCAGACCGGGCCAGGCCTCGGCGGCCGGCCACCCGGAGGCGGTCGCGGCCAGGCCGCGGCGCTCCAGCGCGCGCGCCGTGGCCTCCTGCTCGCCGTGCGGCCGGGGTTGGGCGAGGACGACGGCGGGGCGCCCCGCCAGCGCGACATCGGCCACCGCACCCTGCCCGGCGTGGCACACGACGACCTCGGCGGCCCGCATCTCCGCGAGGAGGTCGGGGGAGGGCGGGTGGTCACCGCCCCGGACCAGCCAGCGCCGACCCGTGCTGGCCCGTGCCGCCTCGACGTCGTGCTCACCGGGTCCGGCGCCGCCCGAGCCCCAGACGACCAGGACCCCGCCCCGCCTCGGCTCGACCGCGCCCAGCGGGCCCCGCCCCGGCTCGACCGCGCCCGTGGCACCCTGCCCGCTCCCGGCGGGGAGCGCACCCGGCTCGCCCTGCCCGGTCCCTGGCCGCGCCGAGCCCTCACCGGACGCGCCACCGGCGACCGCGAGGGCGCTGATGCCCCCGACCTCCCACGTCCTGGGCGCCGGCCCGCTCGCAGCGCCGTCGCCGTGAGCGCCCGGCGGCCACGGCGCCAGGACGGCTTCGGCGAGGGATCGCGCGAGGCGGTGCGGCTGGTCCTCGCGGTCCCCGGGCATGCCGCCCAGCACGACCGGCACGCCGCACAGCCGCACGAGCACGGCGATCTCCACCGACACGTCGACCACGACGAGGTCGGGACGGGCGCGGTCCAGCCACCGGGCGACCTGAACGCCTGGCCAGACCCAGCCACCCCCGGATGGTGCAGCGGCACCCAGTGCAGGGCACCCCCGGCCTCCGGCTGCGAGAGTCGCGGGTCCACCGGGGGATGGTCGTCGCGCTCCAGCTCGACCCAGTCACCGGGCCAGCCCGCGGGCGGCCCACCCGAGCCCAGCCCGACCACCTCGGTCCGCAGCGACCGCGCCACCGCCGTGCCGCGGCGCCGGTGGCCCTGCCCGACGTGGTGCAGGTAGTAGCCGATCACCGCGCGGCCGCCGGGCCGACCGCCGCACCCAGGGGGCGGGGTGGTGCGGCCGCGAGCACGTCGTCGTAGACGCCGAGGTAGTCCTCGACCATGCGGTCCATCGAGTGGTGGGCGACCGCGTGCGCCCGGGCCCTGGCGCGGGGGAGCCGCACCACGTCGGGGACCAGCGCCGCGGCCTGCTCCACGAGGGTCGCGTCGTCGCCCGGGGGGACCAGCCGACCCACGCCGGGTCCGACCACCTCGGGCAGCCCGCCCCGGGCGAAGCCCAGCACGGGGGTGCCGCAGGCGAGCGCCTCGGCGGCGACCAACCCGAAGGGCTCGTCCCAGGCGGGCGTCACGAGCAGGGCCGCGCTGCGGCCGACGAGGCGGGCCAGCTCGGCCGTCGGGAGGTGCCCGGCATAGCTCACCCCGCCGTCCCGCCCGCACCAGGGCCACAGCATCTCCCGGGCGTAGTCCTCGTCGCTGACCGGACCGGCGATGGTCAACGGCAGGCCCGCGCGGCGGGCGATCCGGGCCGCCAGGTGCGGCGCCTTCTCCGGGACGATGCGGCCGGACCACACCAGGCCCGGGCCCCCCGGCCCTGGTGTCCACTCCCGCACGTCCACCCCGTTGCGCACCACGCGGGCCGGGGTGACGTGGCGCCAGGCCGCCGCCGTCCACCGGCTCACCGCGGTGACGTGCAGGCGGTCGCGGCGGGGAGCGGTGCCGGCGATCGCGATGGCCGACTCCAGCCAGGGCGTGGGCGGTGTGTGCAGCGTCAGCACGGTGGGCACGCCCAGGCTCGGCGCCATCGCCGCCGGAAGGTGGTGCAGTGCGTGCGTGTGGACCAGGTCCACATCGGTGCGCCGCGCCAGGTGCAGCATGAGCTGGAGATAGGCGTGATGACGCTCCATCCAGCCCTCCTCCGGCATCGACACGTCCCGCCGGGCCGCCTCGGACAGCTCGAGCCGGTCCGGCCACAGGTAGTCCACGCCGGGGATGGGATCGCTGTGCCGGTCGGCGAAGACGCTCACCCGGTGACCGCGCGCCACCAGGCCGCGGGCCAGGTGCCACGTCACCGACTCCAGCCCGCCCGCGAAGGGTTGGGAGATGGGGTGGCGCGTGTGGGCGACGACGACGACGTGCACCGGTGGTCCTCCTTAACGGTTACGGCGCGGGCTAGACGAGGGGTCGACCCGGACGGCGCCCGGCGGGTCCCGCGCGGCGCACCAGCGACACCTTAGGTCCGCCGGTCGCCTCCCGCGCGCCGGACCGTCCGGGTGGACCCCGACCCTGGGCACCCCGGGCCCGGCCTGCCCTGTAGGCTGCGGGCGACCGACAGGGGAGCCTCGAGCTGAGAGTGCGGCACGGCCCGCAGACCCTTAGAGCACCTGCTCCGGCTAGCACCGGCGAAGGGAGTCGACGTGGACCAGCCTGCCGCGCGCCGAGCGCGACGCGGGCCGTCGGCATACCTCAGCGGCCCGGGCATCGCCCTCGGGCTGGCCGCCCTGATCCCGCTGGCGTTCCTCACGGTCTTCTTCGCCCTGCCGGTGGGCGGGATGCTCGCGCGGGGGCTGTGGCCGGAGGGCCGGCTCGACCTCAGCGCGGTCCCGGAGGTGCTCGGTCGTGCCCGCACCCTGCGCGTCCTGACCTTCACCCTCGTCAGCTCGCTGGCCGGCACCGTCGTCACCCTGCTGCTCGGGATCCCGGTCGCCTTCGTCCTCTACCGGCTGCGCTTCCCCGGCCGGACGCTGCTGCGCGCCGTGGTCGTCATGCCGTTCGTGCTGCCGACGGTCGTGGTCGGCGTGATGTTCCGCTCGCTGCTCTCCGACGGCGGGCCGCTGGGCGGCCTCGGGCTGGACGGCACGTGGGTGCCGATCCTGCTCGCCTTCGTCTTCTTCAACCTCGCCGTCGTCGTGCGGACCGTCGGCGGGCTCTGGGAGGGGATGGACCGGCGCGCCGAGGAGTCCGCCGCGACCCTGGGCGCGACGCCCTGGCAGGTATGGCGCACCGTCACCCTCCCCGCGCTCGCGCCCGGCGTCATCTCGGCCGGCACCCTCGTCTTCCTCTTCTGCTCCACCGCCTTCGGGGTCGTGCTCACCCTCGGCGGGCTGCGCTACGGCACCATCGAGACCGAGATCTACCTGCTGACCGTGCAGTTCCTCGACCTGCAGGGCGCGGCCGTCCTGTCGGTCCTTCAGCTCGTCGCCGTCGTGGCGATGCTCGCCGTGGCCGCCCGCGCCCGGAGCACCCGCGAGCAGGCGCTGCGCCGGGTCGACGTCCAGGCCTCCGCGCGCCGCCCCCGGCGCGACGACACACCCGCCCTGGCGGTGACCGCCCTGGTCGTCGGCTTCGTGCTGCTGCCGGTCGGCACGCTCGTCGCCCGGTCGCTGCGGGTGGGGCAGGGGTGGGGCCTCGCCCATTACCGTGCGCTGACCGACCCGGAGGCGACGAACGCCCTGCGGGTCAGCGTGACCGAGGCGATGGCCAACTCGCTGCGCACCGCGGTCGACGCCACCGTGCTCGCGATGGTCCTCGGGCTCGTCGTCGCGGTCATCGTCTCCCGCCGGCCACGTCGGCCGGGGTGGGCGCGCACCGTGTCGGTCCTGGACGGGGTCTTCATGCTGCCGCTCGGGATCTCCGCGGTGACCGTCGGCTTCGGCTTCCTCATCACCCTGGACCGTCCGCCGCTGGACCTGCGCACCTCTCCGATCCTCGTGCCGATCGCGCAGGCCATGGTGGCGCTGCCGTTGGTCGTGCGGACCCTGGCCCCGGTGCTGCGCTCGGTCGACCCGCGCCAGCGCGAGGCGGCCGCGACGCTCGGCGCCGGCCCGTGGCGAGCGGCGTGGACCGCCGAGGCGCCCGTGCTGGCCCGCCCGCTGCTCGCGGCGACCGGCTTCGCCTTCGCCGTCTCGCTGGGGGAGTTCGGCGCGACCAGCTTCCTCGCCCGACCGGACCGGCCTACCGTGCCCGTCGTCATCTACCAGCTCATCTCCCGGCCCGGCGCCGACCACCTCGGGATGGCGCTCGCCGCCAGCGTGCTGCTCGCGCTGGTGACCGTCGTCGTCATGGGCGTGGTCGAGCGGCTGCGGGTCGGCTCCGTAGGGGCGTTCTGATGCTCGAGCTCACCGACCTCACCGTGACCTTCCCCGGGGCCACCGCCGTCGACCACGTGTCGCTGCAGGTGGCGCGGGGTGACGTCCTCGCGGTCCTCGGGCCGTCGGGCTGCGGCAAGTCCACGCTGCTGCGGGCGGTCGCCGGGCTGGAACGACCCTCCGCCGGCACCATCCGCTGGCGCGGCACCGACCTGTCCGGGGTGCCCACGCACGAGCGGGGCTTCGCCCTGATGTTCCAGGACGGGCAGCTCTTCGCCCAGGCCAGCGTGGGCGACAACATCGGCTACCCGCTGCGGCTGCGCGGCGCGGGGCGCGGCGCGCGGGCCGCCCGGGTCGCCGAACTGCTGGAGCTCGTCGGGCTGCCCGGGTATGCCGACCGCCGCCCCGCCACCCTCTCCGGCGGCGAGCAGCAGCGCGTCGCGCTCGCCCGGTCGCTGGCCGCCGACCCCGAGCTGCTGCTGCTGGACGAGCCGCTCAGCTCGCTGGACCGGGCGCTGCGGGACCGGCTCGCCGGGGACCTGCGGGAGATCCTCGTCTCGACCGGCACCACCGCGATCCTCGTCACGCACGACCACGACGAGGCCTTCTCCGTGGCCGACCGGATGGCCGTCATGCTGCAGGGCCGGATCGCCCAGGAAGGTGCCTCCACCGAGGTCTGGCACACGCCGGCCTCCCGCGAGGTCGCGGCCTTCATCGGCTACGACACGATCCTCGAGGGCCCCGCCGCAGCCGTCCTGCGCCAGCACCTCCCACCCGACCGGGCGTCGCGAATGGTTGCCCCCGACCCGGCCGGCCCCGGCTCCGCCGCCACATCTCCCGACCGAGCGTCGCGAATGGTTGTCCCCCGCCCGGCCGGTCCGGTCCTCGCCCTGCGCCGCAGCGCGCTGCGGGTCGACCCGCGCGGCACGCTCTCCGGCACGGTCCGCCGGTCCACCACCGTCTCCGACGCCGTGCACCTCACCGTCGACGTCGAGGAGCTCGGTCGCTGCGAGGCACTCTCCGCCGACCTCGGGCCGCAGGTCGGCGACATCGTCCGGCTCGCGGTGGATCACCGCGGCGTCGCCCCGCTCTCCGACTGATCTGCGGTCGAGGCGGCGCATCTGTGCGGAAGCTACCGCGTTGCTGCGGGAAGCGTGCTTCTGGCGGAAGGACCTGCATACCGCAAGGTGGTATGCCGATGCCGGAACCGCGGGTGTCAGGCCCTAGATTGGTGCCCCATGGAGACCCCTGACGGATGGCGGCCGGACACGCTCGCGGTGCGCGGCGGCCTCATGCGCAGCCCCTTCGACGAGACGGCCGAGGCGCTCTACCCGACCTCGGGCTACGTCTACTCCAGCGCCGAAGAGGCGCAGGCGGCGTTCGAGGAGAAGATCGAGCGTTTCGTCTACAGCCGCTACGGCAACCCGACGGTCGCCATGCTCGAGGAGCGGATGCGGGTCATGCACGGCGCCGAGGCGGCGCAGGCCACCGCCTCGGGGATGTCCGCCGTCTTCACCGCGCTCGGCGGGCTGTGCGCCGCCGGTGACCGGATCGTCGCGAGCCGGGCGCTCTTCGGCTCCTGCTTCGTCATCATCGACGAGGTGCTGCGGCGCTGGGGCGTCGAGAGCACCTTCGTCGACGGCACCGACCTCGACGCCTGGCGCGAGGCGCTCGCCACCCCTGCCGAAGCCGTCTTCTTCGAGACCCCGAGCAACCCGACCCAGGAGCTCGTGGACATCGCGGCGGTGAGCGAGCTCGCCCACGCGGCCGGCGCCACGGTCGTGGTCGACAACGTCTTCGGCACGCCGGTCTTCTCGCGGCCGCTGGACCACGGCGCCGACATCGTCGTCTACTCCACGACCAAGCACATCGACGGTCAGGGTCGGGTCATGGGCGGCATGATCCTGGGCCCGGAGGAGCTCGTGGCGGGCCCGATCCAGACGCTGCTTCGGCATACCGGACCGGCGATGTCGCCCTTCAACGCCTGGGTCACGCTCAAGGGGCTGGAGACGATGGCCCTGCGCGTCGAGCGGCAGGCGGCCACCGCGCTCACCCTCGCGCAGGAGCTCGAGGCCGACCCGCGGGTGCTGGCCGTGCACCACCCTTGGCTGGAGTCGCACCCGCAGGCCGAGCTCGCACGGCGGCAGATGACCGGCGGCGGGACCGTGGTGACCTTTACCCTCGACGCCGGGCAGGAGGAGACCTTCGCCTTCATGAACGCGCTGCAGGTGGTCGACATCTCCAACAACCTGGGTGACACGAAGTCGCTGACCACCCACCCGGCGACGACGACCCACCGGCGGCTGCCGGAGGAGGCGCGCCGGGCCGCGGGCATCACCGAGGGCACGATCCGGCTGTCGGTCGGGCTCGAGGACATCGACGACCTGCGCGCCGACCTGGCGCGGGGCTTCGCCGCCGCCTTCGGCTGACCCCGTCCGCCCCATAGGCACCGCGCATCACGTGATGCCGGGAAACTCTGATCCGCGCGAGCTATAACCTGCGCGGATCAGAATGTCCCGGCGTTCCGGGGCGGGTGGGACGCCTGGGGCTGAAGGGATGAGCAGGCCGGCCGCGCGCGACGTCCCGGTGGTCACGGTCGGAGCGCCCGGTATGCCGCAGCGGTTGTGGCTGCGGGCCGGTATGCCGCAGCGGTTGTGGCGGCGGGCCGGTGTGCCTCAGTGGTTGTGGCTGCGGGCCGGTATGCCGCAGCGGTCGTGGCTGCGGTCCGGTGCCTCAGCGGTCGGTGACCGGCCCGCCGGAAGACTCCGAGGTCGCCGGGCCGACGGGCTGGGCGCAGAAGCTGAAGTCCTTGCCCTGCGCCGCGTGATAGCTCGCGTGCTCGCCGTCGACCTCCAGGACGAGCTGGTGCCCGGGGACGAGCGCCTGGGTATACATCATCCCTTCGCGCGGGCAGCCGATCGAGCCGTCGCTCCACGTGACGTCGGCATACCCCGCCACCGTCACGGCCTCACGGCCGACCCCGGCACGCTTGGCCTCCGCGTCGATCGCGGCCTGCACGTCGTCGCGCTGCACGATCGCGTCCGGCACGGCCCCCAGCGGCAGCGACGCCTCACCGGCAGGTCCGGTCTGGATCGGCTTGTCCCCGATGGGCTCGTCCTTGGTCACGGTGCTCCCGTCCTCGCTGGTCTCGTCGCCGGTCTCGTCGCCACTCTCCCCGGCAGCCTCGTCGCTCGCGCCTGCCGACGACGCGGTCGGTTCGGCTCCTGCGGTCGCATCGGTATCACCGCAGCCGGCGAGCGCGGCGCTGAGCGAGAGAGCCGCGAGGGCGAGCGTGATCGGGCGGGTGCGGGTCATGGGATGACACCTCCAAGTCGCGTCCCCGCCAGTCTAGGTCGGTGCATCGGGGCGTGATCCGCGGTGCGATGAGGGTGAGAGTGTGGGGCGCCGGTCCCTGATCCGGCGCCCCACCCTCCTGTCACCCCCACCGTCCCGCACGAGTGCGGCCCCTCACGACGGGGTGTGTCGGCTGTCCCGAACCGACACTACCTAGACGTCGGTGAGAGCCGATTCGTTGCATCCAGATACTGTGATATGCATCACATTCACTCGAGGTATGCCTCAGCGCGCGGGGCGCAGCGTCAGCGCCTGCACCAGCGTGCCCACCGGACCCGCCTCGTCGTGCACGACGCTCGAGGTCTGGCCCACGCCGGTCGGCCCCCACGAGACGCGGGTGTCCAGCCCCACCCACGCCCCCTCGGGCAGGCGGTGCAGGTGCAGCGTGAGGTCGACGTTGGGGAAGGCCCAGTCGTGCGGGGCCGCCCGCCCCGCGGTCCCGTTGGCGGTGTCCAGCAGCCCCACCCACGAGGCCAGGGCCGAGGCCTCCTCCGCACCACCGACCAGGGGCACCGACGTCCGCACCCAGGTCCGGCCGCGCCCGGCCCGCGACCCGGGCACCGAGCGGAAGTCCAGCGAGCGGATGAAGCCGCCGTCCCAGTGGTCCATCCCGGTCCATGCCTCGAGACCTTCGGGGCCGGGCAGGTCGGCGTGCTCGGTCTCGGCCACGGCGGTGGTGTCGCCCGTGACCAGCCGCCACGCGGTCATCCGCACCGCAGCACGACCGGCGATCTCGACGCTGGACTCCAGCAGCTCGATGGTGCGCCCCGGCCGGAGCACCCGCGTCGTGACGGTCATCTCCTCGCGGCGGATGAAGCCCAGGATGTCGACGCTCAGCCGCGCCCACTGCAGGTCCTCGCGCGGATGGTTCAGCTCCAGCGTGTGCAGCAGCAGCCCGATGACCGGGGCCACGTGCTGCTCGTCCGGCGACCACGCCCCCTGCACGTGCTCGGTCGGCTGATACCTCCCCTCGCCCAGCGCTGTGAAGTAGTGCCGCCCGTCCGCTGTCATGGTGCGCGAGTGTAGTAATGGACCCATGCCATCTCGCGCAACGACCCCGGGCGACCCGACCGGCGCACGGTCCGCCGCCGCCCGGCACGCTGCGGACTGGAGCCGGATCGCCCGAGAGGTGATCGGCACGGCATACCCCTGGGCGCCGGCGCACGTGGTCACCGGCCCGGACGACACCGACGTCACGCCGCACCGGCTGCACCCGGCCTTCCACGGCGCCCTCGACTGGCACTCCTGCGTGCACATGCAGTGGTCGCTGGTCACCCTGCTCACGAGGTATGCCGGTGCGCTCGGCGCGCGCGAGGCCGCCGCCGCGCGCTCGCTGCTGGAGGAGCGGCTCACGCCGGAGCACCTGCAGGTGGAGGTCGCCTACCTGCGCGCCCGCCCCGGGTTCGAGCGGCCCTACGGCTGGGCCTGGGCCGCCCAGCTCGCCGCGGCCACCCGCGAGCTCGGCGGGCGCGACGAGCAGGCCGCCCGCTGGGCGCAGGCCCTCGTCCCGCTGTCGGACCTCCTCGCGGAGCGGGTGCTCGGTCACCTGCCGCGGCAGGCCTACCCCGTCCGCCACGGCAAGCACCAGAACGACGCCTTCGCCCTGCTGCTCCTGCGCGACGCCTACGGCCGGCTGGGCCGGGACGACGTGGTGCGCGCCTGCGAGGAGGCGGCGCGGGCGTGGTTCGCCGACGACGGGCCGGCGCCCACGGACGCAGAGCCCGGCGGGTCGGACTTCCTGTCGCCGGCGCTCACCGAGGCGCTGCTCATGACGGCGGTGCTCGAGCCGGGCGACGCGCGGCGCTGGCTCGAGCGGGTGCTGCCCGGGCTCGGGGAGGGCCGGCATGCGCCCCTGCTGGCCGTGCCGGAGGTCCGCGACCCGACCGACGGGCAGGGCGCCCACCTGCTCGGGCTCGCCCTGTCGCGGGCCTGGGCGCTGCGGGCTCTGGCACCCTGGGGGCACGAGCGCGCGGCCGCACGGCTGCGGGCGGCGGCCGACGACCAGGAGGCGGCGGTGCTGGGCCACATCACGGACGGCGACTTCATGGCTACCCACTGGCTGGTGTCCTTCGCGCTGCTCGCCGACGGTGCCCTGGACCGGTCGTGAGCGCTGAGGTATGGGGGCGTGTGGCCCTTTCAGGGTGCAGCGCCGCTCGCCGCGCGCCGGGGTGCACGAAAGAGGTGGAGCAGGAGCTGAGGAGGAGCGGCGGGGCCGAGCCGACGGTCACGGGGCTCGCGGCGGTCCACGCCTTCTGTCCCCTGGTGGCGCGATCGCCTGCTGGTCAGGGCGGACGAAGAACGGGCCGCTGCCCGGCCGCGGAGCAGGAGGCCGCCCGTCAGGTCGAGCAGTCGCAACCCGCCCCGGTGCAACCCGGGCCCGTCCAGTGCTGGGACGACGACGGGTGGGGGGAGTGCGACGACGACTGGGACGACGACTTCGACGGGACGACGACTGACGCGCGCTGGCCGCACCTAGTCTGAACGGGTGAGCACCCAGGGTCCGCCGACACCGCCCACCGCCCTGGCGCGGCGCAGCCTGCTCGTCGAGACCCTGCTCGTGCTCGGCGTCAGCCTCGGGGCCTCGGCGATCTGGTCGGTCCTGTCCCTGATCCGCAAGCTCACCGCCGAGGGCGGCCTCGCGGCGCAGACGACGAGCATGAACACCAGCGCCACCCCCGACCGGCCCTGGCTCGACCTGGCCTACCAGCTCGTCGGCATCGGGCTCGCCCTCGTGCCGGTGCTGCTGGCGGTGCACCTGCTCGGGCGCGACGTCGCGCGTCCCTGGCGGCTGCTCGGGCTCGACCGGTCACGGCCCGTCCGCGACCTCGCCCAGGGGACGATGCTCGCCGCCGTGATCGGCATACCCGGCCTCGGGCTCTATCTCGTCGCCCGCGGGCTCGGCGTCAACACCACCGTCGCCCCCTCGAACCTCGCGGACGTCTGGTGGGCGGTGCCGGTCCTCGTGCTCGCCGCCGTGCAGAACGCCGTGGTGGAGGAGGTGGTCGTCGTGGGCTACCTCTTCACCAGGTGGGCGCAGGCCGGCTGGTCGACGTGGGCGATCATCCTGACCTCGGCGCTGCTGCGCGGCAGCTACCACCTCTACCAGGGCTTCGGCGGCTTCGTCGGCAACGTCGCGATGGGCGTGATCCTCGGCTGGTTCTACACCCGCACCCGCCGGGTCATGCCGCTCGTCGTGGCGCACACGCTGCTCGACGTCGTGGCCTTCGTCGGGTATGCCGCGCTCGCCGGCCGGGTCGACTGGCTCTGAGCCTGACTCAGCCGCCCTCGGCGACCGAGGTCAGCGTCGCGGTGGTCTCCTCGCCCTCGACCACGCAGGTCATCGTGTAGGTCTGGGCCGTCGTGGCCAGGGTGCTGGTGCCACCGGGCAGTCTCAGGACCTCCTGGCCCGCCGCGTCCGTGACGACGAGCCTGCCCTCGCCGACCACGCTGACCTCGTGCTCGCCGGGCGCGACCTTGTCGCGGTTGAGGCCGCACCCGTCGAGGACGACCTCGAGCGGTGCGGAGGCAGGGTCCGGCGGCGGGTCGCCCAGGCACGCCGACACGGTCGGGAGCAGGCACAGGAGGAGCGCGGCGTGCCACGCGGCGGGTCTGCGGTCGGCAGCCATGTCACCTCCCTGGTCACGGCGCATCCGGGTCCTGCGGACCACTGTAGGGGCGTGCGGACGCGGTGGGGGCTCGACCGGGCCCGCCGGGACCTGACCTCGGGACTGACAGGTAAGGCACAGGTCGCGCTGGGCAAGGGCATACCGGGGGAGCGGAGCGTGGGGTCATCGCCGCTCCCTGCGGCGGACCGACGAGCCGGAAGGATCCACCATGAAGACCTCCACCGCCACCGCCACCGCCCTCGGTGTCACGGGCCTGACCGCCGCCGTCATCGGCTTCGGCGTGGCCGTGCCCAGCCTCGCCGAGGACAGCGACAACGGCACCAGCACCAGCACCGCCGCCGCGGCGGACACGGTAGAGCCCGACGGCTCCGCGGCGCCGGCGGACGGGGGTGTGCCGGGCGGTCACGGGACGCGCGGGACGGCCAGACCGCACGGGGTGTCGCTCGCGACGGCCGCCGAGACGCTGGGGCTGACCGAGGACGATCTGCTCGCCCGGCTGGCCGAGGGCACCACCCTCGGCGCGATCGCCGACGCCCAGGGGGTGGACCGGCAGGAGGTGGTCGACGCCCTGATGGTGCAGGCGCAGGAGCGGCTCACCGCGCTCCTCGACGAGCCGATGGCCGGGATGGTGGGGCCGGGCGGCGGCATGGTCCCACCGGGCGGCCCGCAGGGTGAGGTCGGCGGGACGGTGCCCGGCCGGGAGGGCGCCGACCTGCCCTGGGACCCGGAGGACCAGGGCGAGCCGGACGGGACGGGCTCCCCGGACGAGACGGAGCAGGACACCGAGGGGAGCACGGACGAGGACGCCGACGCGACCACGGGTGGTGGCACCGCGTAGGGACGGCGCGGGGTGGCGTGGCCCGCGGCATACCCTGGGCGCATGACGCAGATCGACCACCTGCCCGAGCGCGAGCGCTGGGTCGCCCGGTCCGAGGACCGCGAGATCGGCTACCTGTCCTACGAGCTGGAGGGCGGCGTCCTCGACCTGCAGCACACGGTTGTCGAGCCCGAGGCGCGCGGCCAGGGGCTCGGCGGCCGGCTGGTCGAGGAGGCGCTGGGGTATGCCCGGGACGAAGGGCTGCGGGTGCGGCCCACCTGCCCGTTCGTCCCACGCTACGTCGCCGAGCACCCCGAGCACGCCGACCTGATCGTGGGTGCTGGGGACGTGGCGCAACCGCGGCACGACGACGAGGTGGTCGGCGAAGACGAGCCCGACGACGGGGCGGGCGACGTGCCCACCGTCGAGATCCGCGACCAGAGCATCCGCCTGGGCCAGCTGCTCAAGCTCGCCGGGCTGGTGCCCGACGGCGCGATGGCCCGCATGGTCATCGAGAACGGCGAGGTCGCCGTGGACGGCGAGACCGTGATGCGGCGCGGCACGCAGGTGCGGCCGGGCCAGGTCGTGACCTATGCGGGGGAGTCGGTCTCGCCGGTCAGCGGTGGCTGACCGGGTGCCGCTACCGGTCGCGGGCGCGAGGGTCCCACTCCCACTATCGTGGGCGGGACCCGAGGAGGCCCGATGACTCTCTCCCCGCACGGATCCAGCGCCGTGGCGACCGGCTCCCTGCGCAAGGGCCTGCCGATCATGCTGCTCGGCGGGGTCCTCGCGTGGGTCGCGGGGCAGTCGTGGAGCGTGCAGCGCGGCTCCGGCGAGGTCTTCCAGGTGCTCATGGCCTACGGCAACCTGGCGGTCATGGCGGTCGCGGCCCAACTCGTCGCCGGGCCGCGTGGCCGCGCCTGGATGATGGCGACGGCGGGGGCCGTCGGGATGACCGTGCCGTGGTTCTTCGGGCTCGCCTTCGCCCAGCAGGGCCAGGGGGTGCTGCTGCCTTCGCTCGTCGTCCTGGTGACCAGTTGGGGTATGACCTGGGTGGTCTCGACCCTGACGCGGGTCACCGTGCGCCGACGGGGGCGGTGAACGGGGCGCTCAGCCCTCGCGCTGGAGCCACTCCGCGCAGACGTCCAGCAGCCGGTCGTTGGCCTCGGTCTCGCCGATCGTGCAGCGCACCCCGTCGCCGGCGAACGGCCGCACCATGAGCCCGCGCGCCTGGGCGGCCTGGGCGAAGGGCACGGCGTCGTCGAGCAGCGGCAGCCAGCAGAAGTTGCCCTGGGCCTGCGGCACCGACCACCCCTGCTCGCGCAGCGCGGCCACGACCCGCTCGCGCTCGGCGACGAGCTCCGCGACCCGGGCGAGCAGCTCGTCCTCGGCCTCCAGGCTGGCGATCGCCGCATGCTGGGCGAGGTCGGTGACCCCGAACGGCGTGGCCGCCTTGCGCAGGGCCGTCGCGACCTCAGGATGGGCGACGGCATACCCCACCCGCAGCCCGGCCAGGCCGTAGGCCTTGGAGAAGGTGCGCAGGACTACGACGTTGGGGTGCTCCCGGGCGATCGCGAGCGCGTCGGGCACCGACTCCTCGGTCGTGAACTCCAGGTAGGCCTCGTCGATCACGACGATGAGGTCGCGGGGCACCCGGTCGAGGAAGGCCCGCAGCTCGGCCTCCGTGACCGCCGGACCGGTCGGGTTGTTGGGCGTGCAGACGAGCACCAGCCGGGTGCGGTCGGTGATCGCCTCGGCCATGGCGTCGAGGTCGTGCCGCGCGTCGTCGGTCAGCGGCACCTGCACCGAGCGCGCCCCGGAGAGCGCCACGACGATGGGGTAGGCCTCGAAGCTGCGCCAGGCATACACCACCTCGTCGCCCGGGTCGCACGCGATGGCCACGAGCTGCGCGAGGACCGCGACGCTGCCGGTGCCGGTGGCCAGCTGCTCGACGGGGACGCCCAGCCGCACGGCCAGCGCCTCGGTGAGCGCGACCACCCCCATGTCGGGGTAGCGGTTGACCTGCTGCGCGGCGTCCGAGATGGCCTGCGTGACCGAGGGCAGCGGGGGGAAGGGGTTCTCGTTGGACGAGATCTTGTAGGACGTGACCCCCTCGACGGGCGCCGGCGGCTTCCCCGGGACGTAGGCCGGAACCCCGGCCAGGGTGCTGCGGAGACGGACGGGCGCGGGCTGGTCGGTCATGAGCTCAGCGTAGCCAGGGCTCCGCGGCCGGAGCTGCCTACCCTCAGCCCCTCCCTGTGCACGGATCTGCAGCCTGTGCACGCCACAGGAACCCCAGCCGCACCTGTGCACGCTTGCTGAAGCAAGGCTGCAGATATTTCCTCGGCTCCGCCCCAGCAAGCGTGCCCAGGTATGACCGAGGCTGGCGAGGTCAGCGACGCGCCGGGAGCACGTCGGTCGCCGCGAAGTCCCCGCCGACGAAGAGCAGCGGCTCGCCGCTCGTGACCGAGAGCGCATACGCGAAGCAGTCGCCGTAGTTGAGCCGGGCCGGGTGACCGGAGCCACGACCGAAGCGCCGGTATGCCGCCCGCGCGACCTCGGCGTCCCGCGGCGTCACGGGCACGACCTCGATGGCGAGCTCGCGCACCAGGTCGTCCAGGCGGGCGCCGTGCGTGGTGGACCGCTGGTCGGCCACGATGCCGACCTCCAGCCAGGTCGCCGCCGACATGCGGCACGGGTGCGCGAGCGCCGTCCGGGCGAGGTCCTCGAAGCCCTCCTCGGCCTGCGCGATCGCGAGCAGGGCGGAGGAGTCGACGATCATCGGGGCAGCCCGGTCCGGTCGTCGTAGAGATCGTCGGTCGTGGTGATCTCCACCTCCGGTCCGAGCTGGGCGTCGGCAGCGGTATATGCGTCGACCACCGCCCTCACCCGCTCCATGCGGGGCTCCAGCCCCGCCCTGTCCGGATCGATCTCGTAGTCGCGCAGCAGCCGGGTCAGCGCCTCCTCGACGGCGCCGGTCTGCGACCGCCCGGTCACGCGCGCGGCCTCTCGGGCGAGGGCATGGACCCGCTCGCTCTTGATGTTGAGGCTCATGGCGCCAGTCTACCGTCGCGCCGGTCTACCGTTCTACCTCCTGCCCGGCCGGCCGCACCGGCAGCACCCCGACCTTGCGGACGGCCCCGCACCGAGCCGACCGCCCGTGGGACGATGAGCGGCATGAAAATCCTCGCGACCGTCGTCGCCAACGGCGTGGCCCTCTGGGTCGCCTCGGCCCTCGTGTCCGGCATCGAGTTCGGCGGGCAGGGGTGGTCGACGGTGCTCACCGTCGTGCTCGTGGCCGCCGTCTTCGGCGTGGTCAACGCCGTGGTCCGGCCGCTGGCCCAGCTGCTGTCGCTGCCGTTCATCATCCTCACGCTGGGCCTGTTCCTCGTCGTGGTCAACGCCCTCATGCTGCTGCTGACCTCGTGGCTAGCCGGCGTGCTCGGCCTGGACTTCCGGGTGGACGACTTCTGGTGGGACGCCGTCCTCGGGGCGGTCATCGTCTCGGCCGTCTCGATGGTCGTCGGGATGCTCCTGCCCGACGGTCGCGACTGAGCATGCCGGTGCCCGGCCCGGCACGGTCAGCATGCCCCGGGGTCAGGCTGACGTCTGCGGTAACGTCCCGTGACACGCCCCCAGCACGAAGGAGTCACGCGTGAGCGACGACGAGGTCGCGGCCAGCAGCGGCAGCCCCACCGGTCACGAACCGCCCGAGCGCGACATCACCGACGGCGGGCCCGACATGGTCCAGTTCCTGGCCGCGGACGGCACCCGTGTCGAGCCGAGCGAGACCAGCGAGCCCTACGCGGCATACCTGGAGGACGTCGACCACGAGACCATGGTCGGCTTCCTGCGCGACCTCATCCTCGTCCGCCGCGTCGACGCCGAGGGCTTCGCGCTGCAGCGTCAGGGCGAGCTCGGGCTCTGGCCCAGCCTGCTCGGCCAGGAGGCCGCCCAGGTCGGCGCCGGCCGCGCGATGCGCCTGCAGGACTATGCCTTCCCCGGCTACCGCGAGCACGGCGTCGCCTGGTGCAAGGGGGTGCCGCCGGAGAACCTGCTCGGCATGTTCCGCGGGGTCAACCACGGCGGGTGGGACTCCAACGAGAACAACTTCCACCTCTACACGATCGTCATCGGCAACCAGATGCTGCACGCGGTCGGGTATGCCATGGGCGTGGCCCGCGACGGTGATGTCGCGACCGGCGACGCCGACCGGGACACCGCGGTCATGGCCTTCACCGGCGACGGCGGCACCGCGCAGGGCGACTTCAACGAGGCCCTCGTCTTCGCCTCGGTGACGAACGCCCCGGTCGTCTTCTACGTGCAGAACAACCACTGGGCGATCTCCGAGCCCAACGACCGGCAGTTCACCATCCCGCCCTACCGCCGCGCGGACGGCTTCGGCTTCCCCGGCATCCGGGTCGACGGCAACGACGTCCTCGCCAGCTACGCCGTCACGCGGTATGCCCTCGACCGGGCCCGCAGCGGCCAGGGCCCGACGCTCATCGAGGCGTTCACCTACCGGATGGGCGCGCACACCACCTCTGACGACCCGACGAAGTACCGCATCTCCGCCGAGGTCGACGCGTGGAAGGCGAAGGACCCGATCGACCGGATGAAGGCATACCTCACGGCCGAGGGTGCGATCGACGACGCCTGGGTCGAGCAGACTGAAGGAGAGGCCGACGAGCTCGCCAAGCGGATCCGCAAGGCCTGCCAGACGATGCCCGACCCGCCGCACGAGGAGATGTTCGCGCACGTGTATGCCGAGCCGCACCCGCTGATCGAGCGTGAGTCCGCGTCCTTCGCGGACTACCAGGCCGGGTTCGAGGACTGAGGGGCGAGGCGATGAGCACGCAGGCACAGGCGCGCGGCGGCGCGAGCAGCGGCACCCGGATGACGATCGCCAAGGCGCTCAACGCGGGGATGCGCGCGGCGATGGAACGCGACCCCAAGGTCGTCCTCATGGGGGAGGACGTCGGCAAGCTCGGCGGCGTCTTCCGGATCACGGAGGGGCTGCAGAAGGACTTCGGCGAGGACCGCGTTATCGACACCCCGCTCGCCGAGGCCGGGATCATGGGTGCGGCCGTCGGGATGGCGCTGCGCGGCTACCGGCCGGTGGTGGAGATCCAGTTCGACGGCTTCGTCTACCCCGCCTTCGACCAGATCGTCAGCCAGGTCGCCAAGATGCACAACCGGAGCCTCGGCGCGCTCAAGGTGCCGATGGTCATCCGCATCCCCTACGGCGGCGGCATCGGCGCGGTGGAGCACCACAGCGAGTCCAACGAGTCCTACTTCGCGCACACCGCGGGCCTGCGGGTCGTGACCTGCTCGAGCACCGAGGACGCCTACTGGATGATGCAGCAGGCGATCGCCAGCGACGACCCGGTCGTCTTCTACGAGCCCAAGCGGCGCTACCACGAGCGCGGGGTGCTCGACCTCGGCGAGGCCGGATCGGGGGCCTCCCTCGACGACGCGCCGCACGCGCTGGACGAGGGTGTGGTCCGGGTCGAGGGCAGCGACGTCACGGTGCTGACCTACGGCCCCATGGTCAAGGTCGCGCACGCCGCGGCGCAGGCCGCCGAGCTGGAGGACGGCCCCTCGATCGAGGTGATCGACCTGCGCTCGCTCTCGCCGCTGGACACCGAGCTCATCGAGGAGTCGGTGAGCAAGACCGGACGCTGCATCGCGCTGTCCGAGGCGCAGACCTTCTCCAGCATCACCTCCGAGCTGGCCGCGCACGTCCAGGAGCACTGCTTCTACCACCTCGAGGCGCCGGTCCTGCGGGTCGGCGGCTACAACATCCCCTACCCGCCGAGCCGGCACGAGGAGGTCTTCCTCCCCGACCTCGACCGCGTCCTGCACGCGGTCGAGACCCTGCTCGCATACTGACGGCTCACGCCACAGAGAGGCGATCCTCGTGCCAGAGTTCAAGCTCCCCGACCCCGGCGAAGGTCTCGTCGAGGCCACCATCGTCGAGTGGAAGGTCGCCGTCGGCGACACCGTGAAGACCAACGACATCGTCGTCGAGGTCGAGACCGCCAAGTCGCTGGTCGAGCTGCCGATCCCGTATGACGGCACGGTCACCGAGCTGCTCGCCGCGGAAGGCGACGAGGTCGAGGTCGGCACGCCCATCGTCGTCGTCGACGACGGGAGCGGCGAGGGGGCCTCCAGCGGGTCAGGCGGCACCGACGCCGAGGACGTCACCGACGAGCAGGCCGCGGCCTCCGACGACCTGGTGCCCAGCCCGCCCGACGGCGGCGAGGGCGGCACCGGCAGCAAGCGGGAGGCGGTGCTCGTCGGCTACGGCGCGATCGAGGGCTCGACCACCCGGCGCAAGCGGCGCCGGGGGGCCTCGGGCGCCGAGGCCGAGGCGGCCACGACCCCGCAGCGCAAGGCCAAGGCGTCACCGCCGGTGCGGAAGTATGCCCAGGACCGCGGCGTCGACATCAACCAGGTGCCCGCCGCCGGACCGACCGGCATCGTGCGCCGCTCCGACATCGACGCCTTCCTCGACGGCGGCAGTGCCCCGCCGGAGGCGCAGCCCGAGCCCGCTGCCGCCACCGGCTCGCCTCGCGCCGACGCGGGCGCCACCGCAGACGCGGCGGCCGCGGGGTCTGGCGGTCAGGCATACCAGCGGCCGGTCTTCGACCGCTCCGGTGAGCGGGAGGAGCGGATCGACGTCAAGGGCGTGCGCAAGATGACCGCGCAGGCCATGGTCGGTTCGGCCTTCAGCGCGCCGCACGTCACCGAGTTCATCACCGTCGACGTCAGCCGCACGATGGAGCTGATCGACCGGCTCAAGGCGGACCGGGAGCTGCGCGACCTGCGGATCAACCCGCTGCTCGTGCTGGCCAAGGCGATGACCGTCGCGGTGCGGCGCAACCCGGGGATGAACGCCGTCTGGGACGAGGACGCCCAGCAGATCGTGCAGCGCAACTACGTCAACCTCGGCATCGCCGCGGCGACCCCGCGCGGGCTCGTCGTGCCCAACATCAAGGACGCCGACCTCATGGACCTGCGTCAGCTCGCCGAGGCGATGACCGACCTCGTCGCGACCGCCAAGGCCGGGAGGACGCAGCCGGCCGACATGTCCGGCGGGACGATCACGATCACCAACGTGGGCGTCTTCGGCGTCGACACCGGCACCCCGATCATCAACCCCGGCGAGTCGGCGATCGTCGCCTTCGGCGCGGTCCGGCGTATGCCGTGGGTCGTGGGCAGCGGGGCCGAGGAGCGGATCGAGCCGCGCTGGGTGACCCAGCTGGCGGTGAGCTTCGACCACCGGCTCATCGACGGCGAGCTCGGCTCGCGGTTCCTCGCCGACCTGGCCGCCGTGCTGGAGGACCCGGCTCGCGCTCTCGCCTGGACCTGACCTCAGGTTCTGGACAAGCGTTTCTGGGGCTCCGGCCCCAGAAATCGTGGATGGCCTCGGTGCTGGCGTGCACGGTCGCTTACGCGTCGTCGCTGCTGCGGGCCTCGACGACGACCAGCGCGGCCACGACACCGGCACCGAGCAGGGTGAGCATGGTGGGACCGAGGACCGGGTCGTAGGGAGCGACCAGCGCACCCGGCCCGTGGTCGTCGCCCGCGGACTCCTGCCAGGGCCACAGCGCGCGCAGCGAGCCGACCATGAGTCCTGACATGACCAGCAGCGTGCTGCGCCGGTGGTGCTCCAGCAGCCAGCTGATGAGCTGGACGAAAGAGGCCAGGCCGGTGATGGCGCCCAGGGCGAAGACGCCGATGTAGACGAGGTCGCGGGAGTCGACCGCCTCCAGGGTGGCGGTGTAGAGACCGACGGCCAGCAGGAAGAAGGAGCCGGAGACACCCGGGACGACGAGCGCGCAGATCGCGACGGCGGCGACGGCGAAGACGAGGATGAGCGGCGGGTCGGAGACGGTGCCCCCACCGGCCAGGCCGATGAGCGTCCAGGCGAGCACGGCCGCACCCACGGCGAGGACGACCTCGAGCCAGACCGGCCGGCGGCGCTCGGGGAGCATCCGCAGCGGCACGAGGACGCTCATGGCGACCATGCCGAGGAAGAGTCCGCGCGCGTGCTCGGGCGTGTTGGTGACGAAGCTGCTCATCACCCCGGCCATCGTGAGGACCGCCAGGCCCATCCCGACGACGACAGGCACGAGCAGCCACCAGTTGGTCCGGCGCAGCTCGGTGAGCGCGCTGGCGACGCGGCCCTGCTCGCCGCCCACGACGAGCGCCTTGGCGGCGGACACGACGTGCGAGGCCGAGCCGATGAGCTGCTCGTAGAGCCCGGTCACCAGCGCGACCGTCCCGCCCGAGACACCCGGGATGAGCTCGGCCATGCCGATGAGGAAGCCGCGCAGCAGGTCCAGGGGCAGCAGCAGCCGGCTGCGGCCGGACGTCTGAGCCGTGGCGGAGGAGGTGTCGGTCACGCCGAGCAGCCTAATGGGAGTGCAGCCACCTACTCCGAGGCAGTCTACGTCCCTGCGCCCGGCACCACCGGGATGGCCATGGTGACCGGCACCACCCCGCAGGAGCGGATGGCCCCGTTGATGGAGAAGGCCACCGAACGGATGGCCCGCACCCTCGTGCTTGCTCAGCGCGAGGGTGACGGGCCCGGCGGCGAGAAACGGACAGGCTAGGTGCACCCGACGCATACCATCGAGGTATGCCCGCCCGCCCGCGCCTGCAGGACCGCCTCCTGACGATCCTCACCACGCTCGCGGCGGTCGTCATCTTCGTCGCGGGGATGTCCCGCGGCAACACCCGGGTCGCCGTGATCGGCGCGGCGTTCTTCCTCGGCTACGGCGTGCTGCACGCGGTCACCCGGCGGCTCGAGCCGGCCGCGCGGCTGCTCACCGGCAGCGAGGCGGACCGCGCCGAAGCGATGGCGCAGTTCCGCGCGACCAGACTCGCGGGGCAGGGGGCGCTGCTCATCGCGCTGGTCGGCGTCATCCTGGACCTCACGTTGCAGTGGCCGCCCGGGCTGTGGGTGGCCGGCACCGCGCTCGGGGTGCTGGCGATCTTCGTCGGCGGGCTGTGGAGCTTCAGCCGCGGCCTGCACGCGCGCTGAGCGTCACCGCGTCAGCGTCAGCGCGTCGAGCACCCGGCGGGCGAGCTCCTCGTCGCCGCTCACGTGGTATGCCGTCTGCCCGGTGGGCGTGCGGCCGGCGGTGCGGCGGGCCAGCGCGTGGGTGGACATCGCGATCGTGGTCGTCGGCGACGACCCCACGCCCGAATCGGACTCGGTGACCGGCACGTCGTCCTCCTCCTCAGCCGCCGAGTGGCCGGTGAAGAGCTCGTGCGCGACCGGCTCACCGGCCTCGTCGACGTCGACCCGCACACCGGCCCGCCCGGTCACCGGGCCGGTGCTCTCGACGATGACCACCGTCCCCGGCTCCGGCGCCACGCGGCGCAGCACGACGCGCGGCACGGCGTCGAGCACCATCGCGGTCCACTGCGCGGCGCCGTCGCCGTCGAGCGACCCGGGGCGTCCCACCGCCTCCCGGATGTCCTGCTCGTGGGTCCAGATGTCGCACAGCCGCAGCCGCACCAGGTCGACGAAGCGCGCCTCCTGGTCACGGATCGAGCGGACCGTCGACTCCAGCTCCAGGTCCGGGGCATACAGGTCCGCCGTGCGGATCTCGACGAGGGAGCGGAGCTCGGCCAGCAGCTGCTCGGGGGAGAGGGCGGCCCGCGAGCGCAGCCCCTGCTCCATCCAGACACCGAGGTCGTTGCGCACGTGCTCGGGGGTGCCGACCTCGATCGTCTCCTCGACGACGGGCTGGGCGGAGCCGGAGAGGTAGTCCTCGACGTGCACGACGTGCGCCACGTGGTCGCGGACGCTCCACCCGGGGCAGTCGGTGGGCAGCTCCCACTCGGCCTCGCGCAGCCCGTCGCAGACGTTGACCAGGGACAGCAGCACCTGGCGGTATGCCTCGACGAAGCCGGGCACGTCGGCGGGCGGGGCGGGGTGGACGACCATATGGCCAGCCTAACGAGGCGACCTACCATGGAGGTATGCCCGTGCCCCCTGCCGCGACCCCAGCGGCACTGCGCTGGACGGTCCCCGTCACCACGGTCCTGACCGCGCTCGTCGTCGCGGTCCCGGCCGCCGCGCTGAGCGGGGCGGCGGCGCCGCTGGTCATCGGCGACGCCGGGCCGCTCGTGCGCTGGGGGATGGTTGTCGTCGAGACGGTCCACCACCTGGCCGCGGCGCTCACCATCGGCCTGCTCGTGGTCGCGGCCTTCCTGGTGCGGGAGGGCCGGGAGACCGACCGGCGCCGCACCGCCGCCCGCGTCGCCGCCCTGGCCGCGCTGCTCTGGGCCACCTGCG
Source organism: Serinicoccus marinus DSM 15273 (assembly GCF_008386315.1). Taxonomy (NCBI): domain Bacteria; kingdom Bacillati; phylum Actinomycetota; class Actinomycetes; order Micrococcales; family Ornithinimicrobiaceae; genus Serinicoccus; species Serinicoccus marinus. Next base: position 2,925,850 of record NZ_CP043808.1, on the reverse strand, counting down.
CCGCGGCGATCCTCGTCGTCGGCTTCGGCGACCTGGCGGGCATACCGCCGAGCACACCGGGCTACCTGTCCGACCTCACCGCCAACCTCTGGGGCCTGGAGCCGCTCCGGTTACGGCTGATCGAGGTGCTCCTCGTCGCGCTGCTCGTGCCGCTGGCCGCGGCGGCGCGGACCCGGGGCGCGCTCGCCTGGTCCGCGGCGCTCGCGCTGGCCGCCCTGGTGCCGCAGGCCTACGGCGGCCACGCCAGCGGCACCGACGGCCACGAGACGGCCGTCACCGCGCTGCTGCTGCACCTGGGCGGGATGACCGTCTGGGTCGGCGGGCTCATGGCGCTGGGCCTGCTGCTGCCCGTCCTCGGCTCGGCCCTGCCGGAGACGCTGCGTCGCTACTCCGCGCTGGCCACCTGGTCGTTCGTCGCGATCGGCTTCTCCGGTGTCCTCTTCGCGCTGCTCACCGCGGACGACCTCGGCGACCTCACCACCGCCTACTGGGCCGTGATCTGGGCCAAGGTGGTGCTGCTGGGTGTGCTCGGGGCCTTCGGGGTGCTCCAGCGACGGGCGATCATCGCCCGCGGCGCCGACCGGCCCTGGCTCTTCGCCGCGCTCGCCGCGAGCGAGCTCGCCGTCATGGCCGCCGCCGTCGCGCTGGGGACCGTGCTGTCACGCACCCCCCCGCCGGAGGTCGAGTCCTCCGCGGCGACGGACACCGCGGTCTACGCCCTCACCGGCTACCCCATGCCGCCGCCCTACGCCCCGGCCCGACTGCTGGACGTGTGGCAGGTCAACTGGCTCTTCCTGCTCGTCGCGCTGATCGCGGTCGGCCTGTATGCCGTCGGCTGCGTGCGCCTCTGGCGGCGCGGGGACCGGTGGCCCTGGTGGCGGCTGCTCGTGTGGGTGCTCGGCTGGGCGGTCTTCGGCTACGCGACCAACGGCGCTCCAGGGGTCTACGGCCGGGTGATGTTCTCCCAGCACATGGTCATGCACATGACGCTCATGATGGCGGTGCCGATCTTCCTGGTGCCCGCTCAGGCGATCACGCTGGCCTACCGCGTGCTGCCGGCGCGCAAGGACCGCACGCTCGGGCCGCGCGAGGTGCTCACCGCCGTGGTCCACTCCCGGTGGGCCGCCTTCGTCGCCAACCCGCTGGTCGCCGGGGTCATCTTCTTCGTCAGCCTCATCGCCTTCTACTGGACCGGGCTGTTCGAGCTCGCCCTGACCACGCACACCGGTCACGTGCTCATGGTGGCCCACTTCACCCTCACCGGCTTCGCCTTCGTCTGGTCGCTCGTCGGGCAGGACCCGGGCCCGCCGCGGTGGGCGCCGCCGTTGCGGATCATGGTGCTGCTGGGGACCCTGGCCGCGCACGCCTTCTTCGGGCTGGCACTGATGCAGGGCACCTGGCTGCTCGCGCCCGGCTTCTTCAAGACGATCGAGGTGCCCTGGGTCGAGGACCTGCTCGTCGACCAGCAGCTGGGCGGCACCATCGCCTGGGGCGTGGGAGAGCTGCCGACGGTGGTGCTCGTGCTCATGGTCATGGTCGACTGGATGCGCAGCGACGACCGGGAGACCCGACGCTCGGACCGGCGGGCCGAGCGCGACGACGACGCCGAGCTGGCCGCCTACAACGCGCGGCTCCAGCGGCTGGCGGAGAGGAGCAGCAGGTGAAGGTCGCGATCATCCAGCTCGGGTATGCCGAGGGTGCCGACGAGAGCGTCGAGGCCCGGGCGCAGCGGGTCGCCGGTCTGGTGCGCTCGGCCGGCGCCGGCCACGACCTCGTGCTGCTGCCCGAGCTGTGGAGCGCCGGCGGCTTCGCCTCGACGGAGTGGGAGGAGCGCAGCCAGGACCTCTCCGGGCTGGAGCGCGGCGAGCTGCCTCCGGCCCTGGTGCCGGTCGCCGAGGCGACGCGCGAGATCGGTGCGGTCGTGCATACCGGGTCCGTGGTGGAGCGGACCGCCGAGCCGGGCGAGGAGGGGCGCCACCTGTGGAACACCTCGGTCGTGCTCGACCCGCGCGGCGAGGTGTGCGCGACCTACCGCAAGGTCCACCGCTTCGGCTTCGGCGGCGGCGAGCCGAAGCTCATGGAGGCCGGCGGCGAGGTGGTCGTCACCGACCTGCCGGCCCCGGCGGACGGGCTGAGGATCGGGCTGTCGACCTGCTATGACCTGCGCTTCCCCGAGCTCTACCGCGCCCAGCTGGACCGCGGCGCCGAGGTCTTCGTCATCCCCTCGGCCTGGCCGATGGCGCGGGTCGAGCACTGGCGGCTGCTGCTGCGGGCGCGCGCGGTCGAGGACCAGTGCTTCGTCGTCGCCGCCAACACCGCCGGCACGCACGCCGGGGTCGAGATGGGCGGCCACAGCGCGGTCGTCGACCCCGCGGGTTCCGTGCTCGCCGAGGCTGGGGCAGGGGAGGAGACGCTCTCGGTCGAGATCGACGCCTCGCAGGTGGGGCGGGTGCGTGAGGCCTTCCCCGTGCTCTCCGACCGCCGTCTGTGAGGGCCGCCGGTTAGGGTGGCCCCAGGCACATCGAAAGGATCACTCATGGGCATCGGCCTCGGAATCTTCCTGCTCGCCGTCGGCGCCATCCTGTCGTTCGCGGTGGGCGACCTGACGAGCGTCGTCGACCTCCCGACCGTCGGCTACATCCTCATGGCCGCCGGTGTGCTCTCGCTGCTGCTGGGGCTGGTGATGAACACCCAGCGCAACAACACCACGCACCGCGAGATCATCGAGCGCAACAACCGTGGTGAGACCCGCTACCGCGACCGCGACGGCTACTGAGCGCCGGAGCGCCGCCGACCGCTTCGCCCGGGCCCGCGCCCGGGTCTACGCCGCCCTCCCGCGGCTGCTCCGTCGGTGGGTCCCGGAGACCGCGATCGGCTTCGCCGCGATCAGCAGCTTCACGTATGCCGTCGACCTGACGCTGCTCGCGGTCCTCTTCGACGTCCTGCGCTGGCCCTACCCGCTCGCGGTGACCACGGGCTACGTCGTCGCCTTCGGGCTCGCCTTCGTGCTCAACCGCTGGCTCAACTTCCAGAGCCACGGCCCGGTGGGCCGCCAGACCGGGCGCTACGTCCTGACCGTCGTCGCCAACTACCTGCTCTTCATCCTCGCGCTGTCCACGACCCTGGAGTGGGTGGGCGTGCAGTTCCTCGCCGCGCGGCTGATCGCCGGTGCGTGCGAGGCCGTCTTCATGTATCTCATGATGCGCAGCTTCGTCTTCCGGCTGAAGCGCTACACCTGAGACGCTCCGCTCCGGCGGCGCGACCGGGCGGCGAGTGCGCTCAGAAGGCGGCCTCCGGAAGACCCATCACGGACGCCACCTGACCGTCATCGGCGGCGGTGACGGTGCGGCGGTCGGCGCCCAGGCGCGGGAGCACCTCGGTGGCGAAGAAGCGGGCCGCGGCGACCTTGCCCTGCAGGAAGGCCTGGCCGTCGTCGTCGGCGGCGCTCACCCCGCTGACGCCGCGCTCGCCGGAGTCCAGCAGCCGCTGGGCGGCCTCCGCCTCGCGCAGCAGCAGCCAGCCGATGAGCAGGTCACCGGTGGCGAGCAGCAGGCGGGTGGTGCCCAGGCCGACGGCATACACCGCCTCGGGCCGGGTCTGGCTCTCCACCGCCCTCGCGGTGAGGAACTCCACCATCTCGTTGACCTCGCCGAGCCCGCGCAGCACCGCGCCCCGGATGTCGCCGAGGCCGTCGTCGACCTGCGCCGAGGCGGTCTGCTGCACCTGCGCCGCGACGTGGCCGAGGGCCTGACCGCGGTCGCGCAGGATCTTGCGGAAGAAGAAGTCCTGCCCCTGGATCGCGGTGGTGCCCTCGTAGAGGCTGTCGATCTTGGCGTCGCGGACGTACTGCTCGATGGGGTAGTCCTGCAGGAAGCCGGAGCCGCCCAGGGTCTGCAGCGACTCGGTGCCGAGCAGCGTGAAGGCGCGCTCGCTGCCGCAGCCTTTCACCAGCGGCAGCAGCAGGTCGTTGACCCGAGCGGCCAGCCCGACGTCGGGGCCGTCGCCGGTGTCCTCGCCCTGGTCCTGCGCGGCGTGGACCTGGTCCTGGACGCTGGCGGTGTAGAGCATGAGCGCCCGCAGCCCCTCGGAGTAGGACTTCTGCAGCAGCAGCGAGCGGCGCACGTCGGGGTGGTGGGTGATCGTCACCCGCGGGGCGGTCTTGTCCGCCATCTGGGTGAGGTCGGCGCCCTGGACCCGCTCCTTGGCATAGGCGAGGGCCGCCTGGTAGCCGGCCGAGAGCGTGGCGATCGCCTTCGTGCCGACGAGCATCCGGGCATACTCGATGATCCGGAACATCTGCGCGATGCCGTCGTGTACCTCGCCGAGGAGGTAGCCGACGGCCGGGCGGTCCGGGTCCTCGCCGAAGGAGACCTCGCAGGTCGTCGAGACCTTGAGGCCCATCTTGTGCTCGAGGCCCGTGACCCGGACCCCGTTGCGCTCGCCGAGCTCACCGGTCTCGAGGTCGGTGACGTGCCGGTCGGTGAGGATGAACAGCGAGAGCCCCTTGGTGCCCGGGCCGGCGCCCTCCGGGCGGGCCAGGGCGAAGTGGACGACGTTGTCGTAGAACGGCGCGACGCCGCTGGTGATGAAGCGCTTGGTGCCGGTCAGGTGCCAGGTGCCGTCGCCGGCCTTGACCGCCCTGGTCCGGCCCGCGCCGACGTCGGAGCCGGCGTCGGGCTCGGTGAGCATCATGGTCGCGCCCCACGCCTTGTCGACCATGAGCTGCGCGAGCTGCTGCTGCTGCGGGGTGCCGAGGCGGTGGAGGACGTTGGCGAAGGTGTAGCCCGCGGCGAACATCTTGACCGCCGGGTTGGCGCCCATGACCAGCTCGGACATCGCCCAGGTGAGGCTCGGGGGAGCGGGCGTACCGCCCAGCCCCTCCTCGATTTCCAGCCGCCAGAACTCGTTCTCCACCCAGGTCTGGTAGGACCGGACGAAGCTCTCCGGCATGCTGACCTCGCCGGTGGCCGGGTCGAAGACGGGCGGTGTCCGGTCGGACTCGGTGAAGGAGGCGGCGATCGGGCCCTCCGCCAGCTCGGCGACCTGCGCCAGCGCCGCGCGGGCGGTCTCGACGTCGACCTCCTCGTAGGGCGCCCGGCCCAGGACGTCCTGGCGGCCGAGGACGTCGAAGAGGACGAACTCCGCGTCCCGGACGTTGCTGCGGTAGTGGCCCACGCTGGCTCCTCAGGTGTGCGGTCCTGACCTCTGGTCAGGTATGCGGTACCGACGGTACGCCGTATCTGGCGTCAGTCTATACCGGCCCCTCAGCTCCCTACCCGCGGGTAACCGCTCGGCCCTGCAGACCGTGCGGTCGGTGCGTGCTTGGCCGTGCGGTCGGTCAGGCGAGGGTGGTGAGCTGCTCGGTGACGGCGCGCTCGAGGCAGTCGGCGGTGTCGGTCCAGGAGGCGGCGGCGCCGTAGGTCGCCGAGAGGTCGACGACGCGGAGCCCGGCGAGCCGCGCCGCGGGGGCGTCCTCGCGCACCACGCCCGCGACGACGATGACAGGTATGCCGTAGGGCTCGGCCTCGTCGACCACCCCGCCGACGACCTTGCCGTTGAACGACTCGGCGTCCAGGGCGCCCTCGCCGGTGACGATCGCGTCGGCCCGCGCGACCGCGTCGGCCAGCCCGACCTGCTCGGCCACCAGCCGGAGCCCCGGCACGAGGGAGCCGCCCAGCACGAGCATCCCGCCCCCGAGGCCGCCGGCCGCACCCGCGCCAGGAGTGGTCGACACGTCGACGCCGAACTCCTCGACATACCTGCCCTGCAGCTCGAAGAGGCGCCCGGTGAGCTCGACGACCTGGTCGCCGCTGGCGCCCTTCTGCGGCCCGAAGACCTGAGCGGCCTCGACGAAGGGTGTCTGCACGTCGCACGCCGCGAGCAGCTCCACCCCGCGCTCGGCCGGTGTCTGCCCGTCGAGCACGGCCCGCGCCGCCTCGACCGCCCCGCGCCCGCCGTCACTCATCGCCGACCCCCCGAGGCCCACGATCACGCGCGTCGCCCCGTCACGCACGGCCTGCGCGACGAGCTCACCGGTGCCGGCGCTGGTCGCGCCTACGGGGTCGTTGCCCTCCTTGCCGCCGGCCAGCACCAGCCCGCTGGCCGCCGCGGACTCGATGACCGCCACGCCGTCGTCCCCCAGCCGCCACTGCGCCTCGACCGGCGTGCCCAGCGGTCCGGTCACGGCGCTGGTCCGGTTGGCCCCGCCGAAGGCGTCGAGCATGCCCTCACCGCCGTCGGCCATCGGCATACCGATGACGTCCCAGCCCGCCGCCTGCGCCCCGGAGCGAGCGGCCGCGACGACCTCGGGAGCGGTCAGCGACCCGCGGAACTTGTCCGGCGCGATCAGCACGACGGGGCGGGCGGGGGTGTCGGCGGCGGTGCTCACAGCCCTGACCCTAGGGCAAGGATTGGCGCGGGCGTGTGCGGATGCACGATGATGGCGCGCATGACGACGTCGACGAAGACTCGCTCGCTCATCGCCGCGCTGGCCGCGACCGCACTGCTCGCCGGCTGCAACGCCGGGGCCGGCACCAGCTCGGACACCGGGTCGCAGGAGGAGGGGGAGTCCGCCGGCTCCGGTGACGGCGGCGACGACACCGCCGCGGCCCCGGAGCCCGGTGGCTCGGACGAGACGGTCCGCATCGGCCTCGTCGCCGAGCCGGCCAGCCTCGACTTCACCACGAATGGAGGGGCGGCGATCCCTCAGGTCATGATGGACAACGTCTACGAGACCCTGGTGCAGATCGACGGGGAGAGCGCGGAGATCGTGCCGGGACTCGCCACGGAGTGGGAGGTCAGCGAGGACCGGCTGACCTACACCTTCACGCTCGAGGAGGGCGTCACCTTCTCCGACGGCAGCGAGTTCACCGCCGAGGACGCGAAGTTCTCGATCGAGCGGGTCTCCTCCGACGCCTGGACCAACGGGCTCAAGGCCAAGTTCGACGTCGTGGAGTCGGTCGAGGCGGTCGACGACACCACGCTGGAGGTCACGCTCACCCGCCCCAGCAACCAGTTCCTCTACAACCTGACGACCCTCGTCGGGGCGATGTTCGACACCGAGGGGGTCGACAACCTCGCCGAGGAGGCGATCGGCACCGGCCCCTACGTCTTCGAGAACTGGGACCGCGGCTCGCAGATCACGCTGGAGCGCAACCCCGACTACCACGGCGATGCGCCCTACTTCGCCTCCGTCGAGATGCGCTATTTCGACGACGCCAACGCGCTCAACAACGCGATGCTCACCGACTCCATCGACGTCGTCTCGACGGTGCAGGCCCCGGAGTCGCTGGCCGAGTTCGAGGGCGGCGACTTCCAGATCGTCGAGGGGACCACCAACGGCGAGGTCGTGCTGTCGATGAACCAGGAGGAGGGCAACCCGCTGGCCGACGTCGAGCTGCGGCGGGCGGTCCGGCACGCCATCGACCACCAGGCCCTCATGGACACCTGCTGGGCCGGACGCGGCGAGCTGATCGGCTCAATGGTCCCGGTCACCGACCCGTGGTACGAGGACCGCACCGGCGACTACCCCTTCGACCTCGAGGAGGCGCAGCGGCTCATCTCCGAGGCCGGCGCCGAGGGCACCGAGCTGCGGCTGCGCATACCGTCGCTGCCGTATGCCGTCTCCTGCGGCACGGTCGTCGAGTCCATGCTCGAGGACGCCGGGCTGGAGGTGACCATCGACGAGCTGGAGTTCCCCGCGGCCTGGCTGGAGACCGTTTTCACCAACAAGGACTACGACATGTCGATCGTGTCGCACGTCGAGGGGCGTGACATGTCTGCCGTGTTCGGCAACCCGGACTACTACACGACCTACGGCACGGAGGAGGTCCAGACCCTCTTCGAGGAGGCTGACGCCGGCACCGAGGAGGAGCAGACCGAGAAGCTGCAGGAGGCCGCGGCGCTCATCAGCGAGGAGGCCGCCGCCGACTTCCTCTTCCTGCTGCCCAACCTCATGGTCGCCGACCCGGACATCACCGGGCTGCCGACCAACGCCCTCCGGGAGTCCTTCGACCTGGGCGACCTCGCGCGGGAGTGACGGCGCCCGGGGCTCTCGGCGCCTCCGCCTGACCTGGGCAACCTTGTGCACCGGATCCGCCGTCGAGAAGGGCGCATCTGGTGCACAACCTTGCGCAGGTCCCAGACGTGCAGCACACCCTTGCCCAGGTCGAGGTATGCCTGCCGCCGGGTCCGTGCCCGCGTCACCCTCTAGGGTGCTGAGCCATGCTCCTGCGCCTGCTGCACCGCGCGCTGGTCCTCGTGGCCAGCGTCCTGGCGGCGTCGGTGCTGGTCTTCGGCTTCATGCGGGTGCTGCCGGGTGACCCGGCGCGGGTGGCGCTCGGGATCAATGCCTCGGACGAGGCGGTCGCGCGGCTGCGCGAGCAGTTCGGGCTGGACCGGCCCCTCGTGGTGCAGTACCTCGACTGGATGCGCGGCCTGGTCACCCTCGACCCGGGCATCGAGTTCGTCTCCAAGGCGGCGATCGGCCCGCAGATCGCCGACCGGCTGCAGGTCACCCTCATCCTCGTCGTCACGGCCATGGTCCTGGCCGTGCTCGTCGCCGTCCCGGTCGGCATCTGGATGGCGGTGCGCCACCGCCACCTCGACGGGCTCCTCATGTCGGCGCTGTCCCAGGTCGGCGTCGCGATCCCGGCCTTCCTCGCCGGCATCGTGCTCATCTCGGTCTTCGCGGTGCGGCTGCGCTGGGTGCCGAGCGGCGGCTGGGTCGTGCCGTCGCAGGACCCGGTGGGCTTCCTGCAGCGGATCGTCCTCCCGTCGGTCGCGCTCGCGATGGTGCAGGCGGCGGTGCTGGCGCGGTATGTCCGCTCCGCCGTCCTCGACGTGCTCCGCGAGGACTACCTTCGCACCGCCCGGGCCAAGGGGCTGCGCCCGGTGCAGGCGCTGTGGCGGCACGGTCTGCGCAACGCCGCGGTGCCGGTGGTCACCGTGCTCGGCCTGCAGCTCGCGACCCTGCTCATCGGCGCGGTTGTGATCGAGCAGGTCTTCGTCATCCCGGGCCTGGGGTCGCTGCTGCTGGACTCGGTCGCCGACCGCGAGCTCCTCACCGTGCAGACCGTCGTCATGGTCCTCGTGGTGGCCACGCTGCTCATCAACTTCCTCGTCGACGCGCTCTACCTCGTCATCGACCCACGGCTGCGGACGGGGTCGCGATGAGCGAGATCCAGGGCGCGGCCGCGCAAGGGCTCGAGGGGCAGGCCCCTGCCGGCGGCTCGGGCGGGCGCCGGCTCAACCCCTCGCTGCTCCTCGGCGGGGGTCTCGTCGCCGTGGTCGTCGTGCTCGCGCTCGTCTCCTACGTCTGGACGCCGTATGTGCCGATGCGGGTCCTCCCGGTCGAGGCCTACCAGACGCCCAACGCCGAGCACTGGCTCGGCACCGACCGCTACCGCCGCGACGTCTTCACCCAGATCCTCGTCGGGGCACGCACGACCCTGTATGTCGGCTTCGTCGCCGTCGGCGTCGCGGCGCTTGTCGGGGTGCCGCTCGGGATCCTCGCGGCCATGTCGCCCGGCTGGCTCGGCCAGCTCGTGATGCGCTCCAACGACGTGCTGCTGGCCTTTCCCGCGCTGCTGCTGGCGATCATGTTCGCCGCGCTCTACGGCGGGTCGACGCGGGTGGCGATGATCGCCATCGGCATCGCGACGATCCCGGCCTTCGCCCGCATCACCCGCTCCGGCGCGCTCGGGGTGATGAAGACCGAGTATGTCGTCGCCGCCCGGGCCGCGGGACGCTCGCCGCTGGGGATGGCGGTGCGCCACGTCATACCCAACGTGGCGGGGCTCGTCATCGTGCAGGCGTCGGTCTCCTTCGCCATCGCGATCCTCGCCGAGGCGGCGCTGGCCTACCTCGGCCTGGGCACGCCGACCGGCCAGGCGAGCTGGGGGCGGATGCTCTACGAGGCGCAGACCACGTTGCGCACGGCGCCGCACCTGGCGCTCATCCCCGGCGCGGCGATCGCGCTGTCGGTGCTCGGCTTCAACCTCTTCGGCGACGGACTGCGGGACTGGCTGGACCCGAAGCTGGAGAAGAGGTGAAGAGTTCCTGGAGTAAAGGTTTGGTCAAGAGCCTGGCCTCGATGTTGCTAAGCCGATCGGGGGGGGGTACGGTCGAATCATAGCTTGGCGGCGAAGACGCTCCCAGCATCTTGGAGGGCAGATATATGCGATTCTTGCGAAAACTGACTGCTGGCGCAGCGGCGCTGGCCGTGGTCGGAGCAACTGCGGGTCCTGCATCCGCAGTTGTGCGTCATTCGGGATGGTTCTACGACAGTTCCTGCAGCTCGTGGACGGACCCATGGACACACGCTCGGTGGCGTGGTGAAGGCCAGATCATGGGGCCAGGAAGCAGCCAGTACGTCATCATCTCCTACAGCAGCAGTTGGCGTACCCACAACACCAAGGGAATGGCACAAGGGGGCTACTGGGCCGCAACGGGCAGTCTGAGTCTCGACAAACCGGGCACGTACGCCTTCTGCGGCGACGGTTCGCCCTGAACCCGGCGTCCGGCAGACTGCGGATCGCAGTGGGGGCTCGCGTCAGGCGACTCTCTGCCATTGCGCTAGCCCTCGCGGTCCTCTGGGGATGCAGTAGTCCGGGGACCGTCGATCAGGAGCGAAGCACTGATGCCTCGCAGGCCACCGACCTGTCGACCCTGAGCGTCGAAGAGTCTCGACAATTGCGAGGGACCGCGGCCCGGGAGGCGCTGGAGCAGCGTCGACAGTGCTTGGAAGACCGAGGATTCCCGTCTCAGCAAAACGCCGATGGCACGCTGACGGTGGAGGTGGGCGAACAACGGCAGGCCTACGAGCAGGCTAATGAGTCGTGCGATCAAGAGGTGGACTACGGGGCTGCGGCTGCTCCCCTGACCGATGAAGAGATCCGATGGTTGTTTGACGAGAATGTCAAGGCCTATGAATGCCTGGTTTCGGAGGGATTCTCGCCGTCCGAGCCGGTGAGTTTCGGCGTGTTCCTGGCAGATTATCGTGAAGGACGGTCCCCCTGGTCCCCGTTCTTGCCCTCAACCGGCGAAGGGTCAATCATGACCGAATCGTGCCCTGAGCCGGACATCAACGCGCAAGAGTAGCTCAAATGTGTGACGTGTCTACGGCGCTCTCATGGCCTCGCGAGAAAGACCTGTCTCTGTGTAGCAGATCAGTGTTCGTTGGGTGGTCGCCTCAGCATGGTGTTGCCGGTGGTCATCCCGGCACTGGTTGCTGGGGTGCAGGGTGGTCGATCTCTCGTCTACGGTGAGCACCGACAGAGTCGCGCCAAAGGCAAAGGGGTTGACGAGGAGGCACTTCGGCTGACCGGTAAGTGTCTGCAGGAGCCTGGGTCGCGGGAGCCGACATCTATGAACAGGTCACGGTCAGTGACGTTAAACGGGCCGATGTGGAGGAGCGGTGCCCACAGGAGGAGCCCGTTAGCAAGAACCCAGGAGGCTCGTGCTATCTGTGGAAGGATCGGCGGATGGTAAGGAGTGCGGGGAGGACCTCGCGCAAGTCGGGCGTCGCGCTGCTGGTCGTGCTGCTGGTGATCGGGGTTGGGGCGGCGGGGTGGTGGGCGTCGCGGGCGACGTTGCCGGACACGTCGGTGGGCGAGTCGAGCTCGCCGGCGGGTGAGGTGGTGTGGGGTGAGGTGGTCCAGGGGTCGGTGGGGCGGTCGTTGCCGTTGTCGACCACGGTGCGGCAGCCGGTGGGGGTGGTGGCGGTGAACGGGTTGTCGGGGGTGGTGACCTCGACGTCGCCGGGCCGGGTGGAGACCGGTGGTGTGGTGTACGTGGTGGGGCGGACACCGGTTCGGGTGGTACAGGCGGAGGAACCGTTCTGGCGGGAGCTGTCTCGGGGTGCGCGCGGTGAGGACGTGGTCGCGTTGCAGGAGCTGCTAGTCGCTGGGGGGTACCTGGACGCTGAGGCCGATGGTGACTTCGGTCAGGTGACTGAGGATGCGGTGGAGGCGTGGCAGGAGGAGCAGGGGTTGCCGGGGTCGGGGTCAGTTTCCTTGGGGGAGCTGGTGGCGGTGCCGCAGCTGCCGGCCACGGTCACGGTCGGTGAGGCAATCAGGGTGGGGGGTCAGGTGTCGGGTGGTGAGGACGCGGTGCTGGCGCCGACGGGGGAGCGAGACTTCGTGCTGGTGGTGACCGCGGAGCAGGCCCGGTTGATCCCGGCGGAGGCGACCGTGGAGATGAGTTTCGAAGACCAGGAGTGGACTGGGGTGATCGCGGGGTCGAGCGTGGACGAGTCAGGGTCGACGGTGTTTGAGCTGACCGCGCCGGGCGGTGGGTCGGTGTGCGGAGAGGAGTGTGGGCTCCTGCCGGGGGATGAGCAGGTGACGGTGCGCTCGGAGGTGGTGGTGGTGCCGCGGGTGGAGGGGTTGAGTGTCCCGGCGGCAGCGGTGCGGACCCACGCGGATGGCAGCGCGTTCGTGGTGACCGAGGACGGGCAGGTGGACGTGGTGGTGGCCGGCTCTGGGCAGGGGATCGCGGTCGTCGAAGGTGAGGGGCTCGTGGAGGGGCTGCGGGTGCTGGTGGCCGGGGACCCAGCGCAGGTGCCGGGGGATGGTGGCGATGAGACCGGGGGAGGGTGAGCCGTGCTGGCCCTAAAGGGGGTGTCGTTCTCCTACGCGAGGGGTGCTGAAGAGCTGTTTGGAGGGGTGTCCCATGTGTTCACCCCGGGGGTGGTGACGGCGGTGACGGGTCCTTCGGGGCGGGGCAAGTCGACGTTGTTGTACGTGCTGGGGTTGATGTTGACCCCGACCAGCGGGCGGGTGCTGGTGGAGGGTGAGGCGGTCTCTGCCGCGCCGGATGCGGTGCGGGCGCGGGTGCGGGCGCACCGGATCGGGTTCGTGTTCCAGGACGCGGCGTTGGACCCGACCCGGACCGTGCTGGACTCGGTCATCGAGCCTGCGTTGTATGCCGGGTGGCGGCTGCGCGATGCCCGGGCCCGCGGGTCGGGGTTGCTGGCGCAGATGGGGGTCTCGGCGCGGGCGGGTCACCGGCCGGGGGAGATCAGCGGTGGGCAGGCGCAACGGGTCGCGGTGTGCCGTGCTCTGGTGACCGACCCGGTGGTCGTGCTGGCTGATGAGCCGACGGGCAACCTGGACCGGGACAACGCCGCCGGGGTGCTGGCCGCATTGTCCGCAGCCGCTGGCGGACGCGACCAGGCCGCAGGGAACGCTGATAACGGGGCAGGCTCGGGCCCCGACAGGGGGACTTCCGAGGGGCGGACGGTGGTGATCGCCACGCACGACCCGTTCGTGCTGGACCACGCGGATGAGGTGCTGGCGTTGTGAGGTGGGTGCTGGTGGTGCGGGAGGCGGTCGCGACGGCGTGGGCGTCCAAGGTGCCCTCGGCGCTGGTCGGGTTACTGGTCGCGGTGATGTGCGCGGCCACGATCGCGACGGTGGGCCGGACCGCCGCCGCGGAGCAACAGCTGACGGACCGGTTGGACGAGGCCGGGTCGCGGGTCCTCGCCGTTGCCGATGCCCGCGGTGACGGTCTGTTGCCGCCGACGGTGGTGGACCAGGCGAGCACCCTGTCGACGGTCGAGCGTGAGGTGGGGACCCTGATCCCGGTCGATGTCGTCAACGGGGTCATCGGGCAGGGCGGGACCCGGGTGCCCGCGTGGGGGGTGCACGGTGACCTCGCCGCGGTCGCCAACCTGCAGGCAGGGCGTTGGCCCGGCCCGGGCGAGGCGATCGTCACCGACACCGCGATGACACAGCTCGGGATGGCCGACCCGGCCGGGTGGGTCGCGTTGGCCTCGACCACCCAGGTCGACGACTGGTCGGTGGTCGGGACGTTCACCCCCAGGGACCCGTTCGGTGACTACGCCGCTGGGGTGCTGTACGTCGCGCCGGCCGACCAACCGGTGGACGCGGTGCAGGTGGTGCTGACCGACGCATCCGCCGCGCAGGCCACCCAGGCCAGTGTCCTGGGCCTGGTCGACCCGCCCACCCCGGATGCGGTCACCATCACCTCCCCTGTCTCTCTGGCCGACCTGCAGGCCCAGGTCACCGGCGACCTTGCCGCGTTCGGTGCGACCCTGCTCCTCGGGGTGCTCGGCGGCGGTGCCCTGCTCGTGGCGATCGTCGTCCTGGCCGACGTCCTCGTCCGCCGCAAGGACCTCGGCCGCCGCCGCGCCCTGGGCGCTACCCGGGCCACGATCATCACCCTGGTCATCGGCCGCACCCTCGCCCCCGCCATACTCGGCGCCGCCCTCGGGGTGGCAGCAGGCCTGGCCCTGGCCGCACGCCTCGGCCCCGACACCATCCCCCCGGCCGACTTCACCACCGCCACCGCCACCCTCGCCCTCATCGCCGCGACCACCGCCGCCATACCCCCCGCCCTCTACGCCGCCACCCGAGACCCCGTCCGCGTCCTCCGTACACCCTGAGGGCTATACACCAACAATACACGCAACGTGTATCATGCGTGCATGAGCAGGGTGAGGACCAATATCGAGATCGACAACTCCTACGTCGAGACGATCATGGACCGCTACGGGGTGAGGACGAAGACCGACGCTGTCGACCTGGCGCTGCGGCACCTGGCCGGGCAGCCGATGTCGAGGCAGGAGGCGCTCGCCATGCGCGGGGCTCGCGCCATCGAGGAGGTCCCGGACGACCTCCCGCCGCAAGGCGTCGCGTGATCCTGGCGGACACCTCGGCCTGGGTCGAGTACGACCGGGCAACAGGAAGTCCCGTCGATGAGCGGATGGCCGAGCTGATCGCCTCCGGATCATCGCTCGCCGTCACCGAGCCGGTCATGATGGAGGTGCTGGCCAGGGCCCGGACCGCGGACCGCGAGGACGACCTGCGCCGGCTCCTCCTCAGCGTCACGTTGCTGCCTGTCGAGCCGGTCGCCGACTTCGACGCGGCGGCGCGGATCTACCGGCGCTGTCGGGAGTCGGGGGTCACGCCACGAGGGCTGCTGAACTGTCTCATCGCTGCCGTCGGGTGGCGACACGGGGCTTCGCTGCTCGCCCACGACGTCGACCTCGACCGCGTCGCAGGAGTCGTGGGTCTGCCGCTCGACGACGCCTCGCTCCGCGCCTGAGCCATGACCTTCCCCCAGATCGCACTCTTCGCCATCTTCGGCGCGGTCATGGTGCTGCTCGTGTCGATGCCGATGCTGCTCGTGGCGTGGCCGCTCCAGGGGTAGCACCGTCGGTAGGGCGCGAGTAGCATAGGGGGTATGAAGGTGAGTATCAGCCTGAGCGCCGAGGACCTCGGGGCCCTGGACAGGTATGCCCGCCAGGCCGGCCTGGCCTCCCGCTCGGCAGCCGTCCAGGCTGCCATCCGACGGCTGCCCGACGCCGAGATCGAGAACGACTACGCCCAGGCGTGGGACGAGTGGGCGAAGGGCGACGGCGGTCGCTGGGAGTCGGTTGTCGGTGACGGACTTGCCGATGCTCCGAGGTGAGATCCGCCTCGTCGACCTCGATCCGACGAGAGGCAGCGAGGCCGACAAGCGTCGGCCGGCGGTGCTCGTCAGCAACGACCGTGCCAACACCACAGCAGCGCGCCTCGGGCGTGGGGTCGTGACGGTGGTGCCCGTGACGAGCGCCGTCGAACGCATCTACCCCTTCCAGGTGCTCCTGCCCGCCGACGAGACCTCCCTGCGTGTCGACTCCAAGGCCCAGGCGGAGCAGGTCCGCTCGGTGGACGTGCGACGGGTCGGGGCGGCCGTCGGTCGGGTGCCGACACCGCTCATGGTCGACCTCGAGGACGCCTTGCGGGTGCACCTCGCTCTGTGACGCTGGGCGACGTCGAGCACAGCGGCACTCCGCGATCTCGGCCTGGTCAGCAGGCAGGCGGTTGCCGCGGCCGCTGTCCAGAGTCATACTCCAGGTATGACTGGGCTCACGACCATCAAGGTGGCGTCTGCGACACGGGACCAACTCAAGGCGCAGGCGGGCCGGGCCGATCTGACACTGGGACAGTACCTGGACGCGCTCGCACGCCGAGGGGAACGAGAGGGGCGCTTCGCCCGGCTCAAGGCACAGATCGCGGCGACCAGCCCGGCGGACCGGGACTCCTGGTCGCGGGAGACCTCGGGTTGGGAGCGTGCCGAGCTCGCTGACTCGGTCACCGATGGGTGAGGGCGCTGGGCCACCGTCGCCGGGGGACATCTGCTGGGCCTGGCTCGATCCGGTGAGCGGTGGGGAGCAGGGTGGGCGTCGCCCGGTGGTCGTGGTGAGCGGCCGCGGCTACCTGGACGTGGTCGATGAGCTCGCCATGGTGGTTCCCGTCACCCGCGTCGACCGGGGGTGGGAGAACCATGTCGCGGTGGAGGCTGGTGTGGTGTCCGGCTTCGCCATGACCGAGCAGGTCCGGACCCTCTCGCGGCAGCGGCTGCAGGGCATCGTGGGTGACGTCGAGGATGACGTCCTGCGCGAGATCCGCAGGTGGCTCGCGGACTTCTTGGAGCTGGGTGAACCGTGGCCGGGGTTGCCGTGAGCACCGAGGCGGCGCAAGAGGCCAGCGGCGAGCGCACGGTGCTGGCGGTGGAGGGGCTCGACGTGGGGACCCGGCATACCCCGTTGCTGCACGACGTCTCCTTCTCCATCGACCGGGGCGAGCGGGTCGGGCTCATCGGGGAGTCCGGGTCGGGCAAGTCGCTCACCGCGCTCGCGGTCATGGGGCTGCTCGGCGAGGGGCTGCGGGCGAGCGGTGACGTGCGGCTGTCCGGGCGGACCCCCGCCGCGCGCAACCTGCTCGACGTCGGCGAGCGCGAGATGGCGCGGCTGCGCGGTGACGCGATGTCGATGGTCTTCCAGGAGCCGATGACGGCGCTCAACCCGACCATGCGGGTCGGTGCCCAGGTCGCCGAGGTGATGCGGATGCACGGCACCCGCGACAAGGCCGGGGCGCGACGACGGGTCGTCGAGCTGCTCGACCAGGTGGGGCTGCCCGACGCGGCGCACCTGGCCCGGTCCTACCCGCACGAGCTCTCCGGTGGCCAACGGCAGCGGGTCGTGCTCGCGATCGCGCTCGCCAACGACCCCGCCCTGCTCATCTGCGACGAACCGACCACCGCCCTCGACGTGACCGTCCAGGCCACCGTGCTCGACCTCGTGGTGCGCGGTGTCGAGCAGCGGGACGCCGCGATGCTCTTCATCACCCACGACCTCGCCGTCGTCGCGACGGTGTGCGAGCGGGTGCTCGTGATGTACGGCGGGCGCATCGTCGAGGCAGGCCCCGTCGGTGAGGTCTTCTCCGACCCGCGCCACCGGTATACGCAGGGCCTCATCGGCGCCTCCGACCTCGCCGGCGGGGAGGGTCGCCGAGCCCGGGCCGCGCTGCCGACGATCCCCGGCACGGTGCCCCCCGCCGGCCGCTTCCCCGACGGGTGCGTCTTCCGCAGCCGGTGCGACCACGCCAACGACCGCTGCGAGGCGTTGCCACCGTGGACGGCGCGCGGCGAGCACCCCGCGGGGGAGCTCGCGCACGGCTTCGCCTGCCACCACCCGGCGGGCGAGACCACCGCCGAGAAGGAGGGGAGCCGTGGCTGACTCCGAGACCCCCGCCGTCGAGCTCCGCGGGGTGTGCCGTGACTTCCGCCGCCCGCGCACGTCGCTGCGCGAGGCGCCCCCGGTCGTCCGCGCGGTGCGCGACGTCACCCTGACCATCGGGCAGGGCGAGCGCTTCGGGATCGTCGGCGAGTCCGGGTCGGGCAAGTCGACGCTGCTGCGGCTGATCTGCGGGCTGGACCGGCCGACGTCGGGAGAGGTGCTGGTCGAGGGGCGCCCGGTCGGCGACCAGCCGGCGCGGCGCCTCGGGTGGCTGCGGGAGAAGCTGCAGCTCGTCTTCCAGGACCCGATGAGCAGCCTCGACCCGCGGATGCGGGTGCGCGACATCGTCGCCGAGCCGCTGGTGGCGCACGGCATCGGCGGCGACCACGGGGCGCGGGTGCGCGAGCTGCTGGAGCGGGTGGGCCTCGACCCGGACGCCGCCGACCGCTACCCGCACCAGTTCTCCGGAGGGCAGCGCCAGCGGATCTCGGTGGCTCGCGCGCTCGCGCCCGACCCGGACATCCTCGTCGCCGACGAGCCGGTGTCGGCGCTGGACGTGTCGGTCCGGGCCCAGGTGCTCAACCTCGTCGACGAGGTGGTCGACGGGCTCGACCTCACCCTCGTCTTCGTCAGCCACGACCTGTCCGTGGTGCGCCACGTGTGCGACCGGGTCGCGGTGATGCAGGACGGGCAGGTCGTCGAGGTGGGGGAGACCGAGCAGCTCTTCGCCGAGCCGCAGCACGCATACACCCGGTCGTTGCTGGCCGCCATCCCCGACCTGCACGCCGCCCTGGCCGGTCGCACCGCGCAGGACCTCGCGCGCGGCGCCTCGCGCGACTGACCAGGGGGTGCGGTCACCAAGCTGCAACCTCCACCGCCCTCTAGCGTGATGGGGGATGCCGGAAGCTGACCGCACTCCGGGGTGGGGCGGGGTCGGCTGCGGCCCTGTCGGTATGCCGGGCTAGGGTCGGTCTCGCTTCGAGGCTCGAGGACGAGAGGGGAGCACCGGTGCTGATCGGCATACCGCGGCAGTCGCGGGAGACCCAGGCGATCGTCGCCGCCACGCCCGGCACGGTCGCCACGCTGCGCAAGCGCGGGCACACGGTGCTGGTCGAGAAGGGCGCGGGGGAACGGGCGTCCTACCCCGACGTGGCCTACAGCGACGCGGGCGCCACCCTCGTCGACCCGGGCGGGCTCGGTGACGTGGACCTGCTCGCCGCCGTGGACCCGCCGACGCCGGCCGAGGTCGCGGCCCTGCCGCGCGGCATCACCGTCGCCTCGCTCATGGCACCGGCCCGCTCGGCGGGTCTGCTCGAGGCGCTGGCCGACCACGGGGTGACGGCGCTGGCCATGGACGCGGTGCCGCGGATCTCCCGCGCGCAGAGCCTCGACGTGCTGAGCTCGATGGCCAATCTCTCCGGCTACCGCGCGGTCATCGAGGCGGCGCACGACTACGGCGGCATGCTCGCCGGCCAGGTCACCGCGGCCGGCACCACGCCGCCGGCCACCGTCTTCGTCGTCGGCGCCGGGGTCGCCGGGCTGGCCGCGATCGGTGCGGCGCAGTCGCTCGGGGCCCAGGTGCGCGCCTTCGACGTGCGGCCGGAGGTCGCCGAGCAGGTCGAGTCGATGGGCGCGACCTTCGTCCGGCTCGACGTCGACACCAGCAGCGGCCGCAGCGACGGGTATGCCGGCGAGCTCACCGAGGACGCCGAGCGCGCCACCTCCGAGCTCTACGCCCAGGAGGCCATCACCGCCGACATCGTCATCACCACCGCGCTCATCCCGGGCCGCCCAGCCCCGCGCCTCATCGACGCCGGGACCGTCGCCGCGATGCGCCCCGGGTCGGTCGTCGTCGACCTCGCGGCGGCCAACGGCGGCAACGTCGAGGGCACCCGGGCCGACGAGCGGGTCGTCACCGACTCCGGGGTCGTGCTGCTGGGCTGGACCGACCTCGCGGGGAGGATGCCGGCCCAGGCCAGCCAGCTCTACGGCACCAACATGGTCAACCTCGTCGGACTGCTCTCCGGGGAGCCGGAGGACGACAGCGCCGGCGGCCCCCCGCTCGTGCTCGACCTGGACGACCGGGTGCTGCGCGCGATGACCGTGGCCCACGACGGCGAGGTCCTCTGGCCGCCGCCGCAGGTCTCGGTGAGCGCCGCCCCGGCGCCCGCCGCGACGGTGACGCCCGAGGTCGACCCGGCGCACGGGCATACCGAGGCGCGCCCACCGGACCCGCGCCGTCGGCGAGCGGTGCTCCTCGCCCTCGCGGTGCTGGCGGCCCTCGGCGCCGCCTTCGCGCCGGACGAGCTGCGCATGCACCTCACCGTCTTCGCGCTCGCCGTGATCGCGGGCTACTACGTCATCTCGCACGTCACCCACGCGCTGCACACGCCGCTCATGTCCGTGACCAACGCGATCAGCGGCATCATCTGCGTCGGCGCGATCCTGCAGGTCGGCAGCGAGAGCACCTGGGTCACCGCGCTCGCGCTGATCGGCATCACCGTGGCCTCGATCAACATCTTCGGCGGCTTCACCGTCACGCACCGGATGCTCGGGATGTTCCGGAGGGCGGAGTCGTGACGCTCACCTCGGCGGTCGACGCCGCCTACCTCGTCGCCGCGCTGCTCTTCCTCGGCGCCCTCGCCGGGCTGTCGCGGCACGAGTCGGCGCGCCGCGGCAACCTGCTCGGTATCACCGGCATGACGCTCGCGCTGGTCGCGACGGTGGCGCTCGCGGTGAGCACCGCGCAGCGCGGGGCGCTCACCACCCTCCTGCTCATCGCGGTGGCGATGTCGCTGGGAGCGGTCATCGGCATCTGGCGGGCGCGTCGCGTCGAGATGACCGGTATGCCCGAGCTCGTCGCGATCCTGCACAGCTTCGTGGGCGTCGCGGCGGTGCTCGTGGGCCTCAACACCTTCCTCGGCGAGGGGTATACCGGTGCCGCCGGCGTCAGCCAGCGCATCGAGATCGCGGCCGGGGTCTTCATCGGCGCCGTCACCTTCACCGGGTCGGTCGTGGCCTGGGCCAAGCTCTCGGCCCGGATGAAGAGCTCCCCACTCATGCTGCCGCGGCGCCACCTGCTCAACCTGCTCGTCGTGCTGGCGAGCCTGGCGGTGTCGGTGTGGTTCGTCGTGGCCTCGAGCCTGCTGCCGCTGCTCCTGCTCACCGCCCTGGCGCTGCTGCTCGGCGCGCACCTCGTCGCCTCCATCGGTGGCGGGGACATGCCGGTCGTCGTCTCGATGCTCAACTCCTACAGCGGCTGGGCGGCGGCCGCGGCGGGCTTCATGCTCGGAAACGACCTGCTCATCATCACCGGGGCGCTGGTCGGCAGCTCGGGCGCGATCCTGTCCTACATCATGTGCAAGGCCATGAACCGCTCCTTCGTCTCGGTCATCGCGGGCGGCTTCGGCGCCGACCCGGTTGGCCGGCGGGGGACGGCGAGGAGCAGGGGACCCACCGCGAGGTCAGCGCCGAGGGTGTCGCCGAGCTGCTGTGGCAGGCCCGGTCGGTCGTCATCACGCCCGGCTACGGCATGGCCGTGGCCCATGCGCAGCACCCGGTCGCCCGGCTGGTCGAGCGGCTCGCCGACCTCGGCGTGGACGTACGCTTCGGCATACACCCGGTCGCCGGGCGCCTGCCCGGGCACATGAACGTCCTGCTCGCCGAGGCGCGGGTGCCCTACGACATCGTGCTCGGCATGGACGAGATCAACGACGACCTCGCCTCGACCGACGTCGTCCTGGTCATCGGCGCCAACGACACCGTCAACCCGGCCGCGATCGAGCAGCCGGGCAGCCCGATCGCGGGGATGCCCGTCCTCGAGGTGTGGAACGCCCGCGACGTGGTCGTCTTCAAGCGGTCGATGGCGACGGGCTACGCCGGGGTGCAGAACCCGCTCTTCTTCCGCGACAACACGCAGATGATCTTCGGCGACGCCAAAGACAAGGTGGAGGAGATCCTCACCGCGCTGGCAGGCTGAGGGGTATGCACCCCGCCGCCGGCCCCACCAACTCGCTCCTCGACGTCGGCGGGTTGGGGGTGGGGCACCACCAGCGCGTCGGCGACGGCTCCCTCACCGGCACCACGGTCGTGCTCTGCCCGCCCGAGGGCGCGGTCGCCGGGGCGGACGTGCGCGGCGGGGCGCCCGGCACCCGCGAGACCGACCTGCTCGACCCGCGCAACCTGGTCGAGCGGGTGCACGCGGTCGTGCTCTCCGGGGGGTCGGCCTTCGGGCTGGCCGCGGCGGACGGCGTCATGCGCGAGCTGTATGCCCGGGGCCGGGGCTTCCCGATGGGCGGGCCCGGCGAGGTGGTCCCGATCGTGCCCGCGGCGGTCTGCTTCGACCTCGGGCGGGGCGGCGACTTCGGCTCCTTCCCGGACGCCTCCTTCGGCGCGCGGGCCCTGGCCGACGCCGAGAGCGGTGGCGTCGCGGGGCTGGGCAACGTGGGTGCCGGCACCGGCACGCAGGTCGGCGGGCTGCGCGGCGCGGTCGGCACGGCGAGCGCCGTGCTGCCCGACGGCACCACGCTCGCGGCGCTCGTCGTGGTCAACGCTGTCGGGTCCGCCGTCGACCTCGGCACGGGCGAGCTGTGGGGCGCCCGCCACCTGGTCGAGGCGGACGTGCGCGGCATACCAGGATGGCCGGAGGGGGGGCTGCCCGCCCGGCCCGATCCGGCCGAGCTGGAGGCGGCGCGGCGGGCGGCGGAGGAGTCCAACGCGACCAGCCGCGTCCCGCGCTCGCTCGCGACGACGATCGGGGTGGTCGCGACCGACGCAAGGCTGACCCCAGCGCAGTGCTCGCGGCTGGCGACGAGCGGTCACGACGGCATGGCGCGCGCGGTCAACCCGATCCACACGATGTTCGACGGCGACGCGATCTTCGGCCTGTCGACCGGTGCGCGAGGCGTGCCGGACGTCGCCGGCTTCCACGCCCTCCTGCACGGCGCGGGGGAGGTGGTGACCCGCGCCATGGTCCGCGGAGTGCTGGCGGCGGAGTCGGTGACCACCCCGGCGGGCTCCTGGCGCGGCTACCGCGAGGCCTTCCCCAGCGCGGGGCGGGGCGACTGACCGCGCCATGGCTGCACGCCGGGCCGAGGCGGCCGTCCCTCGCCCGGCCACGCCTGCGTCCCTGACTCGGCTCAGCGTGAGGCGTCGGCGCGGGCGACGGCATACGCCCGCAGCGCCTCGCCCACGCCGGCGAGCGCCGGCTCCGCCGCGGGCTCGGCGTGGCCGGGCCAGCCGCCGGTGAGGACGGCGACGACGTAGCGACGCCCGCCCATGGTGAGGATGCCCGCGTCGTGGGACACCTCGGCCAGCGTGCCCAGCTTGTGCCCGAAGGCGGCGTCGTCGTCGGCGAGCGTCAGGGACAGGGCGGAGTCGAAGTACTGCCCGTCCAGCTGGGTGAGGAGGAAGGTGGTTGACTCGGCACCGAGCAGGTCGCCCTCGGCCAGTCGCACCAGCAGGTCCGCGGTGTCGTCGGCGGTGGTCTCCTGACCGGCCGTCCCCCACCCGCCCGCGTGCTCCACCGGGTGGAAGGTCGTGCCCGAGAAGCTCTCGCGCTCCACGAAGTCCTCCACCTGGTCCCAGCCGACCACCGACCCGAGGCTGATCGCGCAGGCGTTGTCGCTGACCGTGATGGCGAGCTCGGCGGCACGGGCGACTGTGCCGCAGCCCCCGCCGACGACGGCATCGAGCGCCAGGTCGCCGGTGTCCACCTGGTCCAGCGCCGTGGCGACGACATAGAGCTTGTAGAGGCTGGCGCTGGTGAAGGCGGTGCCGCCCCGGTGGCCCGTGCGCTCGCCGGTCGCGAGGTCGACGACCACCGCGGTGACGTCGCCGTCGAGCCCGGCGTCCAGCTCGGCCGCGGCGTCGGAGACCGAGCTGAGGGAGGGCCCGGCCGGCGTCGGCACCGCCGCCGCGGTGCCCGGGTCGGTGACGACGGCCTCGTCGGCCACGGCGGCCGGTGGGTCGACGGGTGCGACGCCGGAGGTGGCTGTCGGTGAGGTGGCCGCGGTGCCGCATCCCCCGAGCTCCAGCACCGTCAGTGCCGCCAGCGTCAGCCTGCCCCTCATGCACGATCCCCTCTGTGTCGGTGTCGTCACTATGACGCCTCGGGGCCGCGACGAGGTTGTCCCACGCCACCGGGCGCTGCTCCGTGACGTCCCGGTCCACGCCGGGCCGGCCGGAGACCGCGGCCCCGGCGCTCCGGCATACCTCGGGCCCGGCCTAGACTGGGCGGCCGTGAGCCCCGAGACGAGCCGTGACTTCGTGCTGACCCTCTCCTGTCCGGACCGCGCCGGCGTCGTCCATGCCGTCGCGGGCGCGATGCTCGAGCACGACCTGACGATCACCGAGAGCCAGCAGTTCGCCGACCCGAGCACCGGCGAGTTCCACCTGCGCATGGAGGCCACCCGGGAGGGGAGCCCGATCGAGGTCGAGGCGCTCCGGGCCGGTCTGACCCCGGTCGCGGACGGGTTGGCGGGTCAGTGGCAGGTGCACGACCGCGCCGAGCCGCACCGGCTGCTCGTCATGGTGAGCCGCATGGGTCACTGCCTCAACGACCTGCTCTTCCGGGCGCGGACCGGGCAGCTGCCGGTGACGATCCCGGCGATCGTGTCGAACCACGAGGACTTCCGTGGCCTGGCGGAGTGGCACGGCATCCCCTTCCACCACGTCCCGATCACCGCCGACACCAAGCCGGAGGCCGAGGCGCGGCTGCGCGGGATCGTCGACGATCACGACGTCGACACCATCGCGCTGGCGCGCTACATGCAGGTCCTCTCGCCGGACCTGTGCCGTGACTACTCCGGGCGGATCATCAACATCCACCACTCCCTGCTGCCGAGCTTCAAGGGGGCCAAGCCCTACACCCAGGCGCACGACCGCGGTGTCAAGGTCATCGGTGCGACAGCGCACTACGTGACGGCCGACCTGGACGAGGGCCCGATCATCGAGCAGGACTTCCGCCGGGTCGACCACCGGCTCACCCCCGCCCAGCTCGCCCAGCAGGGCCAGGAGGTCGAGGCGGCAGCCTTCTCGCGGGCGATCCGCTGGCACGCCGAGCACCGCGTGGTCCTGCGCGGCGGCCGCACCATCGTCTTCAGCTGACCCCGACCGGGCGTCGCCCATGGTTGGCCTGACTCCCTGGCGCGCGCCTCAGGTGGGCGGGGTGAACCGTCCGTCGATCGCGGTCCAGCCGCCGTCGACCATGACCTGGCTGCCGGTGACGAAGCTCGCGGCGTCGGACGCCAGCCAGCACGTCGCCCCGACCAGCTCCTCCGGCCGCGCCCAGCGACCGAGCGCCGACTTCTCGGCATACGCCCGGTCCCACTCGGCGTCGTCGCGGATCTGCTGGGTCAACGGGGTCGCCACCACGCCGGGCGCGACCGCGTTGATCCGCACGCCGGCCGGCCCGAGCTCGGCCGCCCAGGTCCGGACGAGCTGCTGCACGCCGGCCTTGGTCGCGGCATACACCCCCTGCCCCGGCTCGACGGTCACCGCGCGGATCGAGGTCAGCGCGACGATCGATCCGCGACCCCGCTCGGCCATGCGCGGCGCGAAGGCCCGCACCGCGTCGAAGGTCCCGCGCAGGTTGAGGGCCACGACCCGGTCGAACTCCTCGGCGCTGTAGTCCAGCAGCCGCTTGCGCACGTTCATCGCCGCGGTCAGCACGAGCACGTCGACGCCGCCGAGGGCGTCAGCCATAGGTCGCAGGCCGTCCGGGTCGAGCACATCGACGGGGTATGCCGCCCCGCCCGGCGCGCGCTCGAGCGCGGCCTCGGCGACCGCCGGGTCTTTGTCGAGGCAGCTGACCCGCGCCCCCTGCGCGGCCAGGCCGGCCACGATCTCGGCACCGATGCCGCCGCACCCGAGCACGACGGCGTGCCGCCCGTCGAGACGGAACATCTGGGCGTAGTCGAGAGGCATACCCCGATCCTGCCAGCAACCACGAACGACGCTCGGTGGGGCTGGGGGCAACCATTCGCGGCGCTCGGTGGCGGTCAGGGGTGGCGGAGGATCTCCTCGCCGCGCTCGCGCAGCTCGACCTTGCGCACCTTGCCGGTCACCGTCATCGGGAACTCGTCGACCACCTGCACGTGCCGGGGGATCTTGTAGTGCGCCAGCGATCCGGTGCAGAACTCCCTGACCGCCTCGGCCGTGAGCTCCTCGGCGCCCTCGCGCAACCGCAACCAGGCCATGAGCTCCTCGCCGTAGCGCTCGTCCGGCACGCCCACCACCTGGGCGTCGACCACGTCGGGGTGGGTGTAGAGGAACTCCTCGACCTCTCGCGGGTAGATGTTCTCCCCGCCCCGGATCACCATGTCCTTGATGCGGCCGGTGATCTCGACATACCCGTCCTCGTCCATCACGGCGATGTCGCCGGTGGACATCCAGCCGTCCCGCAGGACCTCGGCGGTCTTCTCCGGCTCCTCCCAGTAGCCGAGCATCACCGAGTAGCCGGCGGTGCAGAGCTCGCCCGGCTCCCCGCGCTGCAGCACCTCGCGTGTCGTGGGGTCGACCACCTGCACCTCGAGGTGCGGCCCGACGCGGCCGACGGTGCCGACCTTCTTCTCGAAAGGGTCCGAGGTGGCGGTCTGGGTCGACACCGGCGAGGTCTCGGTCATGCCGTAGCAGATCGTCATCTCCCGCACGCCCGCATCGATGAGCGAGCGCATCACCGAGGCCGGGCACAGCGAGCCGGCCATGATCCCGGTCCGGACCGTGGCCAGGTCGTCGAGGGAGTAGTCGTCGTCGGACCCGATGAGCTCCAGCTCGGCGATGAACATCGTGGGCACGCCGTAGAGCGAGGTGCACCGCTCCTCGCGCACCGCCCGCAGCGTCGCGGCGGGGTCGAAGCCGGGCCCGGGGATCACCATCGAGGAGCCGTGCGTCACCGCGGCGAGATTGCCCATGACCATGCCGAAGCAGTGGTAGAAGGGCACCGGTATGCAGATCACGTCGCGTTCGGTGTAGCGGCACCCCTCCCCGACGAAGTAGCCGTTGTTGAGGATGTTGCGGTGCGACAGCGTCGCGCCCCTGGGGAAGCCGGTGGTGCCCGAGGTGTACTGGATGTTGATCGGCTCGTCCGGGGTCAGCGACCCCTGCAGCTCGGCCAGCCGGCCCGGGCTGACCTGGTGCGCCCCGGCGAGGAGGTCCTCCCACGCCGCGTCGCCGATGACGAGCACCTGCACCAGCTCGGGGCACTCCTCGCGCACCTGCTCGACCAGGTCCGGGTAGCGCGACCCCTTGAACTCCTGCGCGACCACCACCGTGCTGACCCCCGCCTGCCGCAGCACGAAGGCGAGCTCGTGCGAGCGGTATGCCGGGTTGATGGTCACGAGGATCGCGCCGATCTTCGCCGTCGCCAGCTGCACGAGGGTCCACTCGGCACAGTTCGGCGCCCAGATGCCGACCCGGTCGCCGCGGCGGACGCCGGAGGCGACGAACGCCCGCGCGAGCAGGTTCACGTCGCCGCGCAGCTCGGCATACGTCCAGCGGCGGCCGGTCGCGACCTCGACCAGAGCCTCGCGGTCCCCGTGCTCCTCCGCCGTGGCGTCGAGGCTCTCGCCGATGGTCTGGTCCAGCAGCGGAGGGTCGGTCGCGCCGATGTCGTGCGCCAGTGCCTCGGACATGGCCCCATCCTGCCCGCCCCGCGGCGCGGGCACCACCGCGGCGAGGTCCCCTACAGTGCCGTGTATGACGATCTCACCCGACCAGACCCGCGAGGCGCGCATCCGGGAGCTCTCCCGGGCGCACGTCCTGACCTCCTGGTCGGCGCAGGCCGCGATCGACCCGCTGCCGCTGGCCGGGGGAGAGGGCGCCTACTTCTGGGACCACCAGGGGCGCCGCTTCCTCGACTTCACCTCGCAGTTGGTCAACGTCAACATCGGCTACCAGCACCCACGGCTGTCCGCGGCGATCGCCGAGGCCGCCGGAGGACTCACGACCGTGGCGCCCTCCTTCGCGCAGGAGAGCCGGGCGCGCGCCGCCGCCGCCATCGCCGGCGTGGCCCCGGAGGGGTTGAGCAAGGTCTTCTTCACCAACGGCGGTGCGGAGGCCAACGAGAACGCGCTGCGGATGGCGCGGGCGCACACCGGCCGGCACAAGATCCTGGCGGCCTACCGCAGCTACCACGGCGCGACCGCGGGGGCGATCACGCTCACCGGGGAGCCGCGCCGCTGGGGCGCCGAGCCGGGTATGCCCGGCGTCGCCCACTTCTGGGGCCCGCACCTCTACCGCAGCGAGTTCCACGCGAGCACGCCGCAGGAGGAGAGCGAGCGCGCGCTCGCCCACCTGCGGCACACCGTCGAGGCGGAGGGGTCGCACCAGGTCGCCGCCATCATCCTGGAGACGGTGGTCGGGTCCAACGGCATCCTCGTGCCGCCGCCGGGCTATCTGGAGGGGGTGCGGGCGCTGTGCGACGAGCTGGGCATCCTGCTGATCCTGGACGAGGTGATGTGCGGCTTCGGCCGCACCGGGGCCTGGCTCGCCCTCGACCACTGGGGCGTCCGCCCCGACCTGGTGACCTTCGCCAAGGGCGTGAACTCCGGGTATGTCCCGCTCGGCGGCGTGATCGTCTCCGACGAGGTGGCGGCGACCTTCGACGAGCGACCGCTGCCCGGGGGGCTGACCTACTCAGGCCACGCGCTCGCGACCGCCTCGGCGCTGGCAGCGATCGAGATCATGCGCGACGAGGGGGTCGTGGAGCACGCCGCGGAGGTGGGCGAGCGCAGCCTCGGCCCCGCGGCGACCGCGCTGCTGGGCACGAATCCGCTGGTGGGGGACGTGCGCGGGCTGGGAGTCTTCTGGGCCGTGGAGCTGGTCTCGGACCAAGGCTCGCGCCGACCGGCCGGTGGTGAGACGATGAAGGCGGTGCAGGCAGGCTGTGTGAAGCGGGGGATGTGGCCGCTGATCGTCGCCAACCGTGTGCATCTCGTGCCGCCGTGCGTGATCAGCCACGAGGACGCCGATCGTGGCGTCGGGATCCTCGCGGACGCGCTGGCGGACGCGATCCCGTGACCCCCGTGACGAGATGAGCGACATGAAGGAACGACCACAGCTGATCGAGGTACGCATCAGCGTGCCCACCAAGGAGTCGGCCAAGAACATCTCCGAGGAGCTCGTCGGCCGTCGGCTGGCGGGCTGCGTGCAGATCCTGGGCCCGATGACCTCCGTCTACAGTTGGCGCGGCCGGGTCCACGAGAGCCAGGAGTGGTTGCTGCTGGCGAAGACCACCGAGGGGAACTTCGACGACCTCGTCGGGGCGACGAAGTCCCTGCACGGCTACGAGGTGCCGGAGGTGATGGCGGTGCCGGTGACCTCTGCCCTGGGGGAGTACGTCGACTGGATCACCGACCACCTGCAGGGCCGTGACCAGGCCGGGTGGGGCCTGGAGTCCACCGGCTGAGCCGACGGGATGGAGCGGGCGACGAGAATCGAACTCGCGTATTCAGCTTGGGAAGCTGATGTTCTACCATTGAACTACGCCCGCAGCGCCCTCGATCACGAGGGCGCAGCCATGATAACCATCGCTGCTGGCGCTCACCAAAGCCGCCCCGGTTAGGGTGTCGGCGTGCTGCTCTCCGATCGCGACATCCTCGCCGCCGTCGACGCCGGACGGGTCCGGCTGGACCCGTGGGACCCGCAGATGGTCCAGCCCTCGAGCGTGGACATCCGCCTGGACCGCTTCTTCCGGCTCTTCGACAACCACAAGTACGCGGTCATCGACCCGGCGCAGGAGCAGCCGGACCTGACCCGTCTGGTCGAGGTCGAGCCGCAGGAGAGCTTCGTGCTGCATCCCGGCGAGTTCGTGCTCGGGTCCACCTACGAGGAGGTCTCCCTCCCCGACGACATCGCCGCGCGGGTCGAGGGCAAGTCGTCGCTGGGGCGCCTGGGCCTGCTGACGCACGCCGCGGCGGGCTTCGTGGACCCGGGTTTCACCGGCCACGTGACCCTCGAGCTGTCCAACGTGGCGACCCTCCCGATCGTGCTCCACCCCGGGATGAAGATCGGTCAGCTGTGCTTCTTCCGGCTCAGCTCGGCCTCCGAGCATCCCTACGGCAGTTCGGCCAAGGGCAGCCACTACCAGGGCCAGCGGGGTCCGACCGCCAGCCGGTCGTGGTCCAACTTCACCCGCGTCGACGTCCGCCGCTGACGCCGCCGGTCTGCGGCGGCCGGCGGCCCGGTGCTAGGCGACCGGCTCGCTGTCCGCGGCCTCGGCCGGCTCCGGGCTCTCGCCCCGACGCACCGCGGCGAGCAGCATCTGGGCGACGTCGACCACCTCGACCTGCTCGCCCGTGCCCTCAGCCTGCTTCTGCGTGAGCCCGTCGGAGAGCATCACCCGGCAGAACGGGCAGCCGATCGCGATCCGGTCCGCGCCGGTGCCCAGCGCCTCCTCGGTGCGGTTGAGGTTGATGCGCGTCCCGAGCTTCTCCTCCATCCACATGCGGGCACCGCCGGCGCCGCAGCAGAAGGACTTCTCGGCGTGCCGCGGCATCTCGGTGAGCTCCACCCCGGGCAGCGCGCCGAGCAGCTCACGGGGCGGGGCATACACCTGGTTGTGGCGACCGAGGTAGCACGGGTCGTGGTAGGTCACCGTGCCGGCGGTGGAGGCGACGCCGGAGGTGTCGGCGGTGTCCGGACGGGAGACCGGCGTCAGCCGCTTCTCGCGCACCAGCCGGTTGAGCAGCTGGGTGTGGTGGACGACCTCGAACTGGCCACCCACCTGGGGGTACTCGTTCTTCAGCGTGTTGAAGCAGTGCGCGCAGGTGACGACGATCTTCGTGGCGCCGACCTCGTTGAGCACCTCGACGTTCTGCATCGCGAGCATCTGGAAGAGGAACTCGTTGCCGCTGCGCCGCGCCGGGTCGCCGGTGCAGCTCTCCCCGTCGCCGAGGACCGCGAAGCTGACTCCGGCGGTGTGCAGCAGCTCGGCGACCGCGCGGGTGGTCTTCTTGGCCCGGTCCTCGAAGGCGCCGGCGCAGCCGACCCAGAAGAGGTAGTCCATCTCGGCGAGGCTCTCGAGGTCCTCGCCCACGATGGGGATGTCGAAGTCGAGGCCCTTGGCCCAGTCCATCCGCAGCCGGGCGTTCATGCCCCAGGGGTTGCCCTTGTTCTCGAGGTTCTTGAACAGGCCGCCCAGCTCGTGGGGGAAGGCCGACTCGATGAGGTTCTGGTAGCGGCGCATGTCGACGATGGCGTCGACGTGCTCGATGTCGACCGGGCACTGTTCCACGCAGGCGCCGCAGGTGGTGCACGACCACAGGACGTCGGGGTCGATGACGCCGCCACCGTCGGGCACGGTCGGGTCGCCCTCGGTCTCACCGACGAGCGGCCGCTGGGCGGCGATGACCGCGCTGGTCGGTATGCCGTGCAGCTCCTCGGGGAGTCCGTCCGCGTCCGCACCTCCCGCGGCCTCCAGCGCCTGGGCGGCGGCGTCCCGGTGCTCCTGCCCGGCGAGCAGCCAGGGCGCGACGGCGTGGTGCTGGTCGCGCAGGCTCGTGACGAGCATCTTCGGCGACAGCGGCTTCTCGGTGTGCCAGGCCGGGCACTGCTCCTGGCAGCGGCCGCACTCGGTGCAGGTGGAGAAGTCGAGCAGGCCCTTCCAGGTGAAGTCCTCGACCTTGCCGACGCCGAGCGCGGCGTCCTCGTCGAGGTCCTCGATGTTCTCGAAGTCGACCGGCTCGCCGCCGACCGCGATCGGCTGCACGGCCCCCAGCGAGGTACGGCCGTCGGGGTGCCGCTTGAACCAGATGTTGAAGAAGGCGAGGAACCGGTGCCAGGCGACGCCCATCGTGGGGGTGCGCGCGATGATGATCATCCAGGCCATCGAGATGAGGATCTTGAGCAGTGCCACCGCGATGATCGCGCCCTCGAGGGTGTCGACCGCGAGGCCGTCGAGGAGCGTCCCGATCCACGCGGTGAGCGGGAAGTGCAGCGCCGTGGCCCAGGCCTCGCCGGTGACCCGGCCGAGGGCATACTCCAGGGCGCGCAGCGCCACGATGCACAGCCCGACACCGAGGATGACCAGCTCGACGACGTACGCCTGCCAGAAGGTCGACCCCCAGAAGCGGGACCGGCGGCCCAGGCGGCGCGGGTGCTGCCGCTGCCGCACGACGATGAGCGCGACGATACCGACGACGGCGCCCCAGCCGAAGAGCTCGGTCAGCCACTCGTAGGGCCAGAAGTGGCCGATGAGGGGCAGGACGAAGTGCGGGTCGACCAGCTGACCGTAGGCCTGCACCAGGGTGAGGAAGAGCAGGCCGAAGGAGACCATGACGACCCAGTGCGCGACCGCCACCCAGGGCTTGCGACCCATCCGGGTATGCCCGAGCACCTCACGGAGCAGCGTCACCGTCCGCGCGCCGGGCTCGTCGGCGCGCTGCGTGGGCTGCCCGAGGCGGAACTGCTCGACGAAACCGGCGATCGTGCGCACGAACAACGCGACCGCGGCCAGGGTCACCAGGCCCGCGACGACGATGGCGAGGACCTGCAGCACTCCGAACGACATGACCGAAGCCTAGACTCCCCCGCCGACGTCGTGCGGCGTGGTGCGCGTGCCGTCCCATGGAATAACGTGGTGTTGCCCGATGTATAACTTGCCGAGAGAGCACCAGGCCCCGACGAAAGGCACCATCCCGTGCGCGTTCACGACGACATCACCCAGGCCATCGGAGGGACCCCGCTGGTCCGGCTCAACCGTCTCGCAGAGGGGCTCCCCGAGGGGACGCAGGTCCTGCTCAAGATGGAGTCCCAGAACCCGGCCGCCTCCGTGAAGGACCGCATCGGCGCCTCGATCATCGACGCCGCCGTCGAGGCCGGTGAGCTGAAGCCCGGCGGCACCATCGTCGAGGGCACCTCGGGCAACACCGGCATCGCGCTGGCCATGGTCGGCGCCGCCCGGGGCTACCAGGTCGTGCTGGCCATGCCGGAGACGATGAGCCTGGAGCGCCGTGCCCTGCTGCGCGCCTACGGCGCCGAGCTGGTCCTCACCCCCGGCCCGGAGGGCATGAAGGGCGCCGTCGCCAAGGCCGACGAGATCGCCGCCGAGCGCGGCGCCGTCCGCGCCCGGCAGTTCGCCAACCCGGCCAACATCAAGGTCCACTACGAGACGACCGGGCCGGAGGTCTGGGAGGACACCGACGGGACGGTCGACATCTTCGTCGCCGGCGTCGGCACCGGCGGCACGATCACCGGTGCCGGTCGCTACCTGCGGGAGCAGAAGCCGGACGTCGGCCTGGTCGTCGTCGAGCCCGCCGACAGCCCGATCCTCACCGGTGGCCAGCCCGGACCGCACAAGATCCAGGGCCTGGGCGCCAACTTCGTGCCGGAGATCCTCGACACCGAGCTTTACGACGAGGTCGTCGACGTGCAGCTCGATGATGCCCTGCGCGTGGCCCGCTCGCTGGCCACCGAGGAGGGCGTGCTCGCCGGCATCTCCTCCGGCGCCAACGTCTGGGGTGCCCTCGAGGTCGCGAAGCGGCCGGAGAACGCCGGCAAGACCATCGTCGTGATCATCCCCTCCTTCGGCGAGCGCTACCTGTCCACCGTGCTCTTCGAGGACCTGCGGGACTGAGCATGGTCCACCGGTTCAGCGAGCACGCGCGCCGCGGGGCAGGTGCCCTGCGGCGGGCCGTGGCCTCGGCGCGGGAGGACCTCGACGCCGCGATCGAGCGTGACCCGGCGACGAGCAGCCGGGTCGAGATGGCCCTCGCCTCGCCCGGGCTGCACGCCCTGTGGGTGCACCGCGCCAGCCACGCGATGTGGGGGGCCGGCCTGCGACTGCCCGCCCGGCTGCTCTCGCAGGCGGCGCGGTCGGCGACCGGGGTGGAGATCCACCCGGGGGCGAGCATCGGACGGCGCTTCTTCGTCGACCACGGCATGGGTGTCGTCATCGGCGAGACCGCCGAGATCGGCGACGACGTCATGCTCTACCACGGCGTGACCCTGGGCGGGCGCTCGCTCGACCCGACGATCAAGCGGCACCCGACCCTGGGCGACGGCGTCACCGTGGGCGCCGGGGCGAAGATCCTGGGTGACATCGCCGTCGGTCACGGGGCCCAGGTCGGCGCCAACGCGGTGGTCACCAAGGACGTGCCGTCCATGGCCGTCGCGACCGGCATCCCCGCCTCGGTGCGGCGTCCCGAGCCCGGCAGCGACCCGCAGCAGGCGCTCTACGACGACCCGGCGATCTGGATCTGAGCGAAGACCGGTATACCGCGGGATCACCGGGTATGCCGAAGGCCCACCTCCGGACCGGAGGTGGGCCTTCGTCGTGCTCGGGCGGGTGTCAGGGCAGCTTCTCGCCACCCGGGCCGAAGCCGGTGGTGTCGACGGTCGCCTCGCCGTCGCCGTCCAGGCTGCCGGTGCGGTTCTCGTAGGACCCGTCGGTGCCGGTGGTCTCGTGGCCGCTCACGCGGGACTTGACCTCTTCAGCCTTCCCGCGGGCCTGGTCGCTGACCTTCTGGCCGATCTCGGGGGCCTTGGCCTTGACCTGCTCGACGGTCTCCTGGACCTTGGGGTTGCTCCAGGCCTTGTTGGCCTGGTCGGCGATCTGGTCGTAGCGCTCGCGCCCGGCACGCGCCCCCAGGACGTAGCCTGCGGCCGCACCGACGAGCAGCATCAGCTTGTTGCGCATCGTTGACTCCTTCGTGATGGTCGTGCGTTCGTCCCCGACCATACAGCCGCCTCGCCCCGTCGGCGGGCTGGGGCAGCGCCTCGCGCGCTCGGGTCGCCGGGACCGACAGCCTCGTCTGTGGTGGCGGTGGAGCGTACGTCGTGCGTGTGACACATCGGCGGAGGGTGTGGGATTCGAACCCACGGAGGTCTCCCTCGGGCGCTTTCAAGGCGCCTGCACTAGGCCACTATGCGAACCCTCCAGGCCGGGGCGGCTCCGGTGCGGGGGAGCCGGACCTGGCGGTGCCCATCATCGCACGGTGGCGCGATGCCACGTCCGGGCTGTGCGGCTGATAGCGTGGTGTCTTGGTTGGCGTTGCATCTTCTCGCGAGTGAGCTGGGGGGTTCACCACCACCACCGTCCGCGCCCTGCGGGCGGTTGCACATGCACAAGCACAGCAGAAAGAAGATCGCCCATGGCACAGGGAACCGTGAAGTGGTTCAACGCGGAGAAGGGCTTCGGCTTCATCGCTCAGGATGGCGGTGGCCCCGACGTGTTCGTCCACTACTCGGCCATCGAGACCAACGGCTACCGGACGCTCGAGGAGGCCCAGCGGGTCGAGTTCGACGTCACCCAGAGCCCCAAGGGGCCGCAGGCGGACGCTGTTCGCCCGGTCTGAGGTAGGCCGCTCCTAGAGCTTCCGCGAAGGCCCCCGTCACCATCAGGTGGCGGGGGCCTTCCGCATACCTCGATCGACCGCGGTGGTTCGTGCCGATCAGCCGCAGACCGCCCCGACGTCCTCGAGCTCGTCGGTGGGCTCCTCCGAGGTGGTCGCCGCAGGTTCCTCCGGGGTGCCTCGGTGGTCTCCTGCGCCTCGTCCTCCGGCGCGCTGGTGGCGGTGGCCTCCCCGGGCGGGGGCTCCGGGGCCGGCGCGGGGTTGAGCGCCTCGTAGACGCGCGCGCGGATCTGGGAGTAGTTGGGGTCGACGGTGTCGATGTTGGCGCCGGTGAAGGGAAGGCTGCTCATCGTCGCCCCCTGCACCTGCAGCACCAGCCCTGCCCACTCGTCGAGGTCCTCCTGCGGCAGGTCGGTCACGACGTTGTCGCCCACCGCCCCGATGATCTGAGGGTAGCGCTGCAGCATCGTCATCGGCTCGACCTGGTCGACGACCGCCGCCACCATGCAGCGCTGCCGCCGCATCCGGGAGAAGTCGTCGGAGGTCACCCGGGAGCGGGAGTAGGCCAACGCCTGGGGCCCGTCGAGCCGGTGCGAGCCCGCCTCGAGCCACTCGTAGTCCGAGGTCTGGTCCAGCTGCAGGGTGCCGTTGGCGTCGGTGAAGGTCCGCCCGCCGATCGGGATCCGCTCCTGGACGTTGACGAGGACCCCGCCCATGGCGTCCACCAGGTCGGCGAAGCCCTCCATGTTGACGATCACCGTGTGGTGGATCGGTATGCCGAGGATGCCGGAGAGCACCTCGCGGGTCGCCGTCTGCCCCGGCGTCGGGTCGTCGGCATACCACTCCGGGTGCTGCTCGGCGGTGGCCTCGGCCTCGGTCCAGATGCTGTTCATCAGGCACTGGTCGCCGCAGTCGTAGACCGGTCCGTGGACGCGGTGGAGCGGGTTGTCCCGGGGGAGCGGGATCCGCTGCAGGTTGCGGGGGATGGAGAACAGGACGCTGTCCCCGGTCTCGGTGTCGATGCTCGCGACGATCATCGTGTCGGTGCGCGTCCCCTCGCGGGCGTCCGAGCCGTCGGAGCCGAGCAGCATGACGTTGACCCGCGGGAGGTCTTTCCACGGGTCGTCGGGGTCGTCACCGACCACCGACGTGGGCGTGGCCCCGCCGCCGCCGCTCCCGCCGACGACGCCGCCGGAGCTGAAGACCTTGTCGACAGCGTCCACGTGGGCGGTGATGTAGCGCACCCCGAAGACCGCCGGGGCCGTCACCGCCAGGCACAGCACCGTGGTGAGCGTCACGAGCGCGGCGCGGCCGCCCGAGGTGGGCCGACGTGGTGCCGAGGCCAGCGCGGTCAGCGCGATACCGCTCACCCAGACCAGGGTCCCGAGGACGAGCACGACCGCGATGGCCCGGAGCCGCCCGGTGTCGGCGGCGGTCTGCAGCGCGGTCGTGGTCAGGCCGTTGGTCAGGGCATACCCGCCGACGACGAGCAGCGCGACCAGGGCGAGCGCGACGATCACCAGGCCCAGCCGGCGTCGCGGGGTCCCGAGGAGCCCGGAGCCGGGCACCACGGCGCTCAGGGTGGTGAGGCCGAGCGAGCGGCGCAGGCTCGGGTCCGCCCACGACTGCCGGGAGCGCCACTCCGAGCGCGATGCGGGTGCACCGGACCCGCGCTCGGAGGTGCCGCGGCTGTCGGACATGCGTGGGGCCTTTCAGGTCGTCGGGAACCATACTCTCCTACCAGTCCAGGCTGGTGACGGGCTGAGAGAGGCGTGTTTGGTCGTGCCGGAGGTGGCAGGTAACCTGATCCACGCCGTGGAGGTGTCGCCTAGTCTGGTCTATGGCGCCCGCCTGCTAAGCGGGTTTCGGGTTTATAGCCCGATCGAGGGTTCAAATCCCTCCACCTCCGCCGAACACCCAGAACCCCCGGAGCCGCTGCCCCGGGGGTTCTGTGCGTCTGCGCCCGCTCAGGAGACGTCCTCCTCCTCGCCCTCGGACGTCTCGTCCGGCTGCTCCTTGGAGTCCTGCGCCTCGGCGGCCTCGTCCGACCCCGATGCCCGCAGCTTCTTGTCCAGCTCCTCCACCTTGGCCTCGATGTCCCCGTTGCCCGGGGGCAGCGGCTCCTCGGCCAGCATGGGCTCGTCGGTGCGGGCTCGGGGCTCCTCGCCCGGGGTGATGCTCATCGTGCACGACCTCCTCGATCCAGGGAAGGTCAGCCTGCCACCCCGCGCCGCCGAGCACCACCGCGAGTGCCAGGTCCTCGGATTAGGAGCCGCCCACGGCGATCCGTTAGAGTTGTCGTTCGCCAGCGCCCGTAGCTCAACGGATAGAGCATCTGACTACGGATCAGAAGGTTAGGGGTTCGAATCCCTTCGGGCGCGCTCTGGTTGAGACAGATGGACGAAGGCCCCCACCGGCTGCGGTGGGGGCCTTCGCCATGTCCGTGGCTCAGCCCTCGACCGGCTCCACCCCGAGCTCGCGCAGCATCCCGCTCACCCGAGACCGGATCTCGTCGCGGATCGGCCGGACCGCCTCGACGCCTCGCCCGGCCGGGTCCGCCAGCGCCCAGTCCTCGTAGCGCTTGCCGGGGAAGATCGGGCAGGCGTCGCCGCAGCCCATGGTGACGACGACGTCGGAGGCCTGCACCGCCTCGGTGGTGAGCACCTTCGGGGTCTGGGCCGAGATGTCGATCCCCTCCTCGAGCAGCGCCTCCAGGACCGCGGGGTTGACCTCGTCCGCCGGGGCGGAGCCGGCCGAGCGGACCTCGACCGCGCCGCCGGAGAGGTGGTGGGTGTAGGCCGCGGCCATCTGGGAGCGGCCGGCGTTGTGGACGCAGACGTAGAGGACGGAAGGACGACTGTCGGTGGTCACGGTCATGCTGATCTCCTCGGGGTGCGGACGTCGTCGGGAGGGTGAGTCAGGGTGGTCGTAGGACGGGGCTACGGGGCCGCTCTGGTCAGTCCAGGAGCTGGCGCAGCAAGGTCGTCACCCGCCCCTGGATGTCGTCGCGGATCTCGCGGACGAGCTCGATCGGCTGACCATCGGGATCGGCGACGGACCAGTCCTCGTAGCGCTTGCCCGGGAAGACCGGGCACGCGTCGCCGCACCCCATGGTGACGATGACGTCGGCGGCGTGCCCTCGGCCTGCGCGGCGGCCATGAGCTGCTCGCGTGCCTGCCGTGCGACCAGCACCGGCAGGAAGGTGTGGATGGTGGAGCGCGGCTCGAGCAGGTCGCGGGCCTCCTGCACGGCGGCGGCGATGCTCTCTCGCGAGAAGGTGCCGTCGTAGCTGTAGGCGAGGTCGTCGACGATGCCGACGTAGGGGTCGGCGTCGTTCAGGGGGGTCGGGGTCATCCTGCTGCCTCCGCGGTGGATGTGGGCTCGTCGGGAACGGCGATGGGCGTGGACTCCCGCGGGGTGGGGAAGAGGGCGAGGACGGCCGCCACACCGATCGCTGCGCCGACGACCTGGGCCAGGACGAATCCAGGCGCGGAGGCCGGGGCGATCCCGGCGAAGGTGTCGGAGAAGATGCGGCCGATGGTGACCGCCGGGTTCGCGAAGGAGGTGGAGCTGGTGAACCAGTAGGCGGCGCCGATGTAGGCGCCGACGGCGGGGGCGACGACGGCCTCGCGGCCCGCTCGCAGCAACCCGAAGATGAGCCCCACCAGGCCGGCGGTCGCGACGACCTCGGCGAGCAGGTGCGGACCGGTCGCCCGATCGGTCGTCGACAGCGCCGTCGGGACGGCGAACATGAGGTTGGCGAGCACGCAGCCCGCGATGCCGCCGACGACCTGGGTGACCGCGTACGCCATACCTTCTGTCGCGGTCGGGCCGGAGCCGTCCCGGCGCCCGAGGAACCACGCGGTGAGCGTCACCATCGGGTTGAAGTGGGCGCCGGACACCGGGCCCAGGACGAGGATGAGGACCGAGAGCCCGAGGACGGTCGCGGTGGAGTTCTGCAGCAGCTGGAGCCCGACGTCGTCGGGGGAGAGTTGCTGGGCCATGATCCCGGAGCCGACGACGGTGGTGACGAGCAGCGCGGTGCCGATGCCCTCGGCGAGGAGGCGTCGGGGGAGAGGAGGGGTGGTCACGACTGCATCTTGACGGACCTTGATTGCTCAGTCAAGATTGAGGCAATGAACATTGAGCAAAGTGCCGAGCTGGAGCGTCGGGTGCGACGGCACGCGGCGCTGGCGGACGCGACCCGGCTGCGGATCGTCGACGCGCTGGCACTCTCCGACCGTGCGGTCTCGGCTCTCGGCAGGGGTCTCGGCCTCTCGTCCAACCTGCTCGCGCACCACCTCAGGGTGCTCGAGGACGCCGGGCTGGTGTGCCGGCACCGCTCGGAGGGCGACGGCCGCCGGACCTACGTCTCGCTCGTCGGGGGGCCGCCGGGAGAGGCGCCTGCCGCGCCGGACCTCGGCACCGCCGAGCGCGTGGTCTTCGTGTGCACCGCCAACACGGCCCGCTCGCATCTCGCCGCGGCGCTCTGGCGCGCGGCCAGCACCGTGGACACGGTGTCGGCCGGGACGCACCCGGGGGAGCGCATCGCGCCGGGTGCGCTCGCCGCTGCGCGACGGCACGACCTGGAGCTGCCAGAGGTCGCGCCGCGGCAGGTCGACGGGCTGCTGACGCCGGGCGACCTCGTCGTCACCGTGTGCGACCGGGCGCACGAGGAGCTCGGCGGCGCCGATGCGCTGCACTGGTCCGTCCCTGACCCGGTCCGGAACGGCACGGCGCGCGCCTTCGACGAGGCCCACGACGACCTCGCCGCCCGGGTCGCTGCCCTCGTCCCCGCGCTCACCCCGGGTGCCCGGGCAACCTGAGCAGAGAAGTCAGCCCGAGACGCTGGTTATTGCGTTGTCCCGGCTCGACAACTTTGCTCAGGTTCGGCCCGGGGGTGGGTTGGGCCGGGCGGGGCCGCCGCCAGTCACCCTCGGGCACCGCGGCCGCGCGGTATGCCGTCCGCCCACCTCAGCGGATGGGCGAGGGCGGCTCCTCGCCGGCCAGCACGGCGACGGCGTTGTCCGCGGCGAGGGTGGCCATCGCGGTGCGGGTTTCGATGGTGGCGGAGCCCAGGTGCGGCACGAGCACGGCGTTCTCGCAGTCCAGGAGGCCGGGGTGCACGTCCGGCTCGTCCTCGAAGACGTCCAGCCCGGCACCGGCGATCTGCCCGCTGCGCAGGGCCTCGACCAGCGCGGCCTCGTCGATGACCGGCCCGCGGGCGGTGTTGACGAGGTATGCCGTCGGCTTCATCGCGGCGAGCTGGTCGTGGCTGATCAGGTGGTGGGTGGCGGGGGAGTAGGGGCAGTGCAGGCTCAGCACGTCCGACTCGGCGAGCAGCGTGTCCATGTCGACGCGGTGGGCGCCGAGCTCGAGCTCCAGCTCGCGCGCGGCCTGCGAGCGAGAGGAGTAGATGACGTTCATCCCGAAGGCACGCGCCCTGCGTGCGACCGCAGCCCCGATCCCCCCGAGGCCGACGACGCCCAGCGTCTTGCGCTGCAGCCCGGAGCCGAGGAGGTAGAACATGCCCCACTGCCACGGGGTGCCGCTGCGGATGATCCGCTCGCCCTCGCCCAGGCGCCGCGTCGCCATGAGGATCAGCCCCATCGCGATGTCGGCCGTCGCCTCGGTGAGCACCCCCGGGGTGTTGGTCGCGACGACGCCGCGCTCCCGGCATACCTCGACGTCGACGTTGTTGTAGCCCACCGCGACGTTGGCGACGACCTGCAGCTGGTCCCCGGCGGCGTCGAGCAGCTCGGCGTCGACCTTCTCGGTCAGCAGCGTGAGCAGCGCGTCGGCGCCCTGCACGTGCTCCAGCACCGACTCCCGTGGCTGCGTGTCCTCGCCCTCCCAGGCGTCGACCTCGTGGCCGGCGCGGCGCAGGATGTCCAGTCCCGGCTTGGGGATCCTCCCGGTGACGACGACCCGGCTCACGCGTGGCTCCCGACCCAGTCGCGCAGCCCGCCGAGGCCGCGCCGGATCTTGTCCTCGGACAGCCCGGAGTAGGCGAACCGGATGTAGCTGCGGTCCTCGCCCGGCTGCGGCCGGCCGAAGTGGTTGCGGGTGCAGAAGCTCACGCCGGTCGCGTGCAGCGCCTGCTGCGCGAAGTCCGTGAGCCCGTCCGCCCCGACGATCTGGATCGCCTCGGTCACATCGGGGAAGAGGTAGAACGTCGAGCGCGGCGTCTCCACCGACATACCGGGCGTGCCGTTGACGATCTCGCACGCGGCGTCCCGTCGCCCGCGCAACGTGTCGAGCATGTCGGCGACCGGCTGCTGCGTGCCCTGGAGCGCCGCGATCCCGGCCCACTGGACGTAGTGGGTGGTGCACGACTCGTCGTTGGTGTTCATGGTCGAGAAGACCTTCCCGAGCTCGGTCGGGGCGACCGCGCACCCGAGCCGCGATCCGGTCATCGCGAACTTCTTGGAGAAGGTGTAGAGGATGCAGGTGCGCTCGGCCATCCCCGGCAGGCTCGCGATCGAGGTCGAGTCGCCCTCGTAGCGCATCTCGAAGTAGGCCTCGTCGGAGAGCACCCAGAGGTCGTGCTCCTGGGCGAGCGCGGCGACCGCCTCCCGCTCGGCGTCGGTGGACTCAGCGGAGATCGGGTTCTGCAGGTCGTTGTAGATGATGGCGACGGTCCGGTCGGTGATGGCGTCGCGCACCTGGTCCAGGTCGATGCGGAAGCCGTCGTCGGTCGGGAGGTAGCGGTAGGGCCGGGCGACGCCGCCGAGGTACTCGATCTGGGACTCGTAGATCGGGAATCCCGGGTTGGGGTAGAGCACCTCGTCGCCCGGGTTCATCACCGCCTGGAGGAACTTGGTGATCACCGGTTTGCCGCCGGTCATCACGGTGACGTCCTCGGGGGCGACGGTCATGCCGCGGCGGGAGCCGATGTCGTCGGCGAGGGCCGCCCGCAGCTCCGGTATGCCCGGTCCCGGGCAGTAGCCGGTCCTCCCGTCCGCGATCGCGGCGTTCATCGCCTCGACGATGTGGTCGGCCAGCGGGAAGTCGAGGTCGCCGAGGTGGAAGGGGAAGACCTCGTGGCCCTGCGCCTTCCAGTCGGCGGCCGCCGCCGCGACCGCGAAGGCGGTCTCGGTGCCGAGGTTGTCCAGTCTGCTCGCGAGCCGCATACCCCACGTCCTTGTGTCGAGTGCCGAGTCGTGCCCGACGCGCCGGCGACGACGACGAGCGGACCCACGGTACCGCGCGTCCGCTGGTGAAACGGAGGCCCACGGTGCACACTGTGCCCTGACGCTGCGTCAACGGGGTGCGGCAGGAGGGTGGACACATGAGCCAGCAACCACAGGTCCAGGTGGGCGAGCGCGACTACTACCTCGGCAAGGCCATCCTGCTCGCGTCCGTCGCGGCGCTCGGCGGCTTCCTCTTCGGCTTCGACACCGCCGTCATCAACGGCGCGGTCAACGCGATGCGCAACGACTTCGAGATGGGGGCCGGGCTGACCGGTTTCGTCGTCAGCTCGGCGCTGCTGGGCTGCATGGTCGGCGCCTACGTCGCCGGTCGCCTGGCGGAGCGGATGGGGCGCATCCGCG
Source organism: Serinicoccus marinus DSM 15273 (assembly GCF_008386315.1). Lineage (NCBI taxonomy): Bacteria > Bacillati > Actinomycetota > Actinomycetes > Micrococcales > Ornithinimicrobiaceae > Serinicoccus > Serinicoccus marinus. The sequence goes on along the minus strand of NZ_CP043808.1, from coordinate 2,883,479 downwards.
TGATGATGCTCGCCTCGGCGCTGTTCACCCTCTCGGCGATCGGCTCCGGCTTCGCCTTCGGGCCGGTGGACATGATCCTGTGGCGCGTGATCGGCGGCATCGGCGTGGGGATGGCCTCGGTCATCGCGCCGGCCTACATCGCCGAGATCGCGCCGGCCTCGATCCGTGGTCGGCTCGGCTCGCTGCAGCAGCTCGCGATCGTCGTCGGCATCTTCATCGCGCTGCTCTCCGACTACTTCCTCGCGGGGGTCGCCGGCGGGTCTGCCGAGGCGCTCTGGGGCAGCACCGCGTGGCGCTGGATGTTCTGGGCCGAGATCATCCCGGCCCTGGCCTACGGCGTCCTCGCCACGACCATCCCCGAGTCGCCGCGCTACCTGGTGACCCTCGGCAAGCTGGACGAGGCCCGCGAGGTGCTGGGGCGCGTGATGCTGCGGGGCATACCGGAGCGGATCAAGGAAATCCAGCGCACCGTGCGCCGCGACGCCAAGACCTCGCTGTCCGACCTGGTGAAGTCCGGCGGCGGGCTGCTGCCGATCGTCTGGATCGGCATCGGGCTGTCGGTCTTCCAGCAGTTCGTCGGGATCAACGTCATCTTCTACTACTCCTCGACGCTGTGGCAGGCGGTCGGCTTCACCGAGGAGGACGCGCTCACCCAGACCGTCATCACCTCGGTGACCAACATCGTCGTGACCATCGTCGCGATCGCGCTCATCGACAAGATCGGGCGGCGGGTGCTGCTCATGATCGGCTCGGCCGGGATGTTCCTCACGCTCGGCACGATGGCGTGGATCTTCGCCAACGCGCCGATCGTGGACGGGTCCCCGCAGCTCGGGGACAGCACCGGCCTGGTGGCGCTCATCGCGGCCAACGGTTTCGTGGTCTTCTTCGGTATGTCGTGGGGCCCGGGCGTCTGGGTGCTGCTGGGCGAGATGTTCAACAACAGGATCCGGGCCACGGCGCTGGGTGTCGCGGCGGCGGCCCAGTGGCTGGCCAACTTCGCCATCTCCACGAGCTTCCCGCGCATGGCCGAGCTGGGCCTGGGCTTCGCCTACGGCTTCTACACCCTCTTCGCGCTGCTGAGCTTCTTCTTCGTGCTGAAGTTCGTCCCCGAGACCAACGGGCGCGAGCTGGAGGACATGGACTGAGCGCGGGGCCGGTCAGCGGGTCGCGGGACCGACTCCTACGCAGAAGGTGTTCCTCGGGTGTGATGCATCCCCGTAGCGGAACACGTTCTGCGTGGGTGTTGGGCCGAGCGAGTTGTCCACACGACAGGCGGGTCGGGTCCGGCGTCCACAGATCTCTCCGCGGCCGTGGCGGCCGCCGGACGGCGGTCGCAGGCTCGTCGGTATGGACGAGCTCGCACGCCTCACTGGCTTCCTCGCCGCGCACGAAGGCGTCATCACCGCCCAGGAGGCGCGCCGCCTCGGCGTAGGCCCCAACGGACTCCGGTCCCTCGTCACCCGACGTGTGCTCCGACGGGTGGGGCGCGGCGCCTATGCCGAGCCGTCCCACGACCGCCTGATCGAGGCGCGCCGTACTGTCCTCGCGCTGTGCCGCGCGCGCCCGAGCGTGGCGGCGAGCCACCAGAGCGGTGCCCTGCTGTGGCGGCTCCCGGTGCTCACCAGCGCGCTGACCCGAGTGCACCTCACCCGTACCTCGGGGACCGCGGCCACCCGGAGTCATCCAGGTCTCACGCTGCACGCCTGCCCCGGTCGACAGGACGCCTTCGGGCTCGTAGGCGGGCACCCCGTGGTGACCCCAGCCCTGGCGGTCGTCGGCACGGCGTTGGAGGCCGGCTCCGATGCCGGGGTCTGCGTCGCCGACGCCGCGCTGCGGCTGGATCTCGCGACCGTCGAGGAGATGTCAGGCTGGGTGGACCGTCTGCGGCGCACCCCGCACCTTTCGGTGGCCCGGCACGTCGTCGCGAGCGCGAGCCCGACGGCGGAGTCGGCTGCCGAGTCCAAGGCCAGGCTGCGGCTGCTGTCGCTGGGCTACCGGGTGATCCCGCAGGTCGTCCTCCGCGAGCAGGACGGTGCCTTCGTCGCCAGGGTCGATTTCCTGCTGCCCGATCTCGGGGTGGTCGTCGAGGTCGACGGCGCGCTCAAGTACGACGGTGCGGAGGGCCGGGCCGCCCTCGTCCGCGAGAAGCGCCGCGAGGACGACATCCGGCGGCTGGGTTATGGGATGGCCCGACTCGTGTGGGCCGACCTGGACGACCTGGCCCGGATCCGCGCGGTCGTGGAGCTGGCCGCGCGCAGCGTGCAGCGCCCGCCGGGGCGGATGGCGGGCGTCGTGGACGCGCACCGGCGCCGCACCGGGGCCACGTGGGACGGGCTGCTGCTCCACTCCTACGCAGAAGGTGTTCCTCGGGCGTGATGCATCACGCCCGAGGAACGCTTTCTGCGTAGAAGTGACGGGCGAAAGTCAGCGGGCAGGAGCGATGCCGTCGAGGACCGCCGCGACGGCGGACCAGGCGCCCGAGCCGACCTCGATGAGGTCGAAGTGACCGCCGGTGACCTCGATGAGCTCGGCGTCGGCCCCGGCCTCACGGGCCGCGGCGACGTAGCGCTCTGACTGGCTGATCGGGACCTGCTCGTCGTCCGGTGCGTGCAGGGCCCGGACGGGCGCGTCGAGCGGCAGCATGCGCTGCGGGTCGACGACGTCGTAGAGCGGGTCGTCGGGGGTGGCGGAGAGCAGGTCTCCAACCGCATCCCCGCCGAGCCGGTCCTGGTATGCCGCCGTGAGGTCGAGCACCCCGGCCTGCGACACCACGTGGGTCACCTGGACCCGCCCGGACCACTGCCCGGTCTGCAGCCGACCTGCGGCCCAGGTCGCGAGGTGCCCACCCGCTGAGTGCCCCAGCGTGATGACCGGCCCCTCACCGTCCGCGAGCTCGACGGCGGCGTGGATGTCGTCGAAGGTCTGTGGGAAGCCCCCGCCGTCCCCGACCCGGCGGTACTCCACGTTGAGCGTCGTCCAGCCGCGCGCGGTCAGGTCCTCCGCGAGCGGGGTGCCGAGGTCCGCAGCATACGCGGCCCGCCAGAAACCTCCGTGGACGACGACGACCGTGCCCCGGCTCGCACCCGAGGGGACCCGTCGCTCCACCCACTGGGACGGGTGGTCGCCGTAGCTGATCCGCTCGGTGGCCGACCCGGCGCCCGCCTCTGGGCCGGTCTCGCTGCTCATCCCGCTCTCCTCGCTGCCCTGCTCGGCCGGCGGCCCGGTCGCGCTCCTCCGCCCGTCATCCGGGCCACCACCCTCGTCAGGCCCCTCGTCCGCCCTTGAGCAGGCCGCGAGGGCACCGGCACCCGCGAGCGCCAGCAGCGCCCGTCGCCGCAGGCGCACCGTGCGGGGCATACCCAGGCGGTCTCAGACCTCGTCGGCGGTGGTCGCCGAGGGATCCCACTTGAGGATGCCGTCGACGTTCCAGCCACGGTCCTTGACCGCCTCCCGGGCCTGCGCCTTGACCGGCCCGGTGAGCTTGTCGACGTAGAGGTAGCCGTCGAGGTGGTCGGTCTCGTGCTGCAGGCAGCGCGCGAGCAGTCCCTCGCCCTCGACGACGATCTCCTGGCCGTCGAGGTCGGTGCCGGTGACCCGGGCCCGCGGGTGCCGGGCGAGCGGGAACCACTCGCCGGGCACGGACAGGCAGCCCTCGCCGTCGTCCTCCTCGTCCAGCGGCCCTGGCGTCCCGAGCCGCTCCAGCGCCGGGTTGACGATGACGCCCCGGGCGTTGTCGGCGCCGGGCACCGGGCAGTCGTAGACGAAGAGCCGCAGCCGGACCCCGACCTGGTTCGCCGCCAGGCCGACCCCCTCGGCGGCGGCCATGGTGTCGAACATGTCGTCGACGAGGGTGCGCACCTCGTCGGTGATCTCCCGCACCTTCTTGGTCGGCGCGTGCAGGGCCTTGTGGCCGATGACGGTGATGGGTCGGACTGCCATGGGAGCAGATTCTAGGTATGCCCCGGGCCTGCCCGTTACCCTGCCCGTCATGAACTGGATCGAGATCGTCGGCTGGGTCGGCTCGGCCATCCTGGTGGTGTCGCTGCTGCAGACGCGGGTGCTGCGGCTGCGCTGGATCAATCTCGTGGGATGCGTCGTGCTCATCGGCTACAACGCCGCCGTCGGCGTGTGGCCGATGGTGGGGCTCAACGTCGTGCTGGCGGTCATCAACATCGTCTACCTGTGGCGGATGCTGCGGACCCGGCACGACGCGGCGAGCTACACCGTGCTCGAGGTGGAGCCGGACGACACCTACCTCGGTCACGTGCTCACGGTCCACGCTGACGACATCGCCGAGCACAACCCGGGCTTCGTCCACGACCCGGAGGCACAGCGCTCGGCCTTCCTCGTGCTCCGCGGTGACGAGACGGTGGGCGTCGTGCTGGCGCGGGACGCGGGTGAGGGCACCGCGGAGGTCGTCCTGGACTGGGTCACGCCGAGCCACCGCGACTTCTCGCCGGGCGAGTTCGTCTACCGCCGGTCCGGTCTGTTCGCGCGACGCGGCTTCAGCCGGGTGCTCTCGCCGGCGGGGATGCAGCACCCCTACTACGAGCGGATCGGCTTCCGCCCGACCGAGGACAGGTGGGTGCTCGACGTCCCGCAGCCGGCCTGACTCCGACGGCGTCGGCCGCTGCCGGTCAGCGCAGCGGGGTGGGGTCCGGGTCGACGGCCACGCGGCGACGGGTCGCGGCACGGCCGCCCCGAGCCTCGTCGTCCACCCAGTCCCAGTCCCGGGGGAGGTCGCGACGGTCGACCGCCTCCCACCGGCTGCTGGTGCCGCGCGACCGGGTGATGCTCGGCCGAGGTCCTGTCGGGTCGTCGCCCTGGCCACGCGCATACCGCTCCTCCGGCTCCTCCCAGGCCTCCTCGTCCTCACCCGGGTCGCGGACGTCGCGGCCGAAGATGGTCTCGCACATCGCCTGGTACTTCTCGTCCGGCTCCGGGATGTAGTCGATGTGGCTGAGGGCCTGGTCCTGGCCCGCGGACTCCATGACGAAGCGGCCGTAGCCGAGCAGGCGCCCGAGGATGGTCCGGTCGTAGCTCATGTCGGTGACCTTGACCAGCGGCATCATCGCGACCCGCTGCGTGATGAGGCCGTAGGTCTTGAGCAGCCGGCGGTCGGTCGCGATGAACCACTCGCAGCGCCACTCCAGCACCTGCCAGCCGGCCCAGGCGCACACGACCGCCAGCACGCACAGCGCGAACCCGATAGCGGCGGGGTCGGTCACCGCTGCCGCGACCCACAGGGTGAGGAAGAGCGCGATGAGCACCGCCGCGGCGGGGCGCACGAGCTTGGCCCAGTGCCAGCGGGTGGAGACGACGACCTGCTCGTCAGCCAGCAGGTAGCGCTTGGCGACGCGCCGGCTGACCTGCGGCGGGGCGGCAGGCATGGCGTGCCCTCGGGTGTCAGGTCCCCATCAGCTGGTTGAAGAACCGGCCGATGTTGAGGAAGCCCTGACTGATGATGTCCCACACGGCGCGCACGATGTCGGCGGCGCGGTCGGGGTTGGTGATCACCGCGTAGATGAGGAAGCCCCACACCAGCCAGTGCAGGACCTTCTTGACCGTGGACGGCATGTCAGGTGCCTTTCGCTGGACGGGTGGACGAGTACGCGAGCGGGCGAGTGCGCGGGTGGACACGGACCTGTTGTCAGTGTGGCAGATGTGGCGGGGTATGCCGATTCTCGCCCCCGCGCGCGTGTCGCCCCGCCCGACCGGGCGTCGGGGAGCGCGAGCTGGCGCGACGGTATACCGCGGTGGGGTAGTGACCAACCATTCGCGGCGCTCGGTGGGGAGGGGTGTCAGGAGGTGGTGGGCCGCAGCAACGGCGAGGCGGCCATCCGGTCGAGGGCCTCGTCCACCTCGGCCGTCGACCCGGCGAAGCTGAGCCGGACCTTGCGGTGTCCCGCCACCGTGTCGAAGTCCACACCCGGCGTGAGCGCGACGCCGCAGTCGTCCAGCAGGTCCCGGCACCAGGTGACCGAGTCCTGCGTGAGGTGCCCGATGTCGCACCACGCGTAGAAGGCACCGTCCGGCGGGGCGTAGTCGCGCAGGCCGATCTCGGGCAGACGGCGCAGCAGCAGGTCGCGGTTCGCGGCATACCGCTCGCGGTGCCCGTCGAGCTCCGCCCGCGCGGCCTCGCCGAGCGCCGCGGCCGCCGCGTGCTGGCCGATCGCGGGCGGGCAGATGTTGAGGTTGCCGGTGAGCACCTCCAGCGGTCGCTGCAGCGCCGGGGGAGCGAGCAGCCAGCCGACCCGCCAGCCGGTCATGGAGAAGTACTTGCTCACCGACCCGACGACCACCCCGGCGCGTGAGGTCGCCCACGCACTCGCGGTCGGTCGCCCGTAGCTGAGCCCGTGGTAGATCTCGTCGCTCACCAGCAGCGTCCCGTGCTCCTCGCACCACGCGGCCAGCTCGCGCAGCACGTCGGGGTCGACGACCGTGCCCGTCGGGTTGGCGGGGGAGGCCACGATCAACCCCGCGGGCGGCGCGGGCAGCGCCTCGAGCATCTCGACGGTCGGCTGAAAGCGGGTGTCCGGTCCGCAGTCGAGCTCGACCACCTCGCAGCCCAGCGCGGCCAGGCTGTTGCGGTATGCCGGGTAGCCGGGCCGCGTCATCGCCACCTGGTCGCCCACGTCGAAGGCGGCGAGGAAGAGCGCGGTGAAGGCGCCCGAGCTGCCGGGGAAGACGACGACGTCCTCCGGCGAGACCTCGATCCCGGCGGCGTCCCGGTGGTGCCGGGCGATCGCCTCGCGCAGCGGGAGGATGCCGCTGGACTCGGTGTAGCCCAGCACGTCGCAGTCCAGGGCCCGGATCGCCGCCTCCCGGGCCACGGCGGGGGCGGGGGTCGAGGGCTGCCCGGCGCAGAGCATGAGGACGTCACCGTGGCTGCGCTGCCGGGCCGCCGCGGCCTTGAGCACCTCCATGACGTGGAACGGCTCGACGGCCGACCGCGCCGAGACGCGGGCCCGCGAGGACCGGTCGGAAGGCATACCTCAGACGACGCCGTAGAGGCGGTCGCCCGCGTCACCGAGACCGGGCACGATGTAGCCCTGCTCGTTGAGCCGCTCGTCGATCGCTCCGGTGACCAGCGTGATCGGCGGCTCGACGTCGGCGAGCCCGGCCTGGACCTTCTCGATCCCATCGGGGGCGGAGAGCAGGGTGATCGCGGTGATGTCGTCGGCGCCGCGCTCGGCGAGGTAACGGATCGCCGCGATCAGGGTGCCGCCGGTCGCGAGCATCGGGTCGAGCACGTAGCACTGCCGCTTGTCGAGGTCGTCCGGGAGCCGGTTGGCGTAGGTGTGCGCCTCCAGCGTCTCCTCGTTGCGGACCATCCCGAGGAAGCCGACCTCCGCCGTCGGCAGCATGCGCATCATCCCGTCGAGCATGCCCAGGCCCGCGCGCAGGATGGGGACGACCAGCGGCTTGGGCGTCGCCAGGTGGATGCCGGTCGTCGCGGCGACCGGGGTCTCGATCTGGAACGGCGAGACCCGCACCTCCCGGGTCGCCTCGTAGGCCAGCAGCGTGACGAGCTCGTCGGCCAGCCGGCGGAAGGTCGGGGTGTCGGTCCGCTTGTCGCGCAGGTAGGTCAGCTTGTGGGCGATGAGCGGGTGGTCGGCGAGGTGGACGCGCATACGCCAGACTCTAGGACGTGACCCACGCGCCCGACACCTCGCCCGGCGGCCCCCGGCGCCTCGTGGGGACTCGACCGGTATGCCGCGTGGGTGCGTCTCGCGATCGCCGAGGCGCAGCGTGTCGACACCTCGGGTGACGTCCCGATCGGTGCCCTCGTCGTCGACGCGACGGGGGAGGTCGTCGGGCGGGGGCACAACGTCCGGGAGGCAGAGCACGACCCGACCGGGCACGCGGAGGTGGTCGCGCTGCGCGAGGCCGGACGCACCCTCGGGTCATGGCGGCTGGACGGGTGCTCGCTGGTCGTCACGCTGGAACCGTGCGCGATGTGCGCCGGGGCGGCTCTGCTGGCCCGCGTCGACCGGGTCGTCTTCGGCGCCTGGACGACAAGGCTGGGGCCTGCGGAATCGGTGTGGGACCTCCCCCGGGACCGCAGGGCGCTGCACCGCGCCGAGGTCGTCGGGGGCGTGCTGGAGGACGAGTGCGCCGGCCTCCTGACCGCTTCTTCGAGGGCAGGCGCTGACGCTCAGGATTTTGGGCGGGCCCCTGCCCGTCAGGTAGCCTCATCGGTGGTGGCGTGTCCGAGCGGCCTAAGGAGCACGCCTCGAAAGCGTGTGAGGGCGCAAGTCCTCCGTGGGTTCAAATCCCACCGCCACCGCCCATGTCCCGCGGGACACGACGAGCCCCCGGACCACGCGGTCCGGGGGCTCGTCGCACGTCGCGATCAGGCCGTGCGCGACCGGTCGCGCGACGCCGCCTCTGCTCGGCCGGGGCGAGGCAGCGTAGGGGTCCTGCGGCTCGGCCCCGCCACCGGCGCGGGGCGCGGGAGGTGGCTCGAACCGCAACATGTCGCTCACCCTACGCCCGCCGTGCCGGTATGCCGCCCTACTCGATGCCGACAGGACCACGAGGATGACGGTCGCCACGAAGACGGCGACCATCAGGGCCAGCACGGCGGTGCCGATCATGCCCATCGTGCGACCGGCGACGAGCTGCCCCCGGTTGACCACAGGTCCGGGCTGGGAGTCCGCCTCGCGCAGCGCGCGGGAGGCGACGGACCAGGCGACCGGTCCCAGGACGGGGACACCGGCGACCGCCAGGACCCCGAGGACGATGACCAGCGTGCCGCGGGGGTGATGGTGCCCGGTGGGGCCGGGAAAGCTGGTGGGCTCCGCCGACAGGGCCGGGTGCTGAAGGTGCTCCATGCGACGACGCTAGGAGGAGCGAGGCCTCGGCCGCAGAAGTTGTCCACAGTGATGCTGTTGGTGCCGTCGTTACGCTCGATGGAAGTCCCGCCCGGCTGACCCTGTTGTCCACCGGCTTGGTGCCTTTGGCCTGATCTGTCGCCGGACGGGGCGCACGCACCAGCCAGACGGATCGTGACCTGATAGGAGCCTGGCGTAGGCCTCGTCACTGTGCTGTCCGCCCGACCGGTGGTGCGTGTCCAACCAACTGGATCAGAGTCGGAAGGACGCCAATCATGGTGACATCTACCGTCATCGGCGGGGTCGACACCCACGCCGACACGCACACCCTGGCCGCGCTCGACGCCCAGGGCCGGCTGCTGGGCACCAGGAGTGTCCCGGCGACCGCGGCGGGTAACAGGCGAGCCCTGGGATGGCTGAGCTCGCACGGGCAGGTCGACCGCGTCGGGGTCGAGGGCACCGGGTCCTACGGTGCCCAGCTCGCCCGCTACCTCACAGCCCAGGACGTGGACGTGGTCGAGGTCGACCGCGCGGATCGCAAGCAGCGTCGTCAGCGGGGCAAGAGCGACCCGCTGGACGCCGAGGCCGCAGCCCGGGCCGTGCTGGCCAGGACGGCCACGACGACACCCAAGACGCGCACCGGGCCGGTGGAGTCGCTGCGCGCGCTGAAGGCGACCAAGAGGGCCGCGATGAAGGCGATGGTCGCTGCCCGCTCCGCCCTGGTGCAGCTGGTCATCACCGCGCCGCACTCGGTCCGCGAGCAGCTGCACGGACTCAGCGGCACCACCCGCGTCGAGGCGTGTGCGCGGCTGCGCCCGGACCGCGACCGCCTGCATGAGCCTGAGCAGGCGGTCAAGCTCGCGCTGCGCCGGACCGCTCGCCGCTGCCTGGTCCTGGCCGAGGAGATCGCCGAGGCCGACGCCGACCTCGACGCCCTGGTCAAGCACACCGCCCCCGGACTGCTGGACCACTTCGGTGTCGGCCCCGATACCGCCTCTCAGCTGCTCATACCGCTGGTGACAACCCCGACCGCATCCGGTCCGAGGCCTCCTTCGCCGCACTGTGCGGGGTCAGCCCACTGCCCGCATCCTCCGGACGCACCGACCGCCACAGGCTCAACCGCGGCGGTGACAGGCACGCCAACGAAGCCCTCTGGCGGATCATCATGGTCCGTCTCGGCCACGACGACAGGACCAAGGCCTACCGGGCCCGACGCAGCGAGCAGAACCTGAGCAAACCCGAGATCATCCGCTGCCTCAAGCGCTACCTCGTCCGCGAGCTCCTGCCCACCATCCGCGCCGAACTCGCCCACGACACAGCCCCACCGCAAGCACCATCAACCCTCGATCCAGCCGCTTGACAGGTCATAGGAGCATCAGGCAGGCTCGCCGGGGACGTCAGTCGGCGTCGAGAGCCTCCGCGGCGGCCGCGATGTCGGCGAGCTCGGTGCGCAACGCCTTCTCGGTCATCTTCAGGCCCAGGGGCCCCACGGCGCGCAGCGCCAGGCGCTGCAGCGCGTTGGGGTCGGTGGTGCCCGCGCTGAACCTGATCGACAGCTGCGTCGCCGCCCCCTCCTCGAGCGGCTCCAGCTCCAGCACCGTCCGGAAGACGGTGTTGCGCGACCTCGCCTCGGTCTCGGTGCGCCGCTCCGGGTCGTTGTCGACCACCCAGATCTCCTGGGTGTCGGAGGCGCCCATCATCCGGCGGGTCTCGCGCCAGCCGGTGCCCACGGCATACGGGCCGGTGGTGATGACGTGCAGGTCGGTCACCTGGGAGAGCCGCTCCTGCGCGTGCTCGAGGTCGGTGATGACGTCCCACACCGTGGTGGGGGAGGCGGCGGGCGACCGAGACCTCGTGGGTGTCGCTCACCGCTCCTCCCCGGTCTGCTCGGCGTCGGTGTCCTCCGCGGCGGGCAGGTCCTCCCACGCCTCGCCGAGGACGAGGTCCAGGCTCTCGTCCTCCCGCTCGTCCTGGACCAGCTCGACCTCCTGCGGCAGCGCGTCGGCCAGCAGCTGCGCCGCCTCGGCGCCGGAGGCGCCGTGCAGGATCTGGCCGGGCCCCTCGATGTCGGCGTCGGAGTTGTCCACCCCGTCCACGGTGAAGCCGCGGGCGGTCAGCCCGTCGCTCGCCCGTCCGGCCAGACCGGCGGTCCCGGTCGAGTTGAAGACGTTGACGACGACGTCCTCCGCCTCCAGGGTGGGGGTCGGCACCGCGACCGTGGTCTGGCTCTCGTCCGTCTCGCCATCCCCGAGGCCGAACCATCCCTGCATCGTCGCCAGCGCGACGAGCAGCGCGAGCCCCAGCACGGCCAGCAGACCGACGATGACCATGGCTGCCCGGCGCCGCGCCCGACGCGCCGCGGTGGACATACCAGCCGTGCGCACGTATCCCACGCCGAGGCTCCTTCCGACCGCAGCAGGCTAGCGAGTCGGCGCGGCATCCAGGTCGAGGACACGCCCGTGCACCGCGGGCCGACCCTGCAGCGCGGCCCGGAGCGCCCGGTGCAGACCGTCCTCGAGGTAGAGCACGTCGTGCCACTTCACGACGTGGCAGAAGATGTCGCCGTAGAAGGTCGAGTCGGCCGACAGCAGGGCCCGCAGGTCCAGCTCGGCGCGGGTCGTCACGAGCTCGTCCAGCCGCAGCATCCGGGGCGGCAGGTGTGCCCAGTCACCGGGCTCGTCGAGGCCGTGGGAGGGGTATGGCCGCGTCTCGCCCACGCCCTTGAAGATCATGCGGCGCAGTCTAGAGTCTGCTATGTGAGCGAGCAGAGCAGCCAGATCGACCGCATCCGCGAGGGCTACACCTTCACCGACCCGAGCATCGTGCTGGGTGGGGCTGTGGGGGCGGACGGCGACAGCGTGGTGAGCGAGGCGGTCGTCCGGCTGCCGCTCGGCTCGATGAACCGGCACGGGCTGGTCGCCGGGGCCACCGGGACCGGCAAGACCGTCACGCTGCAGGTGCTCGCCGAGCAGCTCTCCGACGCGGGCGTCCCGGTCTTCCTCGCCGACATCAAGGGCGACCTGACGGGCCTGGCCACGCCGGCCGCGGGCGGGGGCAAGATCGAGGAGCGGATGGGCGAGCTCGGCCAGGACTGGACCGGCTCGGCCTACCCCGTCGAGCTGCTCAACCTCGGTGGGCACGGGGCGGGCACCCCGGTGCGGGCCACCATCACGGCCTTCGGGCCGACGCTGCTGGCCAAGGTGCTGCAGCTCAACAAGACCCAGGAGTCCAGCCTCGGGCTCATCTTCTACTGGGCGGACCAGCAGGGGCTGGCGCTGCTGGACCTCAAGGACCTCATCGCGGTCATCCAGCACCTCATCTCGGACGAGGGCAAGGAGGACCTCAAGGGACTCGGCGGACTGGCGACGTCCACCGCCGGGGTCATCCTGCGCGAGCTCATCGCCCTGTCCGCCGCGGGCGGTGACGTCTTCTTCGGCGAGCCGGAGTTCGAGACCGCCGACCTGCTGCGCACCACCCCCGAGGACACCGGCGTCATCACGCTGCTCGAGCTGCCCGGCGTCCAGGACAAGCCGGTGCTCTTCTCCACCTTCCTCATGTGGCTGCTCGCCGAGCTCTTCCAGGACCTGCCCGAGGTGGGCAACCCGGACAAGCCCAAGCTCGTCTTCTTCTTCGACGAGGCGCACCTGCTCTTCGACGACGCCTCCGACGCCTTCCTCGACGCCGTGGAGCAGGCCGTCCGGCTCATCCGCTCGAAGGGTGTCGGCGTCTTCTTCGTCACCCAGACGCCCAAGGACGTGCCCGACTCGGTGCTCGCCCAGCTGGGCAACCGGGTGCAGCACGCGCTGCGTGCGCACACACCCAACGACGCCAAGGCGCTCAAGGCGACCGTCTCGACCTTCCCGACCAGCGACTACGACCTCGAGGAGGTCCTCACCTCGCTGCGCACCGGGGAGGCGGTGGTCACCGTGCTCTCCGAGGAGGGTGCGCCGACCCCGGTCGCGCGGACGATGCTCCGCGCGCCGCAGGGTCAGATCGGGCCCTCGGACGAGGAGGTCGTGCGCACCGCGGTCGCCGGCTCGGCGTTGGCGGGCAAGTATGCCGAGCCGCTTGACCGCGAGTCGGCGTACGAGATGCTGGCTGCGCGCATGGAGGAGGCGACCCGGGCGGCCGACGCCGCTGAGGCACAGACGGCCGAGGACGCCGCGGCGCAGGCCGATGCGCGTGAGCAGGCCGGCGCAGCCGGTCACGGCGTGGTGAAGAGAGGGGCGAGGAAAGGGGCATGGTGGAGCAGGTCGTCTCCTCGACCGCGTTCCGCTCCATGCTGCGCTCGGCCGGGACCGTGATCGGGCGGGAGATCAGCCGGTCGATCTTCGGGACCCGACGGCGCTGAGGCATACCGCCCGCACACCCGAGGGCGGACGACGAAACCCCCGGACCGAGGGTCCGGGGGTTTCTCATGTCCTGAGATGAGGACATCGGCGGAGGATGGGGGATTTGAACCCCCGAGGGTTTTATCCCAACACGATTTCCAATCGTGCGCACTAGGCCGCTATGCGAATCCTCCGCCGAGAAGGATAGCCGAGAGCGAGGGAGCGGCCCTAATCCTGGTGGGCCGACCCGCCGGCTTGGAGGGGCCGCGGCGAACGCCTAGACTCGGTTCCGGACCCCTCGTGCGGTGGTACCTCGGTGAACTCCCCCAGGGCAGGAATGCAGCAAGGGCAACCGGGCTCTTCCAGGTGCGCGAGGGGTTCTTCACGTCCTGCTCCGTGGCCCGAGCGGCGCCCTCGCCCCGCATGGCAGGATGTCCGCACCCCTGCGAAAGGACCCCGCTCATGCCCTTCCACGTCGGCTCCGAGGTCGGTCGGCTGCGTCAGGTGATCGTCCACCGGCCCGGGCTGGAGATGCACCGCCTGACGCCGGACAACAAGGACCGCTACCTCTTCGACGAGATCCTCTGGGTGGAGAAGGCGCAGGAGGAGCACGACTACTTCGTCCAGGTGATGCGCGAGCGGGGCGTGACGGTGCACCACTTCGACGCGCTGCTGCGGGAGTCGCTCGCGGTCCCCGAGGCGCGCGCCCACGTGCTCGGCCACAGCCTGGACGAGCGGCACGTCGGCCCGCAGGCCGCCGAGGAACTGCGCGCGATGTTCGACGAGATGGACGACGCCGAGCTGGCGACCCACCTCATCGGCGGCATCACCAAGGCCGAGGTCCTCGAGCGGATCGGCAGCCCCAGCTCGGTGGTCATCGAGCAGCTCGGGACGCACGACTCCGTGCTGGCGCCGCTGCCCAACCACCTGTTCACCCGGGACACCTCCGCCTGGGCCTACTCCGGCGTGGCGGTCAACTCCATGCACAAGAAGGCGCGCCGCCGGGAGACCGTGCACTACGACGCGATCTACCGCTACCACCCGATGTTCGCCGAGGCGGGGATGCAGTGGTGGAGCCACGGCGTGGACGACGGGCCCGCCACGGCCGAGGGCGGCGACATCCTCGTGCCGGGTCACGGCATGGTGCTCGTCGGGCTCTCCGAGCGGACCACCGCCATGGGCGTGGAGCGGCTGGCGCGCCGGCTGCTGGCCTCCGGCCAGGCGGAGCGGGTGGTCGCCCTCGACATGCCCAAGGCGAGGGCCGTCATGCACCTGGACACGGTGATGACGATGGTCGACGAGCGCACCTTCACCCGCTACCTCGGGCTGCCCGACCTCACCTCGTGGACGATCACCGCGGCCGAGGGCGAGCAGGGTGCCGACCCCGCGGACCTGCACCTGTCGATCGAGCGGCACGAGCCGGAGCAGATGGAGCAGGTCATCGCCCGCGGCCTGGGGCTGGAGCGTCTCCGGGTGCTGGCCGCCGACCAGGACCCGCGGGCCGCGGCCCGCGAGCAGTGGGACGACGGCTGCAACGTGCTCGCCCTGGAGCCCGGGGTCGTCGTCGGCTACCGCCGCAACACGGTCACCAACGCCCACCTGCGCGAGCAGGGGGTGGAGGTCCTCGAGATCGACGGCTCCGAGCTCGGCCGGGGCAGGGGTGGACCGCGCTGCATGTCCTGCCCGGTCGAGCGCGACCCGCTCACCTGATGCCGCCGCGGCGCCGGATCGACCCGGCCGCGGGCGAGCAGGCGCTCGCCGCCTGGGAGGCGGGGGAGGAGCCGGCCCGCGGGATGCTCGCCACCGCGGTGCGCTACACGATCGAGGAGCTGGCCGCGCGCGCCCCCGGGCGGTCGGTCGAGGTCCGCGTCCCGCCGTATGCCGCCGCCCAGGTCATCGAGGGGCCGCGGCACACGCGCGGGACACCGACGAACGTCGTCGAGACCGATCCGCAGACCTGGCTCGCGCTGGTGACCGGCCGCGCCACCTGGGCCGAGGCTGTGGCGAGCGGCGCGGTGCGTGCGTCGGGGCAGCGGGCCGACCTCACGGCATACCTCCCGCTGCGCTGAGGGCGGCTCAGCCTCTGTCGTCGTCCGGGTCCCGCAGCGCCTCGTGGACGCGCACGAGCTCGACCGGGTCCCGTCGAGCACCGGTATCTGAGGTCGGCGTGCGCCCTCTGTAGCGCCGACGCCCCGGCGGAGGCGAGGGACCTCCCGGCGTCACCGGTCAGTGCTGACCGGCCCGTGAAGGAGAAGCACCATGCCCACCACACCACTGGTCCGTCGACGGGCGGGGATCGCGGCCGGCGCCGCGCTCGCCCTCGGGACGACCGCCCTGGCCGGGGCCGTACCGGCCTTCGCCGCCACGCTCGGCGACTACGAGATCGCCGGCGTGCAGTTCGTCAACGACGACTGCAGCCGCAACGAGTACGCCATCGACGCCACGATCACCGGCACCACCGACGACGTCGCCGGTTTCGACCGGGTGCGCTTCGAGGTCTGGGACGACGGCACGCTGATGGACAGCCGCACCCTCGAGGTCGAGGTGGGCGCCACCCGCGACCTGCACGCCTTCCTCTCGTTCGTCGGCCTCTACGGCCACGGCGCCCCGGGCGTCGGGATCCAGATCAACGACGTCGACGCGGACGACAACGACGTCTCCACCCTGATGAGCGAGGATCCGTTCTACCCCGACGACGTCGACGGCCCGTGCACCTTCGACGTCGAGCGGATCGGCGGCCCGACGCGGATCGAGACCGCGGCGATGCTCTCGGAGCAGAAGTTCGTCATGGCCGACACGGCCGTGATCGCCACCGCCAAGGCCTATCCGGACGCGCTCACCGCCGCCCCCTGGGCCGCGCAGCTGGGCGCCCCGCTGCTGCTCACCAACCCCGGCGGGCTGCCCACCGCCACCGTGGACGAGCTGACACGGCTCATGCCGACCTCGGTCTACGTCGTCGGCGGGACCACCGCCGTCGGTGACCAGGTGCTGGCCGACGTCCAGGCCGCGCTCCCGGGCGCGACCGTGGAGCGGGTCTCCGGGTCCGACCGCTACGGCACCGCCGGCGAGATCGCGCAACGCGTGGTGCAGGACAGCTCGGCGGAGCTCTTCGTCGCCTCGGGCCAGGACTTCCCGGACGCGTTGGTGCTCAGCGCGCCGCGCGGCACCAGGCGCCGTTGGTGCTGGTCAAGCACGACGAGGTTGCCGCCGGCCACGGACGCGGCACTCGGCGCGCTGTCCTTCGACGACGTCTATGCCGCCGGAGGCACCACGGTCCTCACCGACGACGTGCTCGACGACGTCGCCGGGGGTATGCCCTGGACCCGCTACAGCGGCACCGACCGCTACGCGACGGCCCAGCAGGTGCTCGAGCAGTTCCCGGCCGAGGGCAAGGTGCTGGTCGCCCCGGTCAGGACTTCCCGGACAGCCTGACCGCCGTGCCGGTCGCCGCGCGGACCGGCGCCGGCGTGGCGCTGACCCGGCCGGAGGCGGTCCCCGTCGGCGTGCTGGACGAGGTCGAGCGGCTGATCACCGGCTTCTCGTTCCCGCTCATCACCATCGTCGGCGGCGAGGTGGCGGTGCACGACACCGTCAAGACCCAGCTGCTGGGCCTGGTCGGCGGGCTCGCCGACCCGACCGAGCGCTCCGGCGCAGGGTCGAGCGAGAGCAACATCCCCCAGGGGTGAGGTCCGGCGTCCCGTGACGCAGCGGCGCGGCAGCCACCCGGCTGCCGCGCCGTTCGCCGTCCTGACGGATACTGGGGTGATGGCTTCCGCCCAGACCCCGGACGACCCGTCACGCACGCCCGTGCACCGGCGACCCCAGCTCAGCCGCTTCCTCGTCGCGGGGGCGGTGCTGGGTCTGGTCGTGGGGGTCGTGATCTCGCTGACGCGCCCGGACGCGCCGGGCAGCACCGCCGGGCAGCAGGCGATCCTGCTGGGGGCCACCGGTGCGATCTTCTGCGGTCTGCTCGCCGCGATCGTCTACCTCGTCGTCGACCGCAGCGGCCGCCGCTGACCGTCGTGGCACCCCGTCACCCACGCCTGCCCCGGTTCCTCGGCACCGGGGGAGTCCTCGGTGCCTTGATCGCCCTGCTGGTGGCGGTCGTCGGACGCGACGTGCCCTACGTCAACGGGCTCGAGGAATACCTCATCTTCGCGCTCATCGGGGGCGGCGCCGGGGTGGCCGTCGGTGCCCTGGCCTTCCTCGTCGCCGACCGCCCGCGGCTCGGCTCCTGACGTCCCGCGCGGCCGCCGCGGCCGCCGCGGCCGGTGCGACGGGCATGCCGGCTGTGGGAGCATGGCCGCGTGGCTCGCGCTGACGGACGGCTCTCGCACGACCTGCTCCCTGAGGAGCGCCTGCCCCAGGACGCCTGCGGGGTGTTCGGGGTGTGGGCGCCGGGCGAGGAGGTCGCCAAGCTCACCTACTTCGGCCTCTACGCCCTGCAGCACCGCGGCCAGGAGGCGGCCGGCATCGCGACCAGCGACGGGCAGCGCCTCGTGGTCTACAAGGACGTGGGGCTGGTCAGCCAGGTCTTCGACGAGTCCGCGCTCGCCTCGCTCCAGGGGCACCTCGCGGTCGGCCACTGCCGCTACTCCACGACCGGGCGCAACTCGTGGCAGAACGCCCAGCCGACGCTCGGGGGGACCACGGACGCCACGGTCGCGCTGACGCACAACGGCAACCTCATCAACACCGCCGAGCTCCGTGACCTGCTCCGCGAGGCGCTGGGCGGCGATCTCAGCCGCTCCGCCGGCGAGGTCGGGCGGGGCAACACGACGGACACCGCCATCGTCACCGGGCTGCTGACCTCGGACCCGGACCTGTCGCTGCACGAGTCGGCGATGCGGGTGCTGCCGCAGCTACGCGGCGCCTTCTCGCTCGTCTTCTGCGACGAGGGCACGCTGTATGCCGCGCGCGACCCGCAGGGGGTGCGCCCGCTCGTCCTGGGTCGGCTGGAGCGTGGCTGGGTGGTCGCCTCGGAGACCGCCGCGCTGGACATCGTCGGCGCCTCGGTGGTCCGTGAGGTGGAGCCGGGTGAGCTCATCGCCATCGACGAGAACGGCCTACGCTCGAGCCGCTTCGCGCAGGCGGCCCCGAAGCGGTGCGTCTTCGAGTGGGTCTACCTCGCGCGGCCGGACACCACGATCGCCGGGCGGCAGGTCTACGACTCCCGGGTCGAGATGGGACGCCAGCTCGCGCGCGAGCACCCGGTCGAGGCGGACATGGTCATGCCGACCCCGGAGTCGGGCACCCCGGCAGCCATCGGGTATGCCGAGGAGTCCGGCATCCCCTACGGCCAGGGGCTGGTGAAGAACGCCTACGTCGGCCGGACCTTCATCGCGCCCAGCCAGACGATCCGGCAGCTCGGGATCCGGCTCAAGCTCAACCCGCTGCGCGACGTCATCAAGGGCAAGCGGCTGGTGGTCGTCGACGACTCGATCGTGCGGGGCAACACTCAGCGGGCGCTGGTGCGGATGCTGCGGGAGGCCGGGGCCGCGGAGGTGCACGTGCGGATCTCCTCCCCGCCGGTGCGCTGGCCGTGCTTCTACGGCATCGACTTCGCCACCCGCGCCGAGCTCATCGCCACCGGGCTGGAGGCGGCCGACATCTGCGCCTCCGTGGGAGCGGACTCGTTGGGCTACATCAGCGAGGACGGGATGGTGGCGGCCACCGAGCAGCCCCGGGCCGCGCTGTGCACGGCGTGCTTCTCGGGCGACTACCCGATCGAGCTCCCCGCCGAGGACCAGCTCGGCAAGGACGTCCTGGAGCTGCAGTTCCCGGTCAACGAGGCCGACGTCGACCCGACCGAGGTCGGCACCCTGGACGTCGACCGGGTCGGGGTCACCGCCGGCGCGGGTGGCGCCGACGCCGTCCGCCGCCCCTGATCCTCACCGGTTGAGGGTGAGGAGCAGTTCCTCCTCATCCGTCTCCTCGAGCCAGAGCTCCCGGTCGCCTGTGACCCACTCTTGCAACTGGTGGAGGTTCTGCCAGGCGCTTGAGGGGCAGCCCGGCTGCCCAGCGGTCGCGGCAGCTGCATGGCTTCCCGTGGGAGATTCCCAGTCGTCTTCGATCCGGAGCTGCGTCCCAACCAGAACGGCTGGAGCGCTCAGAGCGCGTCCGCAGGCGGTGATCGTCAAGCGTTCGCCGTCGAAGCGCATCCGGGCGGCATCCCCCTGTGGTTCGAGCCATCGTGTGTCGACGACCCACCACTCGCCGATGACGCGCTCGATGTCGGGAGGGCCTCCGGGCTCGAGGCTCGCGCCCTGAAGAGCGGTCAGCTCCGTCGGAGGCACATTGGCCAACAGGACGCTCTCCTCCAGTTCCTCGCTGGCGTCGTCGAGGGAGAGGAGATCCTCGTGACCGGTCAGCTCGAGCTTCCCGCCTGCCCAGCTCAGGCTCGCCTCCGGATCGGTCGCCAGGGCAGTCACAGGTGTCACGCCGTTGTAGCCGAGACAGCTGTCGACTGCGGGTCGACCGATCTCCGGAGAGGCGATGCGGCCCTTCTCTGTGAAGGTTACGTCCTCGAAGACCATGGTGAAGCAGTCGACCTCCAGCGTCATGGTCTCCGGCTCCGTGAAGTTGATCGGTCCGCCGAGCCGCAGCGGCGACGCCCAGTCAGTGCTGATGATCCCCCGCGGGCCCTCGACCACGAACTCGGTCGGGGAGGCGACCACTTCCTCGACGTCGGCCCAGGAGTCCACGGGCCCGTCGGGCCGCGGCTCACCCTCAACCACCTCAAAGACGACCCGATAGGGCACCATCTCCGCTCCCGGCGGGATGCTCGTGACCGCTGTGTCGTCCACGCCACCACTCTCGGCCGGCCCGGGGGAGGCGTCGGTGCTGCCACCCCCGAGCGACCACGCAGCGACGACTGCGGCCACGCCGGCCACTGCGCCGAGCGAGCCGACACTCCAGCTGTGCCGCCGAGCGCGGCGTCGACCGTCGCGCCAGGCCGCCTCGGTCAGATCCTCACCTGGTGCCCCTGTGGTCGCCCGCTCGAGCAGATCCTTGAGCTCGTCGTTATGCATCGGTCCTCACCTCGGTCAGGAGTTCACGCAGGCGGCGGATGCCGTCGCTGGTCTGGCTCTTCACCGTGCCGTCGCTGATGCCGAGCGTCTGCGCTGTCGTCGCGACGTCGAGGTCCTCGACGTAGCGCAGCACCACCACGGCCCGCACCCGGGGAGGTAGTTGCTGCAGTGCGTCACGGATCGCCAGGGAGGTCGCCCACGCGTCGTCCCCGGACGACGCACGCTCTGGCGGGGTGTCGGTGAGGACCTCTGGCCCGGTGCGCCGCCAACGGTCGACGTTGACGGTGTAGAGGATGCGCCGCGCATACGCGAGCGGGAGTCCGTCCCTGACCCTGTGCCAGCGCTGGGCGGTCCGGGTCAACGCCTCCTGGGTCAGGTCGCGGGCCAGCTCACGATCACCGCACAGCAGGTAGGCCGCGCGCTGCAGCGTGTGCTGGTGAGCCCCGACGAAGCGGGCGAAGTCCTCGTCGACCGGGCGGGCCGCTCGTGCCACGTGGCACCTCCTCTCACCCTGTCCCAACGGCGGGATGTCGCGAACGGTTGGGTCCTCGTCGGTGTGCCGAACCTGTGCACCGCTGTGCATCGTGTACAACGTAGGCACCGGCTGCCTGGCGAGGTCCGAGTGCGCTCAGGATGGACGCGGGGCGCTTCGCCGCGCGGTCGGGGGGAACCAGGTCTAGCGTCCGAGGCGACGGGTCGGCGACCCGGGATGCGGAGGCGCCATGAGCGAGCACGACGACCAGACCACGCCGGAGCCTGAGGACCAGGCCGCCCACGAGCCGGAGGGGACGGCCGACGACGCGCCCGACGCGTCGTCGGCCGCGGGGGACCGCGACGCGCAGGAGGCGGAGGAGACCCGTCGGCGGCAGGAGGAGTTCGCCCGGGAGCACGACCCGGCCGACCACGACGTCGCCGCGGGCGAGGACTTCCGGCAGCCGGGCGACTGGGTGGCCGGGGACGACGAGGAGCCGCAGCAGCTCGAGACCGACCAGGCCACGCTGACGACGGACGGCGACGGTGGCGTCGAGGCCGATGGGCACGGCGAATAGATCCGCGACGGCGGGCACGGCTGAGCCTCAGCGCTCGCCGACGGGGCAGGTCCGGTCACCCGCGTCGGTGAGCGGCGGCATACCCTGGGGGCGCACCCGCCCCGACCCCTGAGGGAACGCACCTGATGAGCGACCAGCCGATCACGTATGCCAGCGCCGGCGTCGACGTCCACGCCGGCGACCGCGCGGTGGAGCTCATGAAGGAGTCGGTCCGGCGGGCCCAGCGCCCGGAGGTGCTCGGTGGGCTCGGCGGCTTCGCCGGGATGTTCGACGCCTCCGCGCTGCAGGGCATGCGCCGTCCGGTGCTCGCGACCTCCACGGACGGTGTCGGCACCAAGGTGGCGATCGCCCAGGCGATGGACGTGCACGACACGATCGGGCAGGACCTGGTCGGCATGGTGGTCGACGACATCGTGGTCAGCGGGGCCGAGCCGCTGTTCATGACCGACTACATCGCCTGCGGGCAGGTCGTGCCCGAGCGGATCGCGGCGATCGTCTCGGGCATCGCCCGCGGTTGTGAGCTCGCGGGCGTCGCGCTCGTCGGCGGCGAGACCGCGGAGCACCCGGGCCTGCTCGACCCGCAGGAGTACGACGTGGCGGGCGCGGCGACCGGGGTGGTCGAGCACGACGCGGTGCTCGGGCCGCACCGGGTGGCCGACGGCGACGTCGTCCTGGCGCTGGCCAGCTCGGGCCTGCACAGCAACGGCTTCTCCCTGGTCCGCCGGGTCGTCGCCGCCGCGGGCTGGGCCTGGGACCGCCAGGTGCCCGAGCTCGGCCGCACGCTGGGCGAGGAGTGCCTGGAGCCGACCCGCATCTACACCCGCCCGCTGCTCGCCTTCGTCCGTGACCTCGGGGAGGACCTGCACGCGCTCTCGCACGTCACCGGGGGCGGGCTCGCGGCCAACCTGGCTCGGGTCCTGCCCGCCGGGACGCTCGCCACGATCGAGCGGTCGTGGACGCCACCGCCGGTCTTCACCCTCGTCCAGGAGCTGGGGCAGGTGCCCCAGCCGGACCTGGAGCAGACGCTCAACATGGGGGTGGGCTTCGTCGCGGTCCTCGACCCCGACCGTGCCGAGCGGGCGGTCGACCTGCTCACCGAGGCCGGCATCGATACCTGGCCGATCGGCACGGTCGAGCGCGGCGACGGTGGGCAGCCGGACGCCGACGTCGTGCAGGGCGCCAAGGGTGTGGACGGAGGATCGGTGCGCGTCGTCGGGAGCTACCGCCCCTGACCGGCTCCCGCAGTCGAGGTCTTGTCAGCCGGCTGGGGTCAGCAGCACCCAGTAGGAGGTCGGCCCGCGACCGCCGATGAAGCCGCCCCAGCTGGTGTCGCTCGCGTCGCTGGTCAGCGCCACCCGCACCCGTTGGGCCTCGGGCTCGCCGATGACGACGGTCTCCGCGGGCTGCGTCAGGTCGAGGTCCACGCTGTGCTCGGGGGAGTTGACCGCCCACGCCTCCCAGGTGAGGACCGACCCCGAGACGCCGTCCGGCTCCACCCGCTCCTCACCGCGCATGAGCGCCATGGTCAGCGCGTCGGCCGATACCGGCTCGCACGCCGCTGACTGGACATCCGCCCAGGTGGACTGCTCGGTCAGCGGCTCCTGGCACTGGCGCACCTCGTAGGTGACGGTGGCGATGCCCATGTAGACGCGGTAGCCGCCGTAGAGGGCCACCAGGGACAGCGCCGCCAGCAGCGGCAGCATCCACCAGGCGTTGCGGGGCAACCGACCGGTGGCCTTCGCGTCGGCGTGGGTCCACCGTGCCTCGTGCCGGCTGCGTGTGCTCACCGACGACCCCCCGGCGTCACGGTGTCAACGGCCGCCGGCGGCCCAGGAGCCGTAGTCGTCTCCCTCGTCCTCGGCGTAGGGGTCGTCCTCGGAGTCGAGGTCGTCGTCGCTGTCGGACTCCTCGCTCGGCGGGGTGTAGTCGAACTCCCCACGCGTGGAGTGCAGCTCCCGCTCGAGAGCCGAGAGGTCGGTGTCGGGGGCTGAGTACTTCAGCTTCCGTGCAACCTTGATCTGCTTTGCCTTGGCCCGGCCGCGCCCCATGGCGTGACCCCCTTGCATCGAGTCTGCCGGAGCGGCATCGCTGGCTGATGAGTCAGGTCGCGGAGCCGGCCCGGGAATGTGTGTAATCCGTGGGCTCTACGGTACATGAGAGGGGGCCGTGCTCCCGCATCCGGACCGCCGTCAGGAGCGTCCCCGCTGCCAGGTCCAGGCCAGCATGCCGAGCAGTCCCGCGGCGGCGACGGCCACCACGGCCCAGGCCCATGCGGGTACCCCGGTGGGCCCTGCGGCGGCCTCGCCCGAGGTCTCGCCGGCGTCCTCGGTGGTCTCCTCCTCGGCCGCGGCGGAGTCGGTGTCCTCCGGTGTCGGCGCCGGCTCGGCCTCGTCGCTCTCCTGGGGGGCGTCGCCCGACTCCTCCGGCGCGGCGGCCTCGGACGTGGCCTCCGCCGAGCTGTCCTCATCCTCCTCGGTCGGCGAGCCCTCACCCTCGACGGTGAAGGCGAACTCACCGGAGATGGGGTGGCCGTCCTCGCTGGTCACCCGCCAGGCCACGGCATACTCACCGTCGCCGAGCTCGTCCACGAGGTCCTGCTCGACCTCGGTCCCGTCGACCTCGGGCTCACCGTCGGTGACCGACGACCCGTCCGGGGCCGTGACGGTGACCGCCGCACCGACCTCCGCGATGTCCCCGCTGAAGGTCAGCGTCAGCTCGTCGGGCGCCTCGGCGCTGTCGCCGTCGGCGGGCTCGCTGCCGGTCAGCTCGTCGTGGGCCTGGGCGGCCACGGGGACCGTGAGGAAGCCGGCAGCGAGCAGGGCCGCGAGGAGTCTGCGCGTGAGGACCATGGCTGCAGTGTAGGAGCCGGGGCTGAGCGGCATACCCTCACCAGGTGGAGCCCACGACCTGCCGCACCCTCGCCGCCCCGGTGGTGGCGCGTCTGGAGGACAGGCGCTCGGTCTTCGAGTGCTGGTTGCGCCGGGTGGAGGACGAGGCCGATGCCCGGGGCGTCGTCGACGAGGCCCGACGGACGCTCTGGGACGCCAGGCACCACTGCTCCGCCTTCGTGCTCGGCGTGGACGCCTCGGTGGTCCGGAGCAACGACGACGGCGAGCCCGCCGGCAGCGCGGGTATGCCGATGCTCGAGGCGCTCACGCACGCCGGTCTCACCGACGTCGTCGCCGTGGTCAGCCGCTGGTTCGGCGGGACGAAGCTGGGCACCGGCGGCCTCGCCCGGGCCTACGGGGGCGTGGTGCGCGAGGCGTTGGAGCAGGCGGTGCCGCTCACCCGGGTGCTCGTCGAGGAGGTCGACGTGCGCATCGGGCACGACCTGGCCGGCCGGTTGGAGCACGACCTGCGGGTGCGCGGGGTGAGCATCGGCGAGGCGCGGTATGCCCAGGAGGTCACGCTGCCGGTCCTGGTCCCGGTGCGGGACGCGCCCTCGCTGCCGGACCTGCTGGCCGAGCTCTCCGGCGGTCGGGCCGATCTCGTCGCCGCCAGCGCCCGTCGCCGCTGGGTCGACGCGCCCGACGACACCTGATCAGCGGCGCCGACGAGCAGCACCGCGGCCCCACGGGCGCGAAACCTCCCTGCCCCTCGTGGCCGCGCCATGGCGGCAGCGTCGGTCTAGGGTGGTCGGGACCACGTCGTCGACACGCCCGGGGGTGCTCATGGAGCCCATGGATCCCGTCTACGGAGCGGGGACCCTGCTCACCATCGCGGCGGTCGCCGTGGCGGTGCTGCTCTTCCTCATCATCACGCTGCGGATGCACGCCTTCGTGGCGCTCATCACCGTCAGTCTCGTCACCGGCCTGGCGGCCGGCATCCCGTTCCGGGAGCTCGCGGGCGTCGCCACCAGCTTCTTCGGCTCGACTCTCGGCTCGGTGGCGCTGCTCGTCGGCCTCGGGGCGATGATCGGGCGGATCCTCGAGGTCACCGGCGGCGCGCAGGTGCTCGCCGACACGATGATCAACCGCTTCGGGGAGAAACGCGCCCCCATGGCGCTGGGCGTCGCGGCGCTGCTCTTCGGCATACCGATCTTCTTCGACGCCGGCCTCATGGTCTTCCTGCCGATCATCTTCTCGGTCGCCCGCAAGTTCGGCGGGTCGGTGCTCCTGTATGCCCTCCCCGCCGCCGGTGCCTTCGCCGCCATGCACGCGATCGTGCCGCCGCACCCCGGTCCGGTCACGGCGGCGACCGAGCTGGGCGGGTCGATCGGGCTGAGCATGCTCATCGGCATCCCGGCCGCCTTCGTGGCGTGGTACGTCGGCGTCCACCTCGTGACCGTCGGCTACGCGGGCCGGGTCTACGTCCCCATCAACGACACGATCCTGCGCGGCACGGTCTCGGGGGAGCCCTCGGACCTCGACGACGGCGACGACGACGAGCGTGCGGAGCGGATCGCCTCGGGCGAGGAGAAGGTGGCGCCACCTTCCTTCGGCACGGTGCTGGGGCTGCTGCTGCTGCCGTTCGTCCTCATCGCGCTCAACACGGGCATCGAGACGCTGCGGGCCGCGGGCACGCTGGGCGACAGCCCCATCCTGGACGCCCTCGTCTTCATCGGCCAGACACCGGTGGCCCTGCTCATCACGCTGCTGGTCTCGACCTACACCCTCGGCACGCGGGGCCGTTCGCTCGCCACGGTCGAGAGCCTGCTCAACGACGCCCTCGGGCCGATCTGCGCGATCATCCTCATCACCGGCGCCGGTGGCATGTTCGGCGGGGTGCTGCGCTACTCCGGGATCGGTGCCGCGCTCTCGGAGAGCCTGGCCGACCTCGGGCTGCCGCTCATCGTCTCGGCCTTCCTCATCGCCACCCTGCTGCGGGTGGCCCAGGGTTCGGCGACCGTGGCGCTGACGACGACCTCCGGGCTCATGGCGGCCGGTGTCGCGGCGGCGGACCTGTCCGACCTGAAGATCGCCTGCCTCGTGCTGGCGATCGCCGCGGGGGCCACCGTGCTCTCGCACGTCAACGACTCCGGCTTCTGGCTGGTCAGCCGGTTCTTCGGGATGGACGTCAAGACCACGCTGCGGACCTGGACGGTGCTGGAGACGACGCTCGGCGTCTCGATCTTCCTCATCGGTCTGCTCGTCTGGTTCGTGGTCCCGTGACGCCGCTGCCGGACCCGGCCGGCGAGCCGGTGCACCTGGTGGTCATGGGGGTCTCCGGCACGGGCAAGTCCACGATCGCCCAGGCGCTGGAGGCACGGCTGGGCTGGGAGTTCGCCGAGGGCGACGACTTCCACCCCGAGGCCAACGTCGCCAAGATGGCCAGCGGCCGACCGCTGGTCGACGAGGACCGCTGGCCCTGGCTGGAGGCGCTCGCCGCCTGGACCGCCGAGCGGGACGCCCGTGGCGAGCCGACGGTCCTCACCTGCTCGGCGCTGCGGGAGGCATACCGCGACATCCTGCGACGCGGTGGCGACGGCACGTGGTTCGTCCACCTCGTCGGTGACAAGGGCCTGCTGCTGGACCGGATGAGCTCGCGGGAGCACTTCATGCCGCCCTCGCTGCTGGAGTCGCAGCTCGACACGCTGGAGCCGCTCGGCGCCGAGGAACGGGGCGCGGTCTACGACGTCGCCAACCCGCCGGAGCGGATCGCGCGGATGGTGCTCGCCCAGCTCGACCGGGACTGACCCCTCAGACCCCACCGAGCGTCGCGTGTGGTTGCCCCCTCCCGCCCCTAGGCTGGCGGGTATGCCGTCTGCTCTCGACCAGCACCTTCCCCGCGACTGGTGGACCTCCGCCGTCGTCTACCAGATCTACCCCCGCAGCTTCGCCGACGGCGACGGCGACGGCATCGGGGACCTGCGGGGCGTCCTGGACCACCTCGACCACCTGGAGCACCTCGGCGTCGACGTGGTCTGGCTGAGCCCGGTCTACCGCAGCCCGCAGGACGACAACGGCTACGACATCAGCGACTACCACGACGTCGACCCGGTCTTCGGCTCGCTGGCGGACCTGGACGAGGTGGTCGCGGCGCTGCACGCCCGGGGGATCCGGCTGGTCATGGACCTCGTGGTCAACCACACCAGCGACGAGCACGCGTGGTTCGAGGAGAGCCGGTCCTCCCGGGGGTCCGACCGGCGCGACTGGTACTGGTGGCGCCCGCCGCGCGAGGGGCATACCGGAGGGGAGTCGGGCGCCGAGCCGACCGACTGGCGCTCGTTCTTCTCCGGCCCGGCGTGGACCTGGGACGAGGCGACGGGGGAGTACTACCTCCACCTGTTCAGCCGTAAGCAGCCCGATCTCAACTGGGAGAACCCGCAGGTCAGGCAGGCGGTCTACGCGATGATGCGGTGGTGGCTGGCCCGCGGGGTGGACGGCTTCCGGATGGACGTCATCAACCTCGTCTCGAAGCCCGCGACCCTCACCGACGGCGACGCCTCCCACGCGGTGGTGGACGGGCCGCGGATGCACGAGTTCCTCCACGAGATGCACCAGGAGGTCTTCGCCGAGCATCCCCGCGCCTTCCTCACCGTCGGTGAGATGCCGGGTGTCGACGTCGACGAGGCCCGCCGCTACACCGACCCGGAGCGGCAGGAGGTGGACATGGTCTTCCAGTTCGAGCACGTCGACCTCGGCATCGGGCCGGGCGGGAAGTTCGACCGGGTGCCGGTGACGATGCCGCAGCTGCGTGAGAGCCTCATGCGCTGGCAGACCGGGCTGGCCGAGCGCGGCTGGAACAGCCTCTACTGGGACAACCACGACCAACCCCGAGCCGTGTCCCGCTTCGGCGACGACGACCCGGTCTGGCGGGAGCGTTCGGCGAAGACGCTCGCGACCGTCCTGCACACGCTGCGCGGCACGCCCTACGTCTACCAGGGCGAGGAGCTGGGGATGACCAACCTCCCCTTCGCCGGTCCCGAGGAGCTGCGCGACATCGAGTCGCTCAACCACCTCGCCGAGCGGCAGGCGGGCGGCGCCTCCGTCGAGGAGCTGCTGCCGGGGGTGCGTGAGGTGGGTCGCGACAACGCCCGGACGCCGGTGCAGTGGACGGCCGGCCCCGGGGCAGGCTTCAGCGCGGGCGAGCCGTGGATCGGCGTGAACCCCAACCACACGGAGATCAACGCGCGGGCCCAGGTGGGGGTGGCCGGGTCGGTCCTCGAGCACTACCGCGCGCTCATCGCGCTGCGGCACGACGAGCCGGTCGTGGCGCGCGGCGGCGTCACGCCGCTGGCGATGGAGCATCCCGACCTGTGGGCCTTCGGCCGGGACTTCGGCGACGCCCGGCTGCTGACCCTGGCCTCGTTCACCCGGGAGCCGATCAGCCTGCCGGAGGACCTGCTCGACGGCTGGCGTGAGGCGGACGTGGCGATCTCAACCTCACCGGAGGCCGCGGCGGGCGTGCAGGACGGCGGCGTGCTGCTGGGCTGGGAGTCGGTCGTGCTGGTCAGACGAGGCTGAGCGCGTCGGCGCGGAAGCCGTTGGAGTCGAGATGCACGTGCACGTCGGCGAAGGCGGGCAGCAGCAGCCGTCCGCGCCCCTCGACGACGGCCTCGCCCTCACGCCCGGGCGCTCCCGCGCCGCCCTCGCGCGGGCATACCTGCGCGATCGGCTCGCCCTCGATCAGGACATCGGCCGGTGCTCCGGCCCACGGGCGCGCGTCGGTGATCCACATGGGTCCAACCTCGGCAGCAGGCCCGCGGACGCGGGACGGGGCGCGACCGTGGTGGTCGCGCCCCGTCTCGGTGCTCGGCAGTCGGTGGTCAGCCCTGGTCGTCCCGCTTCCACGGCTGGCCCTGACCCTCGGGCCGCTCCCACGGCCCCGCCTCGTGGTCCGGCTGCGGCTGGGACTGCGCGTCGGGCTGGTCGGCACCGGCCTGCTGGCCGAGGTCGGGAGCGACCTGCTCCGGCTGCTCCAGGGTGCCGAGCTCGGCCTGAGAGGCGTCGTCCTGCTCCTCGCCCGCGTGCGGCTTGGCGGCCTGACGGGCCTTCTCCGCCGCCTCGGCGATGGCGGCGTCGGCGTCCTGCTTGGAGCGCTTGCGGGTGGAGATCTCCGCGTCGCGGGTCGCGCCCTCGGCCTCCTCACGGGCCCGGCGCAGTGCCTCGCGCGGGTCCTCCAGCATCGGTGCGTCCACCCCGAGGTCGATGTCGCCGACCTCGGAACTGATCCCGCTGGAGGGGGCGTCCAGGCCGGCGGAGTCCGGTCCCTTGCCACCGCCGAGCGCGTTGCCGATCCCGGCGAGCGCGGCGGTGAGCTCGGTGGGCACGACCCACATCTGGTTAGAGTCGCCCTTGGCGATCTCGGGCAGCATCTGGAGGTACTGGTAGGCCAGCAGCTTGCTGTCCGGGTTGCCCTTGTGGATGGCGTCGAAGACCTGCAGGATCGCGCGGGCCTCACCCTGGGACTCCAGGATCGCGGACTGGGCCGCGCCCTCGGCGCGCAGGATCTGCGCCTGCTTCTCGCCCTCGGCGGTGAGGATCTGGCTGCCCTTGACGCCCTCGGCGTTGAGGATGGCCGCGCGACGGTCGCGCTCGGCGCGCATCTGCTTCTCCATCGAGTCCTGCACGCTGGCGGGCGGGTCGATGGCCTTGAGCTCCACCCGGTTGACCCGGATGCCCCAGCGCCCGGTCGCCTCGTCCAGCACGCCGCGCAGCTGGCCGTTGATCATGTCGCGGCTGGTCAGCGTCTGCTCGAGGTCGAGCGAGCCGATGACGTTGCGCAGCGTGGTGACGGTGAGCTGCTCGATGCCCTGGATGTAGTTGGCGATCTCGTAGGTCGCCGCCTTGGGGTCGGTGGGCTGGAAGTAGATGACCGTGTCGATCGAGACGACCAGGTTGTCGCTGGTGATCACCGGCTGCGGCGGGAAGCTCACGACCTGCTCGCGCAGGTCGACCACCGAGCGCGGGCGGTCGACGAAGGGCACGAGGAAGTGCAGCCCCGCGTCGAGGGTGCGGTCGTACTTGCCCAGCCGCTCGACGATGACGCTGGTCGCCTGCGGCACGATGCGGATCGCCCGGGCGATCGCGACCACGACGAACAGCGCCAGCAGCAGCACGACGGCCCAGACGATGAGGTTGATGGGATCCATCAGGTCTCCTTGGTGGGGTGAGCGAGAGGTATGCGGGGACGCGCCACGGCGTCACATGGTGGGCGGTTCGAGGTCGAAGGGCTTGTCCTCGGGGGTGGCCGCGGTGACGACAGCGGTGGCACCGTCGATGCGGACCACGGTGACAAGGTCACCGGTGGCGAAGGTCTGCCCCTCCAGCTCGGACCGGGCGGTCCAGTCCTCGCCGCGCAGCTTGACGAGCCCGTCGCGGTCGGAGACCGGCTCCAGGACGGTCGCGGTCTGCCCGATGTTGCCCTCGATGCCCATCTTGCCGCCACGGCCCTCGAGGCGGAGGTACTTCAGCGCGACCGGGCGCAGCGCGAAGACGAACAGCCCGGAGGCGACGGCGAAGAGCAGCACCTGCCAGATGAGGCCGAGGCCGGTGCCCGCGACGATCGCCGCCACGAGCGCGCCCAGCGCGAGCATGAGGAAGAGCAGGTCCAGGGTCGTCATCTCGACGATCCCGAAGGCCAGGGCCGCACCGACCCACCACAGCCATTGCGCGTCTCGTAACCACTCCGGCATCGTGGGCTCCTTTCCCCTGTGGTGGTCCAGCCTACGGCGTGGACGCAGCAGCGGCGCGGCCGGTTCCCTGCCATGGCTCACGGCGGGCAGACTGAGGTGCGTGAGAGGCAGCTTGATCACCGTCGTCGTCGCCCCGCTGCTGGTCGCTGCGTGCGGCGGCAGCAGCGTCCCGCTGGCCTCCACCACCGATCCCGGAGGCACCGCACCCTCCCCGGACGTCGTCAACTCGGCCACGGTCGATCCCGAGGCTGGGGCGGGCGCCATCACCACCTCGACCTCCACGCCCGCGCCCGCGCCCCAGCCCGACCCTGGCCCGGAGGCGGCGGCGCTCGCGCTGGCGCCGGCGGAGACGGCATACCTCACCGTCACGGACTGGGCGGCGATCAAGGACCGCCTGGGCGCCGCCGACCTGACCAGCGAGAGCCTCCAGACGGACACGATCGCCTTCTGGCGCTCCGTCGGGTCCAGCACCGTGCTGCTCACCGACGGTGCGCTGCGCGCGGAGAACAGTCGGCTGCGGCTGCGGTATGCCACCACCCAGGACGACGCGCTGTGGGAGGTGCGCTGGGCCGGCGACGAGGACGCCGACGGGCTCGCGCTGCGGCTGCGTGACGACCTGGATCTGGCGGGCCTGGACCGGGCGACCCGTGACGGGGTGCCCGGCGTGGCCGGCGCGACCGTGCTGCGCGACGTGCACCTCCTGGTGCGGGGCGAGGCCACGGACGCGCCGCTCGCGAGCCGCGGCGAGATCGCCGCGCTGCTTGACGGGGAGGAGGAGAGCAGGCTCGTCGTGCCCGGCTGCCTGTCCTGGCCCGCCGCCCTCGGTGTCGACGCGACCGTCGAGGAGCAGGAGGTCGCCGTGGGTGGCACGAGGGTCGACGACCTGCGCTCGCCCCGGGCCTGGAGTCTGGCCTTCACCGGCAGCGAGGCGACCCTCGATCTCGTCCACGAGGAGGGCGTCGGCCCCGAGGCGGCCCGCGCCGACGCGGCTGCCCGGGTGGCGCTCGCAGAGACCTGGCCCACGACCGAGAGCGTCGGGTGGTCCGACGCGCTGGGGCTGCCGCCCGGCCTGGAGGGCGAGCCCTTCACGGTGGAGGAGCAGGACGGCCTGGTCGTCACCTCGATCGACTACCGGGTGGTGAACCCCACCGCGGCGGCGACCGTGGCCCTCGCCGGGCTCGTGCCCGGCGCCGTCTGCGCGGAGGTCGACTGGTTGGCCGAGCCCACAGGGCTGTGAGGCTCCTGCTCGGGGTCGGCTGGCCGGCGTCGGTGGGGTTGGCGGGACAAGCCCCACGCGCCCCGTCGACCTGGGCAAAGGTATGCACCGCAGGCCAGGCTCCCCACCGGCCAGGTGGGAGTGCGCCGGGGTGGGACGGGCCCGCTCCTACCAGAGGCCTGTGCCGACGAGGCGAGGGGACTGCGCCTGCTCGACCTGCGCGGGGCAGTCACCCGCCGGGCGGTCACCGGCCAGCGCGCGAGCGATGATCGCGAAGACCTGCTCGGTCTCGATGAGGAAGGCGTCGTGGCCGTACGGGCTGTCGATGACGGCGAGCTCCCGGCAGGCCGGCGCGGTCGCGACCACCTCTCCGTCGGCCGGGGTGAAGAGGCGGTCGCTGGACACGACGGCCACCGTCAGCTCGGCGGTGATCCGCCGCAGCGCGGCCGCCACGCCGCCTCGGTCCCGCCCGACGTCATGGCTGTTCATGGCCTCGGTGAGGGTGAGGTAGGCGTTGGGGTCGAACCGGCGCACCAGCTTCCGGCCGTGGTGCTCCAGGTAGGACTGGACGGCATACCGGCCGCCGCGCAGCGGCTGCTCGCCCTCCTGGGCGTCGCCGCCGAAGCGCAGCGCCAGCTCGGTCGCCGAGCGGTAGGTCGTGTGCGCGATCTGCCGGGCGATCTCGAGCCCGGCGCGCGGGCCGGGGCCGGGGTAGTAGTCGCCGCCGTGGAAGGCCGGGTCGAGCCGGATCGCGTGCAGCTGCGGGACCGACCACGCGATCTGGTCCGCGCTCGCGGCAGCGCTCGCGGCGAGCACCACGCACCGCTTCACCCGACCGGGGAAGGTCGCCGCCCACTCCAGCGAGCGCATACCCCCGACCGAGCCACCGACGACCAGCGCGAAGGCGGGAATGCCCAGCCGATCGGCCAGCAGCGCCTCGGCCCGCACCTGGTCCCGGACCGTCACCCGGGGGAAGGAGCTGCCGTAGGGGCGCCCGTCCGGCGCGGCCGAGGACGGACCGGTCGTGCCGCCGCAGCCGCCGAGCACGTTGGGTGCGACGACGAACCACTCGTCGGTGTCCAGGGGGGCGCCCGGCCCGATGAGCCCCGGCCACCAGCCGCAGGTCGGCTGGCCCGGGCCGCGGTCCCCGACGACGTGGCTGTCGCCGGTGAGCGCGTGCAGGACGAGGACCGCGTTGCTGCGGTCGGCGTTGAGCCGGCCCCACGTCTGGTAGGTGACGCGCACGTCCTCGAGGACCTCACCCGACTCCAGGACCAGGTCGCCGACGGGCTGGGTGCGACGGCGGGTGCGCGGGGCGGGAGGGGGCTGCGCCGGCTCCGGGCCGGGGAGGGCGGCCATCTCAGGCGGCCTCGGGGTCGCGGCGGGCGGCGGAGGCGGCGGCGAAGCCGCGCTCCAGGTCGGCCAGGATGTCCTCGATCCCCTCGATGCCCACCGAGAGCCGCACCAGTCCAGGCGTCACCCCGGCTGCCGCCTGCGCCTCCGGCGTGAGCTGGGAGTGCGTGGTGCTCGCGGGGTGGATGACCAGGGAGCGCACGTCGCCGATGTTGGCGACGTGGCTGTGCAGCTCCAGCGCGGAGACGAAGGCGCGCCCTGCGTCGGCGCCACCCTCGATCTCGAAGGCGAGGACGGCGCCGGCACCGCCCGGCAGGTATGCCTGGGCGCGGGCGTGCGAGGGGTGGTCGGGGAGCCCGGCGTAGGCGACCGAGGTCACCTGCTCCTGCCCGGTCAGCCACTCCGCGACCCGCTGCGCGTTGGCGACGTGCCGCTCGATCCGCAGCGACAACGTCTCCAGACCCTGGGCGATGAGGAAGGCGTTGAACGGCGAGACCGCCGGGCCCAGGTCGCGCAGCAGCTGCACCCGGGCCTTGATGATGTAGGACACGTTGGCCCCGAGCACCCCGCCCTCGCCGAGCGCCTCGGCATACACCAGGCCGTGGTAGCTGGGGTCCGGCTCGGTGAAGCCGGGGAAGCGGCCCGGGTCGGCGCCGTAGTCGAAGCGCCCGGCGTCGACGATGACCCCCGCGATCGACGTGCCGTGGCCGCCGAGGAACTTGGTGGCGGAGTGGACCACGACGTCGGCGCCGTGCTCGATCGGGCGAGACAGGAAGGGTGTGGCGACCGTGTTGTCCACGATGAGCGGGACGCCGACCTCGTGCGCGACGTCGGCGAGGGCCCGGGTGTCCAGGACGTCGCTGCTGGGGTTGGCGATGGTCTCGCCGAAGAACGCCTTGGTCGTGGGGCGCGCGGCCGCCCGCCACTGCTCGGGGTCGGTCGGGTCCTCGACGAAGGTGACCTCGATGCCGAGCCGGGGCAGGGTGTGGGCGAAGAGGTTCTGCGTGCCGCCGTAGAGGCTGGGGGAGGAGACGACGTGGTCGCCCGCTCCGGCGACGTTGAGGATCGCCAGGGTTACGGCGGAGGAGCCGGAGGCCAGGAGCAGCGCCCCGACGCCGCCCTCGAGGTCGGCGATGCGGTTCTCCACCGTCTCGGTGGTGGGGTTGGTGATGCGGGTGTAGATCGGGCCCAGCTCGGCCAGCGCGAACCGGTCCGCGGCCTGGTCCGCGTCGTCGAAGACGTAGGAGGTGGTCTGGTAGATCGGCAGCGCCCGCGCGCCGGTCTGGGAGTCGGGGGTCTGACCGGCGTGGATCTGCCGGGTGCTGAAGTCGGTGTAGGTGGCCATCGTGTCTCGCTTCGCCGGAGGGGTGCAGGGTGGTCGATCACTCTGCTGAGCCCGCCTCAGCAGCGGGAGGGGATGGCACGGGACGACGGTCGCGTCGGCTGCGCATCGGCTGCGAGGGGTGGGCTCAGCAGCGGCGCATTCGGCGGGACCAGGTCGTCATGACGCCAGTGAAGCAGCAGGCGCAGGGCGAAGTCAATGCGCTGCAGGTATGACTTGAGGCAAGGTCTCCGCAATATCTTCGTCAGGATCTCACATCACCCAGGATTCTTTGCTTCATCAGGTGTCGGGCAGGAGAAGAATGACTCGTTCCAGGCATACCGCGGAATCGCACGATGGTGCAGAGTGGGTCAGAGGTCGACCGTCCCCTCCGGCTCCAGCGTGGCCAGGTCCGCGACGTGCAGGGTGTCCTCGCCGAGCACCCAGAGCTGGTCGTCGATGACGAGCGTGCGGCGCGCCCAGTCCCAGCCGGCCGCCGAGCTGCCGCCCAGCTGCAGCCGCGGGCCCTGGTCGAGCGCGGTCCCGTCCAGGCTCGCGGAGATCACGCCCGTCCACTCGCTCTCCTCGGTCCAGGCGTCGGCGGGCAGGAAGAGCTGCCCGGTCTGCGGCCAGTAGCGGAAGGCCCGGTGGTCGTGCTCGGCCTGCGAGTAGTGGTCCTTCCAGGTCTGCTTGGCGACCTGGGTCGGCGCGGCCGGGTCGGAGATGTCGAAGAGCGATACCTGCAGCCCGGTGGTCCGGCCCTGCTCGGTCGCGTCCTGTCCGACGCCGAGCAGGAGGTCCTCACCGACCGGGTGGAGGTATGCCGAGTAGCCGGGGATCTTGAGCTCACCGGTGACCTCGGGCGCGGTGGGGTCGGAGGTGTCGACGAGGTAGAGCGGGTCGGTCTCCCGGAAGGTCACGACGGCCGCGGTGTCGGCCGAGAGGTAGCGCACCGCGTAGATCCGCTCGGTCTCGCCGAGACCGTCGACGCGGCCCTGCTCGACGAGCCGGTCCCCCTCCTCGGCGAGCACGACGAGCGAGCTCGACGACGGTGTGCTGCCCCGCGCGTCGGTCGTGGTCGCGACGCGGATGACGCCGTCGGCCTCGTCCAGGCTGAACTGGTTGAGCATGCGGCCCTCGACCGACCCCGAGGCGACGTAGTCGGTGGAGCCGGGCTCGGTCAGGTCGAAGGTGTGCAGCGCGGTGCCGGCCGTCCCGGCGTCGCGGGGGAGCACCGCGTCGGAGCCGTCCGCGAGCGCCCACGCCTCCCACGGGCTGGTGGCGACGACGAGGCGGTCGGCGGAGGCATACACCGTGGAGCCGGAGGCGACGACGCCGGTCGCCGAGCTGACGTCGAGCTGGGACTGCGCCAGGTCGAAGGTCAGCACCGACATCGTCGACAGGCCGGAGAAGTCGGGCGGGCGGGCGATGTCCTCGCACGGCACGGCCCTGGTGGCGTCGGTGTCGTCGCCGCGGGTGCCCTGGATGGTCTGCAGGTGCGGCAGCCAGTCGTCGAGGGTCGAGGACTCGATGATCTCCCGGTTGCGCTCCTCCGCCTCGTCCTCTGCGGTGAGCGAGCTGTTGCGTGGTTGGGCCAGGGCCAGGCCCGGGGGAGGGGTGACCATGACCACCCGCGCGGTGCCGTCGTGCATCCGCGCCGAGCGGTAGTCACCCTCCAGCCGGATGGTGCCGCCCGCGGCGGGAGCGGTCGGGTCGGAGACGTCCACCAGCGTCACCACGGTGCGGACCGCCTCGAAGGCGGGGTAGGTGGACAGGCCGTCCATCGTCGGCAGCGGCGAGGAGCCGCCGCTCCACTCCCGGGTGAGCACCAGCACGCGGTCGTTCTCCCGGTCCAGCAGCAGCTCGGCCTCGGAGCCGGTGTCGCGGCCCGGGAGTCGGACCGAACCGACCTGCGCCGACGTGGCGACGTCGACGACCACCAGTCGCCCCGCGTGGGTGGTGACGACGATCTCGCCGTCGGTCTGCACCACGTCTGGCTCCTCGACACCCTCCTCCTGGTTGTTGGTGCCGGAGAAGTCGGTGCCCTCCTGGGCCGCGCCGGAGGCGGCGCTCTCCGCCGATCCCGCTGCCGAGTCCGCGGCGGCCATGTCGCCGGAGTCCTCCATCACCATGTCGTCGGCGCCGAACCAGCCTCCGCCGCCGAAGCCCCACGGACCCACCCGCTCCAGCGCGTGCTCCTGGAAGTAGTCGAGCAGCTCCTCGCACGAACCGAAGTCGGTGAGCTCGGCCGCGCCGGCGGCGGGCGGGGCGACGAGGTCGGCGGGGGAGCACGCCGCCAGCGCGAGCGGCACGGCGAGCAGCGGGGCGATGAGGGCGGTGCGGCGGCCTGACGTCGGTGTCATGGCGGTCTCCAGGCGGGAGAGGGCGGGGCTCGGCGACGAGTCTCGTCGGGGGTGGTGCTTCGGTCAGGGCTCTGACGCCGCGTCATCCTGCCCGGTTCCCCCGCCTCCCGAGGACCGACCGCGCACCCTGCGAGCAGAGTGCGCGGTCGGTCGGGTGGGGTGAGGGTGGGCTCAGCCGCGCCCGTCCCCGTCCCGTCCGGTATGCCCGTCGTGCCGGTCGTGCTCGTCGTGCCCGTCGTGGTCACGGGCGTAGTCCTCCAGGTGGCCCTCGGCGTGGGCGGCCACGAGCTCGGAGCGGCCGGGGTAGCGGACGTCCTCCACCACCTGCTGCATCAGCTCGCTGGGCTCCTCGGTGAACTGCGAGACGACGATGATCGTGATGAGGTTGAGGATCATCACGATCGTGCCGATGCCGGTCGCGGGGATGCCCCAGATCGGCTCGTTGCCGAAGAAGGTCGGCAGCGTCCACAGCTGGTAGAGCAGCGTCACGCCGAGCCCGACCGCCATACCGGTCGCGGCTGCCGTGGCCGTCGCCTTCTTCCAGAAGATCCCGAGGAAGAGGATCGGGAAGAAGGAGGCGGCGGCCAGCCCGAAGGCCAGCGCCACGACCTCGGCCACGAACCCGGGCGGGTTGATGCCGAGGTAGCCGGCGACGAGGATGGCCGCGGCCATCGCGATGCGACCGACCCGCAGCTGCTGGGCGTCCGTCGCCCGCGGGTTGACCTTCTTCCAGTAGATGTCGTTGGCCACCGAGCTGGAGATGACCAGGAGCAGGCCGGAGGCGGTCGACAGCGCCGCAGCCAGACCACCCGCGGCGACCAGCCCGACGATCGGGGCCGGCAGGCCCGCGATCTCCGGCGCCGCCAGGACGACGATGTCGTTGTTGATCGCCAGCTCGGTGCCCTCGCCGATCGCCCCGGCGACGTCGATGACGCCGTTGCCGTTGAGGTCCTCGGTGGTGATGAGGCCGACGTCGCGCCAGGTGTTGAACCACTGCGGGGTGTCCTCGATCCCGGACCCCGGGATCTGGGTCAGCACGTTGTACTTGCTGAAGGCGCCGACGGCGGGGGCGATGGTGTAGAGCAGCGAGATGAAGAACAGCGCCCACAGCGCCGAGTAGCGCGCCGCGCGCACCGACTTGGCGGTGTAGAAGCGGACGATGACGTGCGGCAGCCCCGCCGTCCCGAACATCAGGGCGGCGGTGATGAGGACCATGTTGACCATGGAGGTCTGGGTGAAGGCCTCGGTGTAGGCCGCGAGGCCCAGCTCCTGCTGCAGCTGGTCCAGCTCCCCGAGGATCTGGCCGAAGCCGATCTGCGGGAAGGGGTTGCCGGAGAGCTGCAGCGAGATCGCCACGGCCGGGATGATGTAGGCGATGATCAGCACGGAGTACTGCGCCACCTGGGTCCAGGTGATGCCCTTCATGCCGCCGAGCACGGCATACAGGAAGACGATCGTCATGCCGATGACGACGCCCCACGTCCGGTCGACGCCGAGGAACCGCTGGAAGACGACGCCGACCCCGGCCATCTGTCCGGCGACGTAGACGAAGGACACGACGAGCGCGCAGACGACCGAGACCAGCCGGGCGGTCTCGTTGTAGCGGTCGCCGACGAAGTCGGGCACGGTGTACTTCCCGAACTTGCGCAGGTAGGGCGCGAGGAGCAGCGCCAGCAGCACGTAGCCGCCGGTCCACCCCATGAGGAAGACCGAGCCGGCGTAGCCGTTCTGGCTGAAGGCGACGAGGCCGGCCATCGAGATGAACGAGGCGGCGCTCATCCAGTCCGCCGCGACCGCGGCGCCGTTCGCGGGCGCCGGGATGCCGCCGCCGGCGACGTAGAAGCCCGCGGTGTCCGAGACCCGGCTGCGGTAGGCGATCCAGATGTAGAACCCGAAGGTGAGGATGACGAAGACGAGCGTCCAGGCCTGGATGGTGCTCACTGGTGGTGCACCTCCTGCTCGTACTCGGTGATGCCGAACTCCGCGTCCAGCTTGTCCATCCGCCACACGTAGAACGCGATGAGGAGGACGAAGACGATGATCGAGCCCTGCTGGGCGAACCAGAAGCCCAGCGGTATGCCGAAGATCGAGACGGTGTTGAGGGCGTCGACGAAGAGGATCCCGGCGCCGAAGGACACCAGGGCCCAGATCACCAGCAGGACCGACATCAGGCGGACGTTGCGCCGCCAGTACTCACGCCGTTGGTCGACGTCAAGCATGGAGCCTCCTTGCTCTGCGGGACGTGTGGTCGGGGGACCACGCAACCGAAGCCCGGACGCCGCGGCAAGCACAGCGGTGGCGTGGTGCGCCGAACGGTGGACAGGGTGCGCCGAGCGGCACCGGGAGGAGGCCGGTGGTGGCATACAGTGCCCGCATGCGGTCGCGACGTGCCCCCGGTCAGGGCCGGCTCCTGCTCGCCGCCGGGATGATGGCGCTGGGCGGCTTCCTCCCCTGGGTCTACACCCACCTGGGGCCGGTGAGCGGCGCGGTCGGCGCGGGGCTGTGGGTCTTCTACGCCGGGCTCCTCGCGCTCGCGGGAGGGCTGCTGCCCGCCGCCCGGCTGCGGACGCTGGTGATCGGCCAGGCGCTGCTGTGCGGGGCGGTGGGGGTCGGGCTGCCGGTGTGGCAGGTGGTCTCGTTGCTGAGCCGGGTGGGGCTCCAGGGGTGGATGCCGGGGCCGGGCCTGGTGCTGAGCGCCTTCGGCGGGGTGCTGTGCCTCCTCGCGGCGCGGCAGCTGATGTCCGTGGTGCCGGCCGAGCCGGCGACCGCGGACTGACGTGGCCGATCTCGGACGGCTCCGCGAGCGGGTGCTCGATCTGGAGCACGAGCGCTCGCGGTGGCGCCGGCTGCGGCTCTCGCGCGAGCTGCTGCAGCCGCGCATCGACCGCGACCGCGCGCTGCTCGCCGAGCGCGAGCGGGCGTATGCCGCCGAGCAGGCGCACGTCGACCGGCTGCACGGCATCGGCGTGGCGCGGCTGCGGGCGATGCTCGACGGGACGCTGGACGAGCGTCGGGTCGAGGAGCTCGCCCAGGCGCAGGAGGCGGCGGCCCGGGTGGAGGAGATCCAGGCGAGGCTGGCCACGCTGGCACTCGAGGCGGACCGGCTCGACGGTGACATCGCCCTGCTCGGGGACCCCGAGACGGCCTACCAGGAGGCGCTCAGCGACCTCGTCCTCGCGTCGCGGGCACGCGGTCACCTCGGCGGTCGGTCCACGCGCGGGACTGCCGAGGAGGTCGTGGACCCCGAGAGGTCCTCGGCTGGGCCGAGCGGAGGCAGCGGCAGATCAGCCAGCGGGCCGAGGTCGACGTGGTGCTCCCCGTCGCCCGGCAGCTGGTGGCCGAGCTGGAGCGGGTGCACCGGCGCATCCCGGTCGTGGCGGCCGGGATCGAGGCGTCGGTCTCGATGGCCGACCCGCACGGCGGGCTCTACTGGTTCGACGGGCTGCGCGCGGTGCGGCGCCAGGTCGCCGCCGCCGACGAGGTCGTCGGGCACCTGCGCGACGAGCTCGCGGCCTCGGACCTGCCGGAGGTCGCGGTGCCGGACCTGGCGGACTTCCCGGCCGGTGACGGGCGGTTCTTCGACCCGCTGAGCGCCGAGGACCTCACCGCCCGGGTCGACGAGGCGGTCGCCTGGGCCGCGGACCGCCTGGCCGCTGCGCAGGCCCTGGTCGAGGAGCTCGTCGACCTGCGCACGCGGCTCGTGGACGCCTGAGCGCGCCCGCGCACGACGGCGCCGGTCGGACACGAGGTCCGACCGGCGGGGCCACCCAGAGGGTGACGAGGAGTCCCTGCCTCGTCAGCCGGTGGCCTCCTCGCGCCGGGCGGAGAGCCGGCCCCAGGCCCAGTAGCCCGCGGCGGCCAGGACGGCGACACCGAGGAGCTCGGGCAGGATCGCCGCGAGGAAGGACAGGCCGCCGCCGAGCACGCCGAGCATGGCGAACCCGCCGAGGGCCAGGACGATGAGCGAGCGGCCGCGGCCGTGGCGCAGGCCCTGCTCGACGTGGGTGCTGCCGGTGCGGTCCGGCAGCACGGTCCAGGCGATGAGGTAGATCCCGATCCCCACGCCGCCGAGCAGCGCCACGAGCACGGCGGCGGCGCGGACGGCGACCGGGGCGACCCCGAGCCGGTCGGCGACGGTGGCGCAGACACCGCCGAGGACGGCCTGGTCGGTGCGGCGGGCGGGGAGGCGGCGCAGGGCGGCATACGTGCCGTCCAGGGAGCCGGAGCGCTCCTGCTGCGCGGCGGGCTGCGGCAGGATCGGGGGGAGGTCGGAGGTGGGTGCGGAGCTGGGGTTCTCGTTCATGACATCAAGGTTGCCGCGCGGCGCCGGTCCGGTGGAGCCGGTGGACCACCGGACCTGGTCGGGGGTTATCCCCCCTCGGAGCGCGAGCAGATCGCGGGTCGCCCGGCGATTCTCACCGGCATCCCATCACCGGCGCCTACGGTGGGGCGCATGCCTGTCGCGCGACGCAGCCGCACCCCGCGTGCGGTGCTGATCCTTGCGCACGCACGGGACCGGGGGGCCGTGACGGCGGCCCGGGCGCTGCGTCGGGCGGGGTGGCGCGTCGGGCTCGGCTCGAGCCGGGCCGACGGCGGGCTGGCCGGCGCCTCCGACGCGGTCCACGCCCTGCACCCGGTGCCCCGTCCGAGCGGCGAGCAGGGCGCCTTCCTCCGGGGTCTGGGGGCGGCTCTGGCCGAGGGCCGCTACGACGTGGTGGTCGGCTCGGGAGACGACTGGATGGCGGCCCTCGCGCACCACCGCGAGCGACTGGCCGCGACGGTCGCGCACCCTGCCGCCGCGGTGGTCGCCGCCGGCATGGACAAGCTCACCCTGCACCGGATGGCGCAGGACGCCGGGCTGGCGACCCCGGCGACCCGCACGCTGGCACCCGAGCCCTGGCAGGAGGTCGCGCTGCCGGTGGTGGTCAAGAACCGCCGCCACTGGACGCCCCACCACGACCGGCGGCACCGGATCGAGACAGCGGTGTGCCGCACGTCGGCCGAGCTCGAGCGGCACCTGCTGGCCTTCGCCTCGGAGCACGACGAGCCGGTCCTGCAGGAGCCCGTGGACGGCGTCCTGTCGGCCCTCATCGGGGTCGTGCACGA
Organism: Serinicoccus marinus DSM 15273; assembly: GCF_008386315.1. Taxonomy (NCBI): domain Bacteria; kingdom Bacillati; phylum Actinomycetota; class Actinomycetes; order Micrococcales; family Ornithinimicrobiaceae; genus Serinicoccus; species Serinicoccus marinus. The sequence goes on along the minus strand of NZ_CP043808.1, from coordinate 2,841,295 downwards.
GGGCAGGCTGACGGGTCGGGTCCAGCAGGTCTCCCCGTGCGTCTTCCCGACCCCCTCCGGCGCCTCGGCCCGGGCCCGCACCGTGCCGGTCGACCCGGTGCTCGCCGAGCGCTGCGAGCTGCTGCTCGGCCGGCTGGGGTGGAGCGGCCTGGTGGAGCTGCAGTTCCTGGTGGGGCGAGACGGCGTCCACCGGCTCATCGACCTCAACGGGCGCTTCTTCGGGTCGCTCGCCCTGGCTGAGGCCGCGCGGCCCGGGCTGGTGGACGCGGGTCTGCGCGCGGGCGCCGGTATGCCCGTGCCCGAGCTCGCGGCCGGGCGACCCGGGATGCGTTACCAGTGGCTGCCGGGTGATCTGCGACGGGCTGTCCAGGAGCGTCGGGGCGGGGTCGTCGCGGACGTCCTCGGCAGCCTGCGGTGGGGTCTGGGTGCGCGCCACAGCGTCGCCGACCCACGCGACCCCGGGCCGGTGCTGCGGCTCCTCGCCGGCCGGCTGCTGGCGGAGCCGACGGAGGTGGTCACCGCGCCGTCAGCGGCGCACGAGCTGTCGCGCGACCTCCAGCGCCACGAAGCGCTCCGGCGCCCGCAGGACCGCCAGGGCGAGCTGGTAGCCGAGGGCGGCGGTCACCAGGACCAGCAGGGCCGTGGCCCAGACAGGTTCGGGGTCTATGGCGCCGACGGCGAGGCGGGCCAGCAGCGTCGCGGCCAGCAGCGCGAGAGCGGCGCGGCCTAGCAGCAGCGCACTGGCGCGGACCGGCACGAGGTGGTGCCGGGAGGCCGCCCACCACCCGGTGAGGGTGGCCGCCACGAGCAGCGAGGCCGAGGTGGCGATGACGATGCCGGCGACCCCGAGGACGGGAGCGAGCACGAGGTCGCCCACCACGTTGACGACCATCACGACCGCCCCGATCGCGACGGGGCCGCGGGTGTCACCCACGGTGTAGCAGGCGCTGACGAGCACCTGCCGGCACGCGAGGGCCAGCAGTCCCGGCACGAACCACAGCACGGCCACGGCGGTCAGCCGCACCGCGTCGGCGTCGAACGCGCCGCGGCCGAAGGCGAGGGTCACCACCGGGACGGGCGCGACGAGCAGCACGACCGCGACCGGCCCGAGCAGGGTGAGCGACACGGCCAGCCCGCGGTGCACCAGCCGGCGCAGCCGGGCGCGACCGTCGTCCTGCGCGGCGGCCGCCGCCATCGCGGGGTAGAGCGGTGCCACCAGCGCGGCCACGACGAGCATCTCCGGCAGGTTGACCAGCCGCCAGCCGAGGAAGACCGCCGAGACGGCGCCCTCGCCCACCGTGGAGGCCACCGCCCGGTCGACGAGGGTGTTGACGTTGAGCATCGCCTGACCGAGCACGAGGGGCGGCAGCAGCGCCGTGATCTCGCGCACGCCGGGGGAGTCGCCGCGCAGCCGTGGCCGGACCGGCCAGCGGTGCCGGACGAGGGGCACGAGCTGCAGCGCGAGCCGGGCCAGGGAGCCGACGAGGAAGCCCACCGCGAGCGCGACGACCCCGATGCGGGGGCCGAGTAGCCCCGCGCAGCCGATCATCACCAGGTTGAAGGGGACGCCCTGCAGCGCGCCCCACCGGAAGACGCCGTGCGCCTGCGCCTGAGCGACCAGCAGGTCGGTGGCCGCGACGACGACCGTGGTGACCAGGACGATCCGGGTCAGCAGCACCAGCAGGTCCGCCGCCTCGCCGGTCAGGCCGGGCGCCAGCAGGCGCGACACCGGCGCCGCGGCGATGCCGAGGGCCACGCTCAGGGCCCCGATGCCGACCAGCGCGGGGTCAGGACGACGTCGAAGGTGCGGTGGCCGCGGCATACCTCCTCACCGTCGGCCTCCCGGGCCAGCACCGGCGTGCTGGCGCGGGTCAGCGAGGTGCCGAGCAGCCCCAGCACGATGTTGGCCAGGCCGAGCGCGACGAAGTAGGCGTCGAGCTGCGGACCGGCGCCGTAGACCGCGGCGATGACCGCGTCCCGGACGAAGCCGAGCAGTGTGGAGACGCCGGTCAGGCCGGAGACGAGCAGCGCGGCACGGCCGATGCTCGGTCGGGTCACCACCCGGCCGCCCCGCGCCGTCGGCTCAGAGGTTGATCATGTGCCCGGCGATGCCGTGGACGGCCTCCTTGACCGCCTCGCCCAGCGTCGGGTGGGCGAAGACGACGCGCGACATCTCGTCGGCGGTGAGGTCCCAGGTCTGCGCCAGGTTGAGCACCGGCAGCAGCTCGGTGACGTCCGGGCCGATCATGTGCGCGCCGAGGATCTCGTTGTACTTCGCGTCCGCGACCACCTTGACGAAGCCGACGCTCTCGCCCTGGCCCATCGCCTTGCCGTTGGCCGAGAAGGGGAACTGCGCGGTCTTGACGTCGTGCCCGGCGTCCTTGGCCGCCTGCTCGGTCATCCCCATGGAGGCGATCTGCGGGTGGCAGTAGGTCGCGCGCGGGATGAAGGTGTAGTCCAGCGGCATCGTCTCGGCGCCGGCCAGCGTCTCGGCGGCGATGATGCCCTGGGACTCGGCGGTGTGCGCGAGCATGAGCTTCGCGGTGACGTCACCGATGGCATACACGTTGTCGACGTTGGTGCGCAGGTAGTCGTCGACCGCGATGGCGCCGCGGTCGGTGAGCTCCACGCCGGTCGTCTCGAGGCCGAAGCCCTCGACCCGCGGGGCGAAGCCGATCGCGGAGAGCAGCTTGTCGGCCTCCAGCGTCTGCGAGTCGCCGCCGTCGGCGGGCGTCACGGTGACCTTGACCCCGTCGCCGGTGTCCTCGACGTTGTCGACCTTGGTGCTCGTCATGATCTTCACGCCGAGCTTCTTGTACTCCTTGGCCAGGGTCTTGGAGATCTCCGGCTCCTCGAGCGGGACGATCCGGTCGAGGAACTCGACGATGGTCACGTCGACGCCGTAGTTGGCCATGACGTAGGCGAACTCGACACCGATCGCGCCGGAGCCGGCGATGACGATCGAGCCGGGCAGCTCCTCGTCGAGGATCTGCTCCTCGTAGGTCACGACGTTCTTGCTCACCTCGACGCCCGGCAGCATCTTGGTCACCGAGCCGGTGGCCAGGATGAGGTGGTCGAAGGTCAGCTGCGTGGAGTTGCCGTCCTCGCCCTCGACGTCCATCGAGGTCGCCGAGGTCAGCGTGCCCCACCCGTCCACCTCGGTGATCTTGTTCTTCTTCATGAGGAAGTGGACGCCCTTGACGATGCCCGCGCTGACCTTGCGGCTGCGCTGGTGGGCCGGGGCGTAGGACATGGTCGCCTCGCCCTCGATGCCGTAGAGGTCCTTCTCGTGGTGGAGCGTGTGCGCCAGCGCGGCGTTCTTCAGCAGCGCCTTGCTCGGGATGCACCCGACGTTGAGACAGACCCCGCCCCAGTACTGCTTCTCGACGACGGCCACCTTCTTGCCCAGCTGGGACGCGCGGATCGCCGCGACATACCCGCCGGGGCCGGCGCCCAGGACAACAACGTCATAGTGATCGGCCATGGGCTCACACTAATGCCACGCCCGGGGGCGCCGCCCCCGGGTTCCCCCACGCCCGGGGGCTCCGCCCCCACGCCCGGGGGCTCCGCCCCCGGGTCCCCCCACTCCGCCCGGGGCTCGCTTCGCTCGCTCGTTCCCGTCGTTCCGGGCAACCAGGCTCGCTGCGCTCGCGGTCGCCCGGGGTCAGTCCTCGACGATCTCGCCCTCGGTGATCTCCTCGGGGTCGTCGTGGTCCTCGGGCCCCTCGTCCTGCGACTCGTCGCGGGCGACCTCGGCCTCGGCGAGCAGGCGGTAGAGGTCGCGCCGGGTGCGGTCGAGCAGGTCGGCCGCCTCCTGGTTGAGCTCGACCTGGCCGGACTGGCCCACCGCCTGGGTGGCCATCGCCACGCTGCCCAGGGCCTTCCACAGCGTCCCGGCGCTGCTGCGCTGCTCCCGGCTTCCGTGACCGCCGTGTCCACCCCGCCCGTGGCCGCGATCCCGGTGGCCGTGCCGCTCGCCCCGCCCGCGCTGGTCCGCCCAGGGGTCGTCCGGCTCCTCGCCGCCGGCCCAGCCCTGCGGGGGCAGGTCCTCCGCGGCGGCGCGACCGGCCTCGGTGAGCTCGTAGGCGCGGCGCCCGTCGACCTCGGTCTGGGAGACCAGGCCCTCGTCCTCGAGCTGGGCGAGCGCGGGATAGATCGCACCGGAGCTCGGCCGCCACGCGCCGCCGGAGCTCTGCTCGATCTCCTGCATGAGCTGGTAGCCGTTCATCGGCTCCCGCTGCAGCAGGTGCAGCACCGCGTTGCGGACGTCGCCGCGGCGCGCCCGACGCGGGCCGCCCTGGGGGCCGAAGCCCTGCGGACCGAAGGGGCCGCCGCGCCGGCCGCGGCCGCCGGAACCGTGCGGACCGAAGGGCCCGCCCTGCTGGCCGAAGACCTGGCCGAGCAGGCCGTGGGGTCCGAAGATCTGGTCGTCGAGGTTGCCGAAGCCACCGAAGTTCTGTCGAGACGTCATGTGCGTCCCCTCTCTCGTCGCTGGCGCGGAGGCCCCGCGCGTCATACGGAAAGACTAACAAGATGTGTCTCGTCATGGCAACGACATATCGTTATCTGTATGAGTGTGCGTCCGGTCACATACCTATGCACGGGGTTGACGCGGCGGCATCCGAGGAGGTTGTATGTCCTCCATGCAGTGCTTCGTTCTCGTACTCATTACCTAGGGACGCGCCGTCGGCCGATCCTCGCCATCGACGCGTCCTCCCCTCGCCAGCCCACCGGGCCGAGGGGTTTTTTGTTGCCACTGCCCACACCACCGGACGTCAGGACCCACCCCATGACCGCCACCCACATCCCCGACGGGGCCACCACGACCGCTCCCGGCGATACCGGCGGCACCTCGACCGCCGCCGAGCGCAGGACCGGCGCCGAGGCGCTCGTGGGCACGCTGGAGCGGCTCGGCGTCGAGCACGTCTTCGGGCTGCCGGGGGGCGCGGTGCTCCCGCTCTACGACGCGCTCTACGGCGCGAAGGTCCGCCACATCCTGGTGCGGCACGAGCAGGGCGCCGGCCACGCCGCGCAGGGGTATGCTGCCGCCACCGGTAAGGTCGGCGTCTGCCTGGCGACCTCCGGGCCGGGGGCGACCAACCTGGTCACCGCGCTCGCCGACGCCAACATGGACTCGGTGCCGATGGTCGCGATCACCGGCAACGTCGCCAGCACCGCCATCGGGTCGGACGCCTTCCAGGAGGCGGACATCCGGTCGATCTCCATGCCGGTCACCAAGCACTCCTTCCTCGTCACCGACCCGGACGAGATCGCGGCCACCGTCGCCTCGGCCTTCCACATCGCCTCCACCGGACGCCCCGGCCCGGTGCTCGTCGACGTGACCAAGGACGCCCTCGTCGCCGCGGCCGACGAGTCGATGCTGCAGCTGCCTATGCCGGGCTACCGCACCCCCAGCAGCCCCGCCCCCGAGGCGGTCCGCGACGCCGTGGAGCTCATGCTCACCGCGCGCCGGCCGGTCCTCTACGTCGGCGGCGGCTGCCTGCGCGCGGGCGCCTCCCAGCAGGTCCGCGACCTGGCCGAGCTGACCGGCATACCCGTCGTCACGACGCTCATGGCCCGCGGCGTCTTCCCGACAGCCACCCCCAGCACATGGGGATGCCCGGGATGCACGGCAGCGTCTCGGGGGTCGCGACGCTGCAGAAGTCCGACCTCATCGTCAGCCTGGGCGCGCGCTTCGACGACCGGGTGACCGGCGCCAAGCACACCTTCGCCCCGGACGCGACCATCGTCCACGCCGACATCGACCCGGCCGAGATCGGCAAGAACTTCCCCACCGAGGTCGGTCTCGTCGGTGACGCCCGCGAGACCATCGACCTGCTGCTGACCGAGTGGACCCGGCGCACCGCCGCCGGCGCGACCCCGCAGCACGAGCGTGGGTGCGGCGCTGCCGCTCCTGGAAGGAGCGCTACCCGCTCGGCTACGACGCGCCCTCGGATGGCGCCCTCGCACCGCAGCTGGTCATCGAGCGGCTCGGGGCGCTGTCCGGGCCGGACACCGTCTTCCGCCGGCGTCGGCCAGCACCAGATGTGGGCCAGCCAGTTCATCTCCTACGACGAGCCGCGGCGCTGGCTCAACTCCGGCGGTCTCGGGACGATGGGGTATGCCGTGCCCGCCGCCATGGGCGCGAAGGTCGGCCGCCCCGAGGCCACCGTCTGGGCCATCGACGGCGACGGCTGCTTCCAGATGACCAACCAGGAGCTCGCGACCTGCTCGGTCGAGGGGATCCCGATCAAGGTCGCGATCATCAACAACGCCGCGCTCGGCATGGTCAAGCAGTGGCAGGCGCTGTTCTACTCCGAGCGGTTCAGCCACAGCCAGCTGCCCCTCCATGCAGGTGCCGGACTTCGCCACGCTCGCCACGGCCTACGGCTGCGTCGGGCTGCGGTGCGACCGCGCCGAGGACGTCGACGCCACGATCGAGGCGGCCATGGCGGTCGACGACCAGCCGGTCGTGGTGGACTTCCGGGTCAGCCAGGACGCCATGGTCTGGCCGATGGTGGCCGCCGGCACGAGCAACGACGACATCCAGCACGCCCGCGACGTGCGTCCCGACTTCGGGGAGGACGAGTGACCCTGCTGTCCGACTACCCGCCCCGCGACGCCGACGTCCCGACGCCGGCCCCCGCATACCGACCCCACACCACCCAGCACCACCCGACGAAAGGCACCACCATGAGCGACGCTGCTCGTACCCGTCACGCGCTGTCCGTCCTGGTCGAGAACAACCCCGGCGTGCTCGCCCGGGTCTCCGTCCTCTTCGCCCGGCGCAACTTCAACATCGACCACCTGGTCGTCGGGCCGACCGAGGACAACAAGGTCTCCCGCATGACGATCGTCGTCAACGTCAACGCCGAGCAGCTGCACAAGGTCACCAGCCAGCTCGACAAGCTCGTCGAGGTCATCCACATCGAGGAGCTCGAGGACGCCGACGCGATCCGCTCCAAGCTCTGGCAGATCAACGACAACGGTCCGCGCCCGGTCGGCGCGATGGCCGCCGCCGCCTTCTGATCACGTGCTGGGGGCTTCGCCCCCCGCATGCCCCCCAATTGCACGTGCTGGGGGCTTCGCCCCCCGCATGCCCCCCAACCGCGAAGACCTCGCTTCGCTCGGACGCACTGTCTGTTCCGGCGAACCAGGCTCGCTGCGCTCGCGGTTCACCGGGGCTCCGCCCCTCCACCCACCGCCCGACTCACCACCTACCCCACAGGAGAACTCCAGCTCATGGCCACGATGTACTACGACGACGACGCCGACCTCTCGCTGATCCAGAACCGCACGGTCGCCGTCCTCGGCTACGGCAGCCAGGGCCACGCCCACGCGCTGTCGCTGCGCGACTCCGGGGTCGACGTGCGCGTCGGGCTCGCCGAGGGCAGCAGCAGCCGGGCCAAGGCGGAGGCCGAGGGCCTGCGCGTCGTCACGCCCGCGGAGGCGTGCGCCGAGGCCGACCTCGTCATGGTGCTCGTCCCGGACCACGTGCAGCGCCTGGTCTACCGCGACGCGATCGAGCCCAACCTGCAGGAGGGCGACGCGCTCTTCTTCAGCCACGGCTTCAACATCCGGTTCGGCTACATCGAGCCGCCGGCCGGGGTCGACGTCTGCATGGTGGCGCCGAAGGGCCCGGGGCACCTCGTCCGCCGCGAGTACGTCGACGGGCGTGGCGTGCCGGTGCTCGTCGCGGTCGAGCAGGACGCGTCCGGCCAGGCCAAGGAGCTGGCGCTGTCGTACGCCTCCGCGATCGGCGGGCTGCGGGCCGGCGGCATCGAGACGACCTTCACCGAAGAGACCGAGACCGACCTCTTCGGCGAGCAGGCGGTGCTGTGCGGCGGCATGAGCCAGCTGGTGCAGTACGGCTTCGAGACGCTCACCGAGGCCGGCTATCAGCCGGAGGTGGCCTACTTCGAGTGCCTGCACGAGCTCAAGCTCATCGTCGACCTGATGTACGAGGGCGGCATCGCCAAGCAGCGCTGGTCGGTCTCCGACACCGCGGAGTACGGCGACTACGTCTCCGGTCCGCGGGTCATCGACCCCTCGGTGAAGGAGAACATGCAGGCGGTGCTCGAGGACGTGCGCAACGGCGCCTTCGCGGACCGCTTCATCTCCGACCAGGACAACGGGCGGCGCGAGTTCGAGGAGCTGCGGGCCAAGGGCGCCGCCCACCCCATCGAGGAGGTCGGCAAGGACCTGCGCGGCATGATGGCGTGGGTCAAGGGGCACGAGGCCGACGGCGACTACGTCGAGGGGTCGGCCGCGCGTGGCTGAGGTCGACGTCAAGCCGCGCTCCCGGGACGTCACCGACGGCCTGGAGAAGACCGCCGCCCGCGGGATGCTGCGGGCGGTCGGGATGGGTGACGACGACTGGGCCAAGCCGCAGGTCGGCGTCGCCAGCAGCTGGAACGAGATCACCCCCTGCAACCTCTCGCTGGAGCGGCTGGCGGGGGCGGTCAAGGACGGCGTGCACGCGGCCGGCGGCTACCCGCTGGAGTTCGGCACGATCTCGGTCTCCGACGGCATCTCCATGGGGCACGAGGGGATGCACTTCTCCCTCGTCTCGCGCGAGGTCATCGCGGACTCGGTCGAGACCGTCATGTCGGCCGAGCGGCTGGACGGCTCGGTGCTGCTCGCCGGCTGCGACAAGTCGCTCCCGGGCATGCTCATGTCTGCGGCCCGCCTCGACCTGGCCTCGGTCTTCGTGTATGCCGGGTCGATCCTGCCCGGCATCGCCAAGCTCTCCGACGGCTCGGAGAAGCAGGTGACGATCATCGACGCCTTCGAGGCGGTCGGCGCCTGCTCGCGCGGTCTGATGAAGCGCGAGGACGTCGACGCGATCGAGCGGGCGATCTGCCCCGGCGAGGGGGCGTGCGGCGGGATGTACACCGCCAACACGATGGCGGCCGCCGCGGAGGCGCTCGGGATGTCGCTGCCCGGCTCCGCGGCCCCGCCGGCCACCGACCGTCGGCGCGACGGCTTCGCGCGGCGCAGCGGCGAGGCGGTCGTCGGGATGCTGCGGCACGGCATCACCGCGCGGCAGATCCTCACCCGCGAGGCCTTCGAGAACGCCATCGCGGTGACGATGGCCTTCGGCGGATCCACCAACGCGGTGCTGCACCTGCTGGCGATCGCCCACGAGGCGGAGGTGGAGCTCTCGCTCGACGACTTCCGCCGGATCGGCAGCCGCGTCCCGCACCTGGCCGACGTCAAGCCGTTCGGGCAGCACGTGATGGTCGACGTGGACCGGATCGGCGGCATACCGGTGGTCATGCAGGCGCTGCTCGACGCCGGGCTGCTGCACGGGGACGTGCTGACCGTCACCGGGCGGACCATGGCCGAGAACCTCGCCGACCTGCAGGCCCCGCCGCTGGACGGCACGGTGCTGCGGCAGATGGACGACCCGATCCACGCGACCGGCGGGCTGACGATCCTCGAGGGCACGCTCGCGCCCGGGGGAGCGGTGGTCAAGTCGGCGGGCTTCGACTCCGACGTCTTCGACGGGACCGCGCGCGTCTTCGACGGCGAGCGGGCCGCCATGGACGCCCTCGAGGACGGCACCGTCGCCGCCGGTGACGTCGTCGTCATCCGCTACGAGGGCCCCAAGGGTGGGCCCGGTATGCGGGAGATGCTCGCCATCACCGGCGCGATCAAGGGCGCCGGGCTCGGCAAGGACGTGCTGCTCATCACCGACGGCCGCTTCTCCGGCGGGACCACCGGGCTGTGCGTCGGGCACATCGCGCCCGAGGCCACCGAGGGCGGTCCCATCGCGCTGGTGCAGGACGGGGACCCGATCACCCTCGACGTGGCGAACGGTCGCCTCGACCTGGGCGTGGACGAGGCCGAGCTGGAGCGCCGCCGGGCGTCCTGGTCGGCCCCCGAGCCGCCCGAGCGCGCCCGCCGCGGCGTCCTGGCGAAGTACGTCGCGCTCGTCCGCTCGGCCTCCGAGGGCGCCGTCACGCACTGAGGGGGCGCCGGCGCCCGTCAGCCGTCTCCCGCGTGCAGGTCGTCGATGACCTGCTCGACCTCGCGCTCCACCTCGGGGTCGACCTCGCGGGCGGCGACGTCGCGCTCGAGCAGGGCGTCGACCAGTTCGCCGACCTTCGCCGCGATCCGCTCGTAGGCCGCGTCGAGGTCGGTGCGGCCCTCGAGCGAGGTCAGGTCGTCCCAGTCGATCTGCTGGAGCCCGTGCGTCGGCATCTGCACCTTCTCCTCCTCGGTCAGGCCCATGGTCACCACGACGTCGGAGGTGAGGACCATAGGTGACCGACGAGCGGCAGCCCGATGACGTCTGCGGTCAGCCGGCGCCGCGGTAGCGGGCCATCTGCCTCAGCCGGTCGCAGGCGTCTTTGCGCAGCAGGATCTCCAGGTAGTGCGGGGTCCGGCAGCGCAGCTCGAGCTCGCGGTAGCTGTCCTCGACGACGAAGGTGACCTCGGCCTCGGTGAAGAGCCCGTGGAAGTGGGCGGCCAGCTCGGCGGCGATGGAGGCCAGCAGGTCCGGCGCCATCGCGGTCATGCCCTCATCCAACGCCCGGGCGGTGACGCCGAGATGTCGCTGCGGTGACGTGTCGGGGCACGTCGTGCGACGTCCGGGGGGTCAGGCCATCTCGCCCTGGAGCCGGCGCACCCAGTCGCGCTTGACCGAGCGCCACTCCTCGTCCGTCAGACCGCGGCGCCAGTAGGGCGACAGCGAGACGTGCTCGCGCGAGGCCAGCCCGCCGTCCCGCAGCGCGTGACCGACGGCCCGGATCGACTCGGCCTCGCCGTGGACGAAGGCGGTGACCACGCCCTCCAGCCGGGGGAGCGCGGCAACCGCGTCCGCGAGCAGCCGGGTGAGCGACTCCTCGTCCTGCGCTCCGTCGCGGTGCACGAAGTGCACCTCGAGCGCACCGGGCGAGGTCAGCTCCACCTCCTCGTCGGCGTCCTCGACCTCGATTACCGCCCGGACTGGCATGCCGTCACCGACGTGCTCGGCGCACGCCGCGATGGCCGGGAGGGCGGACTCGTCGCCGACCAGCAGCACCGCGTCGACGTCCGGGGGAGGGGAGTAGTCACCGGCGGGCCCGCGCAGCTGCAGCCGGTCCCCCGGGCGGGCGTGCAGGGCCCAGCGGCCGGCATACCCCACCTCGCCGTGCACGACGAAGTCGATGGTGAGCTCGCGGCGCTCCGGGTCCCAGGCGCGGACGGTGTAGCGCCGGGGGTAGGGCCGCTGGTCCCGCGGCAGGTCACGGGTCGCCTCGTCCTCGAAGGGCGGCTGGTAAGGCGCGCCCTCGGGCAGGAAGAAGGCGTTGACGTAGGAGTCGGCGAACTGCGGGTCCTGGAAGTCCGCGAGCCCCTCCCCGCCGAGGACCACCCGCACCAGGTGAGGGGTGAGCCGTTCGGTGCTCACGACCGTGCCGTACATGGATCTCCTTCGAGGGATGTCAGGGAAGAGACAAGGGTATCCTCACCCGATTTAGGGCACGTCAGCCGGGGTGGGTGTGGGCCGGTGGAGCGCGTGCTGCACCATGACAGACTTCCCGGTATGCCCTCGCGCCCGCTGGACCAGATCCTCGCCGACCTCTCGGGCCAGTCCTGGGCGATCCTCTGGCGCGCCGCGGAGGGCGAGGCCGAGGTGCTCCTCGGGGAGGTCGAGGACCTGGACCTGCTGGCCCAGATCCCCCGCCCGGGCGAGGGCGCGCCGGTGCTCGCGATGGTGCCCTTCCGGCAGATCGCCGAGCGAGGCTTCGCCGCGCACGACGACGGCACCCCGCTGCGGGTGCTGCGGGCCGCGCAGACCCAGCGGATCTCGGTCGACGACCTCCTCGAGGCGCTCCCGACCGGGGAGATCGAGGTTGCCGCCGAGCGCTTCAGCGTGGAGGACGGCGCCTACGCCCGCACCGTGGAGCAGGTTATCGAGGAGGAGATCGGCGAGGGCGAGGGCGCCAACTTCGTCATCCGCCGCGACGTCCTGGCCCATTGCCGCAGCGACCAGGCGGTCGCGGCGCTCACCTGGCTGCGCCGGCTGCTCGTCGACGAGCGCGGGGCCTACTGGACCTTCGCCGTGCACACCCCCGGGCACACCCTCGTCGGCGCGACCCCGGAGCGGCACGTCAGCGTGCGCGACGGCCGGGTGTGGATGAACCCGATCTCCGGCACCTTCCGCCACCCTGCCGACGAGGCCGAGGTGGAGCTTGAGTTCAGGGCCTTCGTCAAGGACACCAAGGAGACCGAGGAGCTCTTCATGGTGGTCGACGAGGAGATGAAGATGATGGCCCAGATCTGCCACGACGGCGGCCGGATCACCGGGCCCTACCTGGCACAGATGGCGCACCTGACGCACACGGAGTACCTCCTCGACGGCCGCAGCGACGCCGACGTCCGCGACGTGCTCCGCACGACGATGTTCGCCCCCACCGTCACCGGGTCGCCGATGGAGAACGCCTGCAGCGTCATCGCCCGGCACGAGCCGGACGGCCGCGGCTACTACTCTGGTGTGCTGGCGCTGCTGGAGCAGGACGAGCAGGGGGGCGAGCGGCTGGACGCCCCCATCCTCATCCGCACCGCCCACCTCACCGACGACGGCACGGTCCGGGTGAGCGCCGGCGCCACCCTGGTGCGGCACAGCGACCCGGCCTCGGAGTGCGCCGAGACCACCGCCAAGGCCCGTGGGGTCCTCTCGGCGCTCGGGCTGCGCCCGCGCCGGGCGCCGGGCCACGCCCTCGACCTGCAGGCGCTGCCCGGGGTCGCCGCCGACCTGGAGACGCGTAACGAGTCGCTGTCGCCCTTCTGGCTCAGCCCGCAGGGCTCCCGTCCGGACGCCGAGCTGCTCGGCACCCGCGTCCTGGTCATCGACGCCGAGGACACCTGGACCCAGATGCTGGCCCACATGCTCCGACACCTGGGCCTGGTGCCGGAGGTCCGCCGCTGGGAGCAGGTCACCGAGGCGGATGTGGCCGGTCCCGGAACACCCTTCGACCTGGTGCTCTACGGCCCCGGCCCGGGGGATCCCACCGACCTGTCGGACCCGCGGATCGCAGCGCTGCACGCGCTGCTCGCGGCCCGGTTGCGGACCGGCGCCCCGGTGCTGGCGGTCTGCCTGTCGCACCAGGTCCTGGCCACGATCGCCGGGCTGGCGGTCACCAAGCTCCCCGCCCCCAACCAGGGGGTGCAACTGCCGGTCGACCTGTGGGGCGAGGTGCGCCGCATCGGGTTCTACAACACCTTCGTCGCGCGACCGGGCACCCCGGTGGTCGGCGAGGTGGCGCTCGAGCAGGCCGTGCACCAACCGGACGACGCGGTGGTGGGCCTGCGGGGCCACCGGGTGGCCAGCATCCAGGGTCACGCCGAGTCGGTGCTCTCCCGGGACGGCCTCGTGACGCTCCACGGGCTCATCCGGCAGGCCCTGGCCTAGCGCGTGCGGCGGACGTAGAGCTGCTTGCGGACGCGGGCGACGACCGTGCCGTCCTCGGTGACGACGTCGTTGTCGAACCAGCGCAGCACCTTGGCGCCGCCCGCCGCCTCGGCCCGCAGCTCGTCGAGCACCTCCTCGCTGAGGTCGAAGGTGACGCTCACCGCGCTACGGCCGGGAGAGACGAACTCGATCTCTGCGGCCTTGTCCCACACGACATACCCCGGACCGAGGTTGCGCAGCACCATGAGCATCCAGAACGGGTCGACCATCGCCACCAGGGAGCCGCCGAAGAGGGTGCCGACGTAGTTCGTCGTGAGCGGGGTGTGCGCGAGCCGGACGCGGACGTGCCGGAAGTCGGCCGACATCGCCTGGATCCGGATCCCGGAGAAGAGGAACGGCGGCCAGGCGTTCATCCCGTGCCGCAGCGCCCGTGCCGATCCGGCGAGGGCCTTGAGCCGGGACACGCGCTGGTCGGGCCGCGTGCGGGGAGAGGAGGTCACCGCGCCACTGTATGCGCGGGACCACCGTGCCGACTCACTCGGCGACGGTGAGGACGGCGTCGGCGTCGTCCTCGATCTGGTCAGCGGTCAGCAGATCACCGGCCCCGTCCTCGAGGGTGGTGGTCCAGGTGCTGACCGCCTGCTCGAGGACACCGCCCTCGACCAGCGCGGTCCGCAGGCGGGTGAGCTCCGCCTCGTAGGCCGCAGCCCACTCCTCGTCGGCCAGGAAGGTCTCGACGAGCGGGTGGGAGCGGCTCATCGTGCCGCTCCGGCCGCCGGGCAGCTCGTCGCCTTCCACGCCGGGTGGCTGCACGCCCTCAGGCATCTCGCCCTCCTCGACGGCCGGCGGCTCCAGGCCCTCGGGCACCTGGCCGTCCTCGAAGGTGGGCATTCCGCCGCCCGCGCCGCCCCCGCCGGGGCCACCTCCGGCCTTCATCGCCCCGAAGGACAGGTTGTGGTCCCAGGCCACGACGGTGAACTGCTCGGTCGAGGAGTCCCAGAAGAGGTAGGAGTTGTTGCCCGGCCCGTCGATGTCGTCCGTGTTCTGGATGATCTCCTGCACCGCGAGGTAGGTCGCGAAGGACTCGAGGTCGACCAGCTCCGGCAGGCGCTGCGCGATCTCCTCCTCCGTGCCGTGGTGCAGCAGGTCGAGCAGCTCGATGAGCGGCCGGTAGTCGTCCTCGCCGGCCTCGATGTCGAAGGCGGTCGAGTAGTCGCCGTCCTCGCCCCGCCACGACCAGTCACCCTCCGCCTCGGACTTGTAGAGGACGCTGTCCTCACCAGCCTCCGGGAAGGCGTCCGTCACCCAGGCGTCATCGAGGTTCTGGACGGTGAGCCGGAGCTCCTCCTCACTGCCGTTGACCGAGAAGCGGGTCGCGACCGCCTCTGTCGAGGCGAGACCTGCGGCGGACAGCACGTCGAGGGAGACCGCCTCGTTGAGCGACGTCTCCGTGGTGTTGGACCGGACCGTGACGTCGCTGTAGCCCTCCAGGGTCTGGTCGTCGACGAACTTGTCCAGACGGATCCGCAACGGGAGTTGCTGCGCCGGGGTGTCGGTCGAGATCCCGCGCAAGGACGAGTTGCCCTTGAGTTTCAGGCCGACGTCCTCGAAGGTCTGGCCGTCGATGGTGACGGTGCCCCTGATCCACTCCTTCTCGCCGGTGTCGAGGTAGGTCTGGATCATCCCGGTGAGGGTGTCCTCGTCGACCGTGACGTCGATGGTGTGGACCTCGGTCGCGGTGAACAGCGCGCTGGTCACCTCCGGCGCCGAGACGGTCGTGCTCGCCGAGTCCTCCGGCGCCGACGAGACGGCGCTCTCGCCCGTGGCGAGGGGTGCGGCGCAGCCGGCGAGTGCGAGCGCGGCGACGAGCGCGAGGGTCGTGGTCGGGCGGTGGTGTCGTCTCATGGCACGAGTCCACGCGTCGCGGCTGTGCCGAGGGGCTGCCACTGCTGTGACCTTGCTGTGCAGTCCCAAGCCCCCCACATGCGGGAGCCGCGGGTGTCTCAGGGGCAGACCCGCGGCTCGTCGCGTGGCCAGGGGCGGGGTCGAACCGCCGACCTTTCGATTTTCAGTCGAACGCTCGTACCAACTGAGCTACCTGGCCGGGAGTAGTGGTCCGGCGTGGCCCCGGATCGCTCCGGTGACCACGCCGCTCCTACTCTGCGACCCCGACGGGACTCGAACCCGCGACCTCCGCCGTGACAGGGCGGCGCGCTAACCAACTGCGCCACGGGGCCTCGATGTTTCAGGTCGAGACCTGGTGCATCCCCAACGGGATTCGAACCCGTGTTACCGCCGTGAAAGGGCGGGGTCCTAGGCCACTAGACGATGGGGACCTATCCGTTGAGGACGACGATGAGCATACGTGATCGCCGGGGCGCGGACCAAAACGCCTCAGACGATGCTCTCCGGGGACTGTGACCACGCCAGGAGCCGCTCCAGCGGCCACGTGTTGACGACCCGCTCGGGGGGCACGTCGTAGCGGACGGCGCGCTCGCAGCCGTAGTCGAGGAAGTCCAGCTGGCCGGGGGCGTGGGCGTCGGTCGAGATGGCAAAGACGCAGCCGGTCTCGACCGCGAGGGTGAGCAGCTCCCCGGGCGGGTCCTGCCGCTCGGGGCGCGAGTTGATCTCCACCGCCGTCCCCGTCTCCGCGCACGCCGCGAAGACCGCCGCGGCGTCGAACTCGCTGGGCGGACGGAGGCGGGAGCCGCTGCGGCCTCCCTTGTCCCCCCGGCGGGGCATGACCCGTCGCCCGGTGCAGTGGCCCAGGACGCTGGTGAGCGGGTTGCGGACCGCGGCGACCATCCGGCGGGTCATCGCCGCCTTCTCCATCGTCAGCTTGGAGTGCACCGAGGCGACCCGGACGTCGAGCTCACCGAGCAGCTCGGTCTCCTGGTCCAACGCACCGTCGTCCAGGATGTCGACCTCGATCGCCTTGAGCAGGGTGAAGCCGGAGGCGTTGGTCTGTGCGTTGACGGCGTCCACGACCGCGAGCTGCCGGCGCAGCCGCGCGGCGGTGAGACCGCCCGCGACGGTCAGCCGGGGGGAGTGATCGGTCAGCGCGAGGTAGTCGTGGCCCAGCTCGATCGCGCTGGCGACCATCTCCTCGATCGGGCTGCCGCCGTCGGACCAGTCCGAGTGGCTGTGCAGGTCGCCGCGCAGCAGCTCCCGCACCGGCGCCCCGCCCTGGGCCAGCGGCTCACCGGCCGCGGCCTCCAGGTCGGCCAGCTTGTCAGGGACGTCCCCGTGGACCACCGCCTCGATGACCGCCGAGGTCGACGGGCCGATCCCGGGCAGGTCGCGCAGGGTGCCTGCCGCGACGCGGCGCCGCACCTCGTCCTCGCCGAGGGGCAGGATGGTCGCCGCTGCCTTGCGGTAGGCCTCGACCCGCCGGGTCTCCTCGCGCGAGCGCTCCAGCAGGAAGGCGATCCGGCGCAGGGCGTCGACCGGCTCGAGGTCCGGTGCGCTGCTCATGACGGTGACTCTACGACCGACCGACGACATACGCTGCGGGCATGTCCAGGATCCGCGCTGCCCGCTTCGCCGACCTCGACAACCGGGTCCTGCACGACCTGCTCCGGCTGCGCGTCGACGTCTTCGTCGTCGAGCAGGAGTGCGCCTACCCCGAGATCGACGGCCGCGACGTGGAGGAGACCACGGTGCACCTGTGGACCGACGTCCACGGAGGGGTCGCCGCGACCGTGCGGATACTCGTGGACGACGACGGCACCCGGCACCTCGGCCGTGTCGCGACGCACCGCGACCACCGGGGTCAGGGGTATGCCGCCGCGCTGCTGCGCGAGGGGCTGGACCGGCTCGGTCCCGGGCCGGTCCACCTCGGCGCCCAGGCGCACCTGGAGCAGTGGTACGCCCGGCTGGGTTTCCGCCGCAGCGGCCCCGACTACCTGGAAGACGGGATCCCGCACCTGCCGATGGTGCGGGACTGAGCGCCCCCGACTACCGCCGCGGCTGCCGCCGGAAGTCCTCGCCGAGGTACTCCAGCGCGAGCCGGGCATACACCTGCTGCTCGGTGACCGTGCGCTCGCCGCGGTGGTCGCGGCCGACGAAGCTCACGGCCCAGTGCATGAGCGTCGCGAGCTGGTTCTTGAAGCCGATGAGGTAGAAGAGGTGTACGGCGAGCCAGGCCACCCACGCCGGGTAGCCGGTGAGCTCGATCCGGCCGCGTTTCATCACCGCGCGGAAGCGGGAGATCGTGGCCATCGAGCCCTTGTCGAAGTAGCGGAACTCCTGTCCGGTCTCCTCGCCGCGCAGCCGCCGCAGGATCTGGTCGGCGACGTGACGGGCCCCCTGGATGGCGCCCTGCGCCACCCCCGGGACCCCGTCGACGGCCGCGAGGTCTCCGACGACGAAGACCTCGGGGTGGCCGGGCAGGCTCAGGTCGGGCAGCACCTTGACCCGGCCGGCCTTGTCCAGCTCGGCGCCGGCCTGCTCGGCGACCTTGCGGCCCAGCGGGTTGCCCTGGACGCCGGCGGCCCACACCTTGGTCTGGGCCTCGATCCGCTCCTGGCTGCCGTCCTCGGTCGACTCCAGCACGACCCCGCCCTCGTCGACGTCGACGACCTTGCGGCCCAGCTTCATCTCGATCCCGATGTTGGTGAGGCTCTTCTCGGTGCGCGCGCCGAGGCTCTCGCCGAAGGGTGCGAGGACCTGGTCGACGGCGTCGACGAGGATGATCCGCGCCGTCGTGGGGTCGATGTGGCGGAACTCCTTGCGCAGCGTGCGCTTGCTCAGCTCGGCGAGCTGGCCGGCCATCTCGACACCGGTCGGGCCGGCGCCGATGACGACGAAGGTGAGCAGCCGGCGCACGTCGTCCTCCCGGCCGGCCGCCGCGGCCAGCTCGGCGAGCTCGAAGGCGCCGTAGATGCGGCCGCGCAGCTCCAGCGCGTCGTCGATCGACTTCATGCCGGGGGCGTACTCCGCGAAGTGCGGGCTGCCGAACCAGGACTGGTTGGCGCCCGCCGCGAGGACCAGGGTGTCGTAGTCGTAGGTCATGTCCTCGCCCGCGGTCACGGCGGTCACCGTGCGCTCGGCGAGGTCGATGTCCGTGACGTCGCCCAGCATGACCGTCGCGTTGTCCTGGTGGGCCAGCACGTCACGCGTCGGCGGGGCGATGACACCTTCGGACAGGATGCCCGTGGCGACCTGGTAGAGCAGCGGCTGGAAGAGGTGGTGGCCGGTGCGGGCGACCACGAGCACGGACACGGCCGGGTCGTCGAGCGCCTTGGTGGCGAACAGCCCGCCGAAGCCGGAGCCGATGACGAGGACGCGGTGGGTGGGGGACGTGCGGGGCTGGGCGGTGCTCATATACCTAGTGAACAGCAGATCGGGGTCCGGAACTTCCCGTGGAGCCACCGGGAGGCCCTACGACGACGAGACGTTGGTCACGGTGCGAGACTGTGCCGATGAGCTCGCTGGAGACGCGACCGGACGAGGTGACCGGCGGGGAGCAGGCGGCGACCGACGGGACGGTGACCGTGCTCGAGCCGCGGGAGGTCCCGCTCGGCGGGCCGCGGGCGATGACCGTGCGGCGCACGCTGCCCTCCCGGCGGCGGACGATGATCGGGGCCTGGTGCTTCGTCGACCACTACGGCCCGGACGACGTCGCCGAGACCGGGGGCATGGTCGTGCCGCCGCACCCGCACACCGCGCTGCAGACCGTGTCCTGGCTGTTCAGCGGGCTGGTGGAGCACCGCGACTCGACCGGGGTGCGGGCGCTGGTGCGACCCGGGGAGCTCAACCTCATGACGGCCGGGAACGGAGTGTGCCACTCGGAGGTCTCGGTGGTCCCGGCGGACGGTGCCTCGGGCAGTGTCGACAGTGGGGTGCTGCACGGGGCCCAGCTGTGGGTCGCGCTGCCCGCGGGCCGCACCGACGTCGAGCCCTCCTTCGAGCACTTCGTGCCGGAGCCGGTCCGCCACGGGGACGCGGGGGTGAGCGTCTTCCTGGGCGACCTGCGGGTGGGGGAGCAGCGGGTGGGCTCGCCGGTGACCACGCATACCCCGTTGCTCGGGGCGGAGGTGGTGCTCGAGCCCGGGGCACGGCTGCGTCTGGGCGTCGACGTCGAGCACGAGCACGGCCTCCTGGTGGACCAGGGCGAGGTCACCGTGGCGGGGCAGGGCGTGCGGCGCAGCGAGCTGGCCTACCTCGCGCCGGGACGCGAGGAGCTGGAGCTGGTGGCGGGCGGTGAGCCGGTGCGCGCGCTGCTGCGGCGGGCCACCCTTCGGTGAGCAGATCGTCATGTGGTGGAACTTCATCGGCCGGTCGCACGAGGAGGTCGTCGCCGCCCGCGAGCAGTGGCAGGACGAGCTCGGGCACCGGGCCGACGGACGGTTCGGGGCGGTGGACTACCCCGACGGGGAGTCGCTGCCCGCCCCCGCGCTGCCACAGGTCCGGCTGCGACCGCGAGGCTGAGGCAGAGGTATGCCGAGCGAGGTCCTGCTGGTCGACCACCTCGACAGCTTCACCTACAACCTCGCCGACCTGCTCCACCGGGTGCTGGGCCGTCCCCCGGTGCTGTGGCGGCACGACCACCCGGCGGCAGCGGAGGACCTGCGGCGGTTCGCGGCGATCGTCATCGGCCCCGGGCCCGGGCGGCCGCAGGTGCCGGCCGACCTCGGGCTCTCCGCGCTGGCGCTCGCGCAGCGTGAGGTGCCCGTCCTCGGGGTGTGCCTGGGCCACCAGGGCCTGGCGCACGTGGCCGGGGAGGAGGTGGTTGAGATGGCGCTCACCCGGCACGGCATCGTCAGCCCGGTCGAGCACGACGGCACCGGGGTCTTCGCCGGGGTCCCCTCGCCGGTCCGGGTCGTGCGCTACCACTCGCTGGAGGTGCGCGAGCCGCTGCGGTCCGGGCTGCGGGTGAGCGCACGCGCGACCGACGACGGCTGCGTCATGGGGCTGGCCGACCCGGGTGGCAGCTTCTGGGGGGTGCAGTTCCACCCCGAGTCGGTGCTGTCCGAGCACGGTGACCGGATCGTGGCCAACTTCTTCGCGCTGGCCGGCGTCGCGACGGGCGCCAGCGACGGCGAGGACCGCGCTGCGCCGGGCCCGGCCGCCGCGGTCGCCGTCGGCGACGCCATGACCCCGCAGCCGCACCGCGGCACCGGTCGCGTGGTCCGGCTGCGGACCGAGCGGGTCGACCACGACGGGCCGGTGGACGTCCCCGCGCTCCGGGACAGGTTGGTGGGGGACGCCCCGACCTCCGTGTGGCTGGACTCCTCCGACGGCAGCGGGTGGTCGCTCGTCGCTGACGCGAGGGGGCCGCTGGCCGGCGAGCTCACCCACCGGGTGGGGCGGCGGCCGTTGCTGCTGGACCGGCTGGACGGCGAGCTCGACCGGTGGGAGCTGGACGACGCCGGTCACGACCTCCCGGGCCACCTCCCCTGGCGCCCGGGTCCGGTCGGCTACTGGGGCTACGAGCTCAAGGTCGAGACCGGGGGGTCGGCCGCCCACCGGTCCGGCTGGCCGGACGCGTGGTTCGTGCTCGTCGACCGGGGCGTGGTGGTGGACCACGGCTCGGGCGAGGTCTGGGCCGCCTGGATCGAGGACCGGGAGGTCGCCGACGAGCAGGAGCGCTGGGTCCGCCAGGTCCGCGAGGCGGTGAGGGGAGCCGAGGCGGTCGGGGCGTCGGCGGTCGGCGCGTCGCCCGCGTCCGCCGGGTCCGAGGGGTCTCCGGGCGGCACGGTGGCGTGGGTCGCCCGGGACGAGGAGGAGGCATACCTGGACCTGGTGCGCTCGGCCCAGGCCCAGATCGCGCGCGGCGAGTCCTACGAGGTCTGCCTGACGACCGCCTACCGGGCGCAGGCGCCGGAGGTGGACGAGGCGCAGCTCTACCGGGAGCTGCGTCGGGTGTCGCCGGTCCCGCACGGGGCGTGGCTGCGGACGCCGTCCGGCAGCGTCCTGAGCGGCTCCCCGGAGCGCTTCGTCTCCGTCACCCGAGGGATGGTCGAGGCCCGCCCGATCAAGGGGACGCGGCCCCGCGGGAGCAGCCCGCAGGACGACGCCGAGCTCGCGGCCGCGCTCGTCGCCTCGGTGAAGGACCGGGCGGAGAACCTCATGATCGTCGACCTGCTCCGCAACGACCTGCACCGCGTGTGCCGGTCCAGCAGCGTGCACGTGCCGGAGCTCTTCGCCGTCGAGAGCTACGCGACCGTGCACCAGCTGGTGTCCACGATCCGGGGGGAGCTGGCGCCGGGGATGCGCGCGACCGACGTGCTGCGCGCGTGCTTCCCCGGGGGTTCCATGACCGGGGCGCCCAAGGTGCGCACCATGGAGATCCTGGACCGGCTCGAGGGTGCTGCGCGCGGCGTCTACTCCGGCGCGATCGGCTGGATCGGGCTGGACGGGTCGATGGACACCTCGATCATCATCCGTACCCTCACCCGCGACCCCGACGGCACGCTCGCGTTCGGGGTGGGTGGGGCTGTCACGGCGCTGTCCGACCCCGCGGAGGAGTATGCCGAGGTGCGGGCCAAGGCCCGGGCGATGCTGGAGGCCGTCGCACGGGCAGCGGTCAGTCCGGCTGGTCCGGGCCGATCAGCCAGAGCTGCACCGGGAACCGGCCCGGCACCCCGCTCAGGGTGAGCAGCAGCCGGTCCTCGTGGTGCTCCCAGCGCGCGAGGACGATGGCGTGCTTGTTGTGCAGCGCCCGCAGCACCTTGCCGAGGTCCCCCGGCTCGGTCGGGCTCACGAGGAAGGTGGTCGAGTCTGCCAGTCGGAGCCGGCCGACCCCGCCGAGCGGGCCGGGGGTGATCCCGCGCACCGGGACCCGCCGTGCGACCAGCCGGGGCAGCTGCACCTCGAGGTGCGACCTGCGCGCCGGCTCCGTCGGCGCGCCCGGAGGCTCCCACGGCGGCGGCTCGCCGCCGGGGTCGTCCGGGAAGGGGTCCCACGACATACGCCCCAGTCTGCCCGACCTAGGCTGGGACGCATGACGAACCAGCCGACTCTCACCCTCAACAACGACGTCCGGATCCCGCAGCTGGGCTTCGGCACCTTCCAGGTCGACGAGAAGGAGACCCAGCGGGTCGTCGAGGCCGCGCTGGAGGCCGGCTACCGCCACATCGACACCGCCGCGGGCTACTACAACGAGGCCGGCGTGGGTGCGGCGCTGCGCGCCAGCGGCCTCCCGCGCGAGGAGGTCTTCCTCACGACGAAGCTGCGCAACGGCGACCAGGGCCGCGACCGCGCCCGAGACGCCTTCGAGGCCTCGCGTGAGGCGCTGGGGGTGGACGCGGTCGACCTCTACCTCATCCACTGGCCGGTGCCCGGCAACGGCCTCGCGGGGGAGACGTGGGAGGTCTTCCAGGAGCTGTATGCCGAGGGCGCGGTCCGCGCGATCGGCGTCTCCAACTTCCTGCCGGACCACCTCGCCGACCTGCTGGGCGGCGCCGATGTCACCCCGGCGGTGAACCAGATCGAGGTGCACCCCACCTTCCAGCAGCCGGACACCCAGCAGGCCTCGCGCGACGCGGGGCTGGCGGTCGAGGCCTATGCCCCGATCGGGCAGGGTGCCGACCTCGAGCTCGCCCCGGTGACGGAGGCGGCGCAGGGGCACGGCGTGAGCCCGGCTCAGGTGGTCATCCGCTGGCACCTGCAGGAGGGGCGCATCGTCATCCCGAAGTCCGCCACCCCGGAGCGCATCCGCTCCAACGCCGACGTCTTCGGCTTCGAGCTGGACGACGCCCAGATGAGGGCGATCAGCGGGCTCGACACCCCCGAGCGGATGTTCCCTGACCCGCAGACCGCCGACTTCACGCAGTTCCGGAGCTGAGGCATACCTCTCGATCACGACAACGGCCCCGCCGGGTCACAGGGCCGGCGGGGCCGTCGCTCACCCGGGCTGGGGGCAGGGACCCGGGGAGTGCTCGAGATCAGGCGGACTTGATCGCCGAGATCTCGAACTCCAGCGTAACCTTGTCCGCCACCAGCACGCCGCCGGTCTCCAGCGCGGCGTTCCAGGTGAGGCCGAAGTCCTTACGGTTCACCACGGTGGAGCCCTCGAAGCCAATGCGCTCGTTGCCGAAGGGGTCGGTGGCGGCACCGGCGTACTCGAAGTCCACGGTCACCGGGCGGGTCACGTCCTTGATGGTGAGGTCGCCGGTCACGCGAAGGGTCTCGGCGTCGATCGCGGACACCTCGGTGGAGGTGAAGGTGATGGTCGGGTAGGTCTCGGCGTCGAAGAAGTCGGCCGACTTCAGATGGCCGTCGCGGTCGGCCGAGCGGGTGTCGACCGAGGCGACCTGCATCGTCAACTGGATCGAGGCGCCCTCCAGGTCGGTGCCGGTGGTGGCGGTGCCCTCGATCTCGTTGAAGGCGCCGCGGACCTTGGTCACCATCGCGTGGCGGGTGGAGAAGCCGACCCGGCTGTGCGAGGCGTCGATGGCGTAGGTGCCGTCCAGGTCGCGCAGGGCGGTGGCGGTGGCGGTGGTCTCGGTCATGGTGGGTCCTCTCGGGAGTGGTTGACGTTTCAACCAGCATCCTAGATGTCCGTGACGTGTCACGCAACTGGTATTCTGGCGGGATGTCGTCCACACCCGCCGTGCCCTGGCTCGAGGAGTCCGAGATGGAGCTCTGGCGCGCCTGGCTGCGGGTGCAGACCGGCCTGCCGGCGGCGATGGGGCGGGCGTTGCACGCCGACAGCGAGCTGTCGCTGCAGGACTTCGAGACCCTGGTGCGGCTGTCCGAGGCGGAGGAGGGGCGGCTGCGCGTCTCGGCGCTGGCCGAGCAGATGCACTGGGAGCGGTCCCGGCTCTCGCACCACCTGCGTCGCATGGGCGGACGGGGTCTCGTCGAGAAGGTCGAGTGCGCCGAGGACGGCCGCGGGGCCTTCGTCGTGCTGACCGACGCCGGACGTGAGGCGCTGGAGGGGGCGGCCCGATCACGTGAGGACTGTCCGGCGGCTGTTCTTCGACGGCATGGGGGAGGCGGAGCGGGAGGTGCTGAGCTCCTTCCTGCGCCGCGTGGTCGAGCGCACGTCCTGAGTCCCGGGCCGCGCTCTGGGCGGAGGGCGCGCCGTGCCAGCGATGCCAGACTGGGGTGATGGCTTCACGTGCGCACGACCTCGGGGCGTGGCTGCGCCGCCCGGATGTCACAAGCGACCTGGTGCAGGTGCTCAAGAGCGTCGTCGCGGCGGTGGCGGCGTGGGTGCTGGCGGACCGGGTGCTCGGCCTCGAGCAGGCCTTCCTGGCGCCGTGGACCGCCCTGCTCACCGTGCACGCCACGGTCTACCGCACCGTGTCGCGCGGCACCCAGGCGGTGCTGGCGACCACCGCCGGCGTGACCCTGGCGTTCGTGGCGGTGCTGCTGGGCGGCAGGGGTGTCCTCACCCTCGGGCTGGCGTTGCTCGTCGCGATGCTGCTGGCCAGGGTCGGTGTGCTGCGGGACGAGGGGGTCACCGTCGCCACGACGGTGCTCTTCGTCATCACGACGTCGTCGAGCACCGTTCCGGGGAGCCTGCTCGATCGGCTCGGGGCGACCGCGATCGGTGTGGTGGTCGCGCTCGTGGTCAACGTGGTGG
The DNA here is from genome assembly GCF_008386315.1 of Serinicoccus marinus DSM 15273. NCBI lineage: Bacteria > Bacillati > Actinomycetota > Actinomycetes > Micrococcales > Ornithinimicrobiaceae > Serinicoccus > Serinicoccus marinus. Next base: position 2,816,360 of record NZ_CP043808.1, on the reverse strand, counting down.
TCGCGGCGCCGCTGCGCGACGCGAGCGCGCGACGGCAAATCGCCGAGATCGACCGCGGGCTCGGCGAGCTGCTCTCCGACATGGCGGACGGCGTGCGGGCCGGCGCGGACGAGGAGCGGACGGGGGACTGGGTGGAGCGGACGCGGACCCTGGACGGCCGGCTGGAGAGTGCCTGGCGGTTGGTCTACGAGGCGCGCGAGAGCCGGTGGGGCAACCCGCGTCGGCGTGGCGGGGATGCTGACGAGCTGTCGCGGGTCCTCGGGCGGCTCGAGGAGGGCATCGCCCAGGTGCGGGGTATGGCGCGGCTCATCCACCAGTCGGCGGTGCAGGCCGAGGACTGGGACGCGGTGTTCCGCACCACCTGGTCGGACCTGCTCGAGGAGCTGGGACGCCGGGTGGCGGACCCGCAGGGTGACGTCATCGCGCTGCACGAGGACGTCGACGACCTGGCGTCGCGGCTGTCCTCGGCCGATCTCCCGGACCAGCGCTGGCCGCTCTACGGCGCCCTGATCGAGATGAGCCGGGTGGTCATCGACACCGTCGACGACGTCGCGACCTCCCCGGCCGTCCGGGAGTGAGCGCCTGGATCTCGCGCTCCCGAGGTGGGCCCCCCGGGGCTCGAACCCGGAACCTACGGATTAAAAGTCCGCAGCTCTGCCAATTGAGCTAGAGGCCCGGAGCCCGACCACGGCAACGCCGTCTCGGCTCCGGCGTCCCAGGCTAGCCGCTGCTGACACGGCGAAGGCCGGGCGCCGCTCGCACGGCCAGAACGGTGCGGAGGGTGAGCCCCTGCTCAGAAGGGAGGCTCGTCGCCGGGCGGGGTGCGCCAGTCGGTCGGATCCGGGTCAGCGGTGCGGCGTCGGGGGGCGGGCTCGGCAGTGCTCTCTTCTCCGCCGAGGACTGCTTGGGGGGTCGGGGTGGTGGGGTCGGCGCCGTCGCGGCGGCGGCCGGTCTCTGTGCGGGTGACCCACATCCACCCCGACAGCGGCCCGCCGTGCTCACCGGTGCCGGGGTGGTCGTCGGCGTCGGTGAGGAAGGCGCCGGGGCCCCGGTGGGCGAGGGCGGCGTAGAAGGCGCGGTTGAGCAGGTCGCGCCGGGTGTGCAGGTCCTGCCGCAGCGCCGGGTGCTCGTCACCGCGGGCAGCGTCCACCGGCGCGGCCCGGTCCAGGAGGGCCTGCAGGTCTGGTGCTGCGTCTGCGCCTGGTTCGGCGCGGTCACCGGCGGCAGCCTTGCGGAGTCCGTGGCCGTACTGCCGGTAGTCGTGTGCCCGGGTCGTCTCGGTCTGGCCGAGCAGCGTGGTCCAGGTCAGGTCACGCAGGTCGTTGACCTCGGCGAGAGCACGTCCGAGCGTCTTGAGCTGGTGGGCGGACTTGCCCAGCGCGACGAGGTTGGTCTCCGCGGTCGGCCCACCGGATCCCTCCGGTCCCCAGGGGGTGACGTGGTCCAGCTCGCACACCGTCCCCGGTTGACGGGTGCCAGGTGCCCGGGAGAAGACGTCGGCGGCCAGGACCTGGCGACGCATCGCCGCGTCCGGGCGGTAGGTGGTCACAGACCGCTCGACCAACCGACCGTCCGCGGGATCGGTCAGCAGCCTGGCCAGCGTCGTGCCAGGCATCAGCGCGAGCTCGCGGACCTGCCCCGGCCAGAGGTAGGCCGGATGCCGACCGAGCACCAGACCGACAGGGCTGTCCACCGCGCCCGGATGGGCAGAGTCCTCCCGGCGAGGGGGGTCCACCGGATACCTGCCTGGGTCACCCGGGCGGGCCGGTGCGCAGAGTCCTCCCGCTGGATTGGGCCTGAGGTATCGCGCACCGCGGCGTCGTGAACGCCACCCGTCCCTGCGGCGCAGGTGGAGCAGGCGGCTCGGCCGGCCAGCGCGTCCCAGGGGACGACGACCTGCAGCTCGACGGTCGGCATGCCGGTCGCGACCCGCGCGATGGCCTCCAGGTCAGGCGTGACCAGATCGGCCCAGCCCTCCGGCGCGGCCCCGTCGTCTGCCGCCGCAGAGGCAACAGTCGAGGCGGACGCGGCACGCTCATCACCCAAGACGTCTTCCGCCAAGGGGGCCCGGGTGCCGCAACCCCTCTGGAGCTCGGGGTCATCGACTCCATTCCCCCTCCCGGACTTGGGGTCAGGGGTGCCCCCCATCGTGCCGCGCTCGGGGGCGCAGGTGCCGCTAGATGTCCCGGGCTCCAGGGCATGCGCACCGGTCGCCCTCCCGGACTCAGGTTGGCGGGTGCTGCTCGCTGCCTGGGTCTCGGAGTCTCGGGCGTCGGTCGCCATCGCCGGCTCGGGCGGACTGACGAGGTGGTCCGGCACCGGGAGCCGTCCGTGGACGAGGAAGGCGGTGAGCACGTCGGAGCGGAGCTGGTCCAGGGTGCGGGGGTCGCCCTGCTTGCGCAGCAGCCGGGCAGCGCGCTCGACCCGGGCGTGCGCCGCGATCAACGAGATCGCGGGCCCGGTCGCCTCCAGGGTCGCCGTCCCGTCGTCGTGGACCGTGATCCTCGCGCGACGCTCCCGGTAGGCCCTGCTACGCCGTTCCCGCTCGGCCACCACATCGCTCCCCTCGGCCCGGGTCGCCTCCCGTGCCAGCGCGGCGGAGTAGTCCGCCTCGTGCCACGGCCCCTGACGCAGCTCACCCTCGGGTGTCAGCCGCTCGGCCACGACGACGTGCGGGTCCGTGCCGAACAGTCCCTCGGCGACCAGCAACGCCCCGTCGACCTCCAACGAGCCGCACCGCCGCCAGAACGCCCTCGCCATGTCCCACGACACCTCGCCCCGGTCCAAAGCACCCAGCACCGCCGCCCGCACCCCGACCGGCGCGCACGCCAGACCCACCAGGTGCCGCGCCTGCGTCACTCCCATCCCCAGCCGCGCCTGCACCTCGGCGCACGCCGCCCGCTTCGTCTCCACCCGCCACCTCGCCCGCTGACCCTCGGTCAGCTCCTCCACCGAGACGAACCCCTTCTGCGCCAGCACCGCAGCACCGGTCACCGCCACCACCAACCGCGCCGCCTCGACCAGCCGCGCCTCCAGACCCGAACGGGCCGCCGCCACAGCCCCGAGCGCACCCAGCGCCGCCTCCTCCGCCGACCCCTCCGACTCGATGGCCGCGACCGCCACGCCCCTCACCCCCTCAGATGAAGCACCTCGTCCTGATCCCACCAGGGTAATCGAACACACGTTCGATGTCAAGGGCGAGTCGTGGGGATGTCTGAGCCTAGATGCACCGCGGGCGCGCCCCCTCAGAAGAGCTTCTGCCACCACTTCGGCTCGGGCTCGCCGGGGTTCAGCGAGATGACCTTGACGCTGCTGAAGGCGCCGCTGTGCACGATGGTGAGCCGCCACATACCCGGGTCGGACACCCCCTCGTAGTCGCCGCTGAGGTCGCTAAACAGCGCGCTGCCGCCCGGGACGTCCACCCCGACGCCGCGCGGGACGATCACCTTGCAGCTGGAGAAGACGTCGTTGAGCCGCAGCTCGACGACGGGGGAGCTGACGACCGCCTCGCGCAGGTCGAGCACCGACTCGGAGAACCCGCCCGACAGGGTCAGCACCTCAGGCACCTGCCAGCGGCCCAGCCGTTTGGTCGAGCTGAAGAAGGTCGTGATCCGCGCCGGGGTCGCCAGCGCGGGCACATCGGCCCGGCGCTGAGCGGGCACGTCGCTGCCCGCACCAGCACCACCCTGCTCCGGGCGCCAGTCCGGCGAGTCCTGCGCCGCCGGGCCACCGATGATCGTCATCGGCCGGTCCGTCGCCTCGCTGGGACCGGGCAGCGGCGGTCGCTCGGCGCCCGGCTGTCCCTCGTCCCGTGCGTGCGGTCCCTGCTCCTCCGGAGTCCCCGTCATGCACCCAGGGTATGCCGGGGCGCCGGCCGCCCGTGGGCGGTCCGGTCGGATCCCCTCCCGGTCAGTCCCGGTCCCGATGCACCAGCCGCAGGTCCGCCCAGACCAGCCGGTGGTCACTGGTGGGGAACGGGTACGTGCCGACCAGCCGGAACAGCGGGTCGTCCTCGGTGGGCCAGAAGACCCCGGCGTCGAGCACCGGGAGCTGACGGCTCGGCAGCACGTAGTCCACCCGCAGGTTGCCCGGCGCCGGGGTGTCGTTGAAGTCGGCGGTGTCGAGGGCAGGGTCGGCGCGGTGCTCCTCGTTGGCCCCACCCTGCAACCGGGCCTGCTCCACACCACCCTCGCTGCCGGGGCTGACCCTGGTCCGGATCGAGCGGCTGTCCAGGAGCTGGTTGATCGCGCCGTCCCGCGAGTCCCCGTCGACCGGGTCGGCGTTGTAGTCGCCGACGATGACGAAGCGCTCACCCCGGCCCAGGCCGCCGGAGCGTCCCTGGTCGTCGTCGATGTAGGACGAGGCGCGCTCGCCAGCCACGTAGTCGGACCAGAAGCGGATCTCGTCGTGGTTGCGCCGCCCGTTGCGGTCCTCCTCGCCGTCGAAGGTCGGCGGCGTCCGGTCCCCCGACGCTCCCGTCGTTGTTGGGGTCGTACCCGCTCGGCACGCCGGTGTTGGACGGCGCGAGGTAGACGCAGGGGTAGCTCACCGGGCCGGCGCCACGCTGCGCGCCTGCTCGTCGTCATCGCTGCTCAGGTCTGCCGCGAGGTCGCCCTCGGCCGAGCGGTTCAGCGAGGCGTCGAAGGTCGCGATCCGGACGTCCCGGTCCACGGCACCGCGGTCACGCCCGGGACGGTCGTGGGCGTTCGCCGGAGCGGCGGCCAGGGCAACCACGAGAGCGGTCACGGTCAGGACGGAGAGGTATGCCGTGCGCGTCGTCATACCGGACACGGTGGGGGCAGGGGGACGTCTGTGCGAGAGTTCACCCCATGAGCGAGAGCACCGCGACGGCGCGGCTCAGCGAGACCGAGCGCCGCCTCGTCGAGACCAACGGGATCGAGATCATCGAGGAGGCCGAGCGCACCGCGCGCCCGGCCGACCTCTTCTGGCCGTGGTTCGCCGCCAACGTGTCCGTCTTCGGGATCAGCTACGGCAGCTACGTCTTCGGCTTCGGCATCAACTTCACCCAGGCGCTGCTCGTCACCGTCCTCGGTGTCGTCGCCTCCTTCCTCGCCTGCGGCATCATCGCGATCGCCGGCAAGCGGGGGTCCGCACCGACCATGGTGCTCTCCCGCGCGGCCTTCGGCGTCAAGGGTCAGAAGGTGCCCGGCGTCTTCTCCTGGCTGATCTCCATGGGCTGGGAGACGTTCCTCGCGATCATGGCGGTGCTGGCCACGGCGACCGTCTTCACCCAGATCGGCTGGGGCGGCGGCACGACGACGAAGGTGCTCGCCTGCGCCGTCATCGCCGCCCTCATCGTGGCCGCGTCGGTCGCCGGCTACCACGCGATCATGCGGCTGCAGTCGATCCTGACGTGGCTCACCGGGGCCGCCACCATCGCCTACATCCTCATGACGCTGGACCGGATCGACCTGGCCGCCGTCACCTCCCGCGAGGCCGGCTCGACCGAGTCCGTCATCGGGGCCCTGGTGATGCTCATGACCGGTTTCGGGCTGGGCTGGATCAACATCGCCGCCGACTGGTCCCGCTACCAGCGGCGCGACGCCAGCGGCGGCGCCATCGTCTTCTGGAACACCCTGGGCGGCGCGCTCGCACCGACCCTGCTCGTCATCTACGGTCTGCTGCTCATCGGCTCCCAGCCCGAGCTCGAGGAGGGCATCGTCAACGACCCGATCGGCACTCTCGCCACGATCCTGCCGATCTGGTTCCTCGTCCCCTTCCTGCTCGCGGCCGTGCTCGCGCTCGTCAGCGGTGCCGTGCTGGGCATCTACTCCTCCGGGCTGACGCTGCTCTCGCTCGGCATCGACATCCCGCGCCCCGCCGCGGCGCTCATCGACGGGACGATCCTCACCCTGGGCACGATCTGGGTCGTCTTCTTCGCGCAGAGCTTCCTGGCGCCGTTCCAGAGCTTCCTCATCACCCTCGGTGTCCCATCGCGGCCTGGGCGGGCATCCTCATGGCCGACGTGGCGCTGCGCCGCAAGGACTACGACGAGCGGGCGCTCTTCGACCCGCGCGGCCGCTACGGCGACTGGAACTGGACCGCGATCGGCCTCATGGTCGTGGGCTCGGTCATCGGCTGGGGCCTGGTCATCAACCTCTTCGCCGACGCCGCCGCCTGGAACAACTGGCAGGGATACCTCCTCGGCCCGCTCGGGCTGGGCGGCAAGGAGGGCACCTGGGCCTGGGCCAACCTGGGGGTCCTGGTCGCCCTCGGGATCGGCTTCGTCGGCTGGCTCACCCTCGGGCGCGCGATCGTGCGCCGGCAGGAGTCCGCCTGAGCCGCGGCGCGCGCGTGCCCGACCCGGCGGCCGGCATACCGGACGCGACCGGGTCAACCCGCTCCCGGTGAACGGTGGGTGAATGCCGCTCGCGACGTGCACAATGTCCCTCGTGCCCGCCGACCTGCTCATCCTGGTGCTGGTGGTCGTGGTCGCCCTGGCCTTCGACTTCACCAACGGCTTCCACGACACCGCCAACGCGATGGCAACCTCCATCGCGACGCAGGCCCTGCGCCCCCGGACGGCGGTGCTGCTGTCGGCGGTGCTCAACCTCGTCGGTGCGTTCCTGTCGATCGAGGTGGCCCTCACGGTCACCAACGCCGTCATCAACATCCAGGACACCGACGGCTCGCCCCGACCCGAGCTCATCGGCGACGGGGGAGTGGCGCTGCTGCTCATCCTGCTCGCCGGGCTCGTGGGGGCGATCGTCTGGAACGTCCTGACCTGGCTCTTCGGCCTGCCGTCGTCCTCCTCGCACGCGCTCTTCGGCGGGATGATCGGCGCCACCGTGGCGGCGCTGGGCTGGTCCGGGGTGAAGTGGGTCGGCGACGGGTCCGAGCTGGACGGTGTCGTCGGCAAGGTGATCCTGCCGGCGCTCATGTCCCCGGTCATCGCGCTCGTCGTGGCGACCGTGGGGACGTGGCTCGTGTTCCGGGTCACCGAGGGCGTCGCGAAGAAGTACCGCGCGGCCGGCTTCCGATGGGGGCAGATCGGGTCCGCCTCCCTGGTGTCCCTGGCGCACGGCACCAACGACGCGCAGAAGACCATGGGCATCATCACGCTCGCGCTGCTGGCGACCGGGCACTGGACCGACACCGGCAGCGTGCCCTTCTGGGTCAAGGCCTCATGCGCGCTCGCCATCGCCGTGGGCACCTACCTCGGAGGGTGGCGCATCATCCGCACCCTGGGGCAGGGGCTGGTGAAGATCTCCTCGCCGCAGGGGATGGCGGCCGAGTCGGCCTCCGCCGCGGTGATCCTGGCCGCCAGCCACCTCGGGTTCGCCGTCTCCACGACGCACGTCGCGACCGGGTCGATCCTCGGCTCCGGGGTGGGCAAGCCCGGGGCGGAGGTGCGCTGGAGCGTGGCGGTCCGGATGGTGACGGCGTGGCTCATCACGCTGCCGATGGCGGGCATCGCGGGTGCCGCGACCTGGTTCCTCGGGCACCTGCTCGGCGGCGGCGCGCTGGCGGCCGTGGTCATGACGCTGCTGCTCCTCGTCGCGGTCGGGGTCATGTGGCGCCGCTCCCGGCAGGCGCCGGTGGACCACACCAACGTCAACGAGGAGTGGGTCGAGAGCCACGGCCGCGCCCCGAGGGAAGGGGGTCGCTGATGGGTGACCTGCTCGGGCTCTGGCTCACGGGCGGCGGGCAGCTGCTCCTCGCCGGGCTGCTGCTGGGGGCCGGCCTCCCGCTGGTCTTCGCGCTGGGCATCCGCGCCCTGGCGCTCGCCGAGGGCGGCGACGCCGAGGCCGACCGATCCGACCCGCGGCCCTGGCTGCGACCGGTCGCCTGGCTCTGCTTCGTGCTGGTGGTGGTCGGGGTCCTGCTCGGCCTCGCCGTCATCGTGTCCTCGGGCTTCGGCTACGAGCTCGTCTTCGAGGGCGTGCTCCCGACGCTGCAGAAGGGAGCCTGAGGTGGAGCGGGCAGGCATACTCCGCCGGGTCGTGGAGTGGCTGCGGGCCGGCTATCCCGAGGGCGTGCCCGACGGCGACTACGTCGCCCTCCTGGGGGTGCTGCGCCGCAAGCTGACCGAGGACGACATCGAGGCGATCGTCGCCGAGCTCCTCGCCGACAGCGACGGGGCGGTCACCCGGGAGCATATCCGCGAGCTCATCCGGTCGTATGCCCTGCAGGAGGCCACCGACAAGGACGTCGCCCGGGTGTCCGCTCACCTGGCCGCGGGGGGCTGGCCGCTGGCGGACCCGGACGTACCCTAGCGCCATGAGCACCGCACCCTGGCTCGTCGTCGTCGACGCGCAACGCATCTTCGCCGACCCCTCCTCGGAGTGGTGCGCCCCGCGCTTCGCGGAGACGGTGGGGCCGATCCGCGAGCTCGTGGCCGAGCACGGCGCCGGCGAACGCGTGGTGCAGACCCGGTGGATCCCGCCGCACGTCAAGCACGGCTCCTGGGTGCCCTACTTCGAGCGCTTCCCGTTCGCCGACCGGGAGCAGTTCGACCCGCTCTTCGACCTCGTCGACGACATCGCCGAGCTCAACCTGCCCTACACCGTCTCCGAACCGACCTTCGGCAAGTGGGGGGAGGGCCTGCGCGAGGTCGTCGGCGCCGACGCGCACCTCGTCCTGGCCGGCGTGGCCACGGACTGCTGCGTCCTCTCAACGGCGCTGGCCGCCGCCGACGCCGGGTGCACGGTCGAGGTCGTCGCGGCCGCCTGCGCCGGGTCGACCGACGAGGCCCACGAGCGCGCCCTGGCAGCCATGGAGCTGTATGCCCCGCAGGTCACCATCCGCCGCTGAGTCACCCTCGGGACGGGAGCTGCCGGTGCAGGGCGACCCCGCGCAGGGCGGAGGCGGCCCCCACCAGTGCCAGGACGACCAGGGCAGGGGTCCGGACGTCGTCGACCTGCTGCAGCGGGATCCCCCGCACGAGGCGCACCACCTGCCAGGCGGTGACGAGCCCCGCGAGGGTGATCACGGCCCGCACCCCCGTCAGCGCGGTGAGCCAGACCCAGCGCACCGGCCCCGCGACCCAGCCGCGTGGCATGCGCACCGCCACCGACCGGCGCACCGCGGCCAACGCCCAGGCCAGCAACCACAGCGGCGTGAGCACCCCGATCCCGAGCAGCAGGGCACCCCACCAGCGCTCCCGCGCTCCCTCGGCCCAGCTCGGCGGCAGCAGCTCCGCGACGCCCTCGCTCCACGCCGGCCAGGCCGCCAGAAGGTCGTCCAGCGCCAGGATCGAGCCGAGCGCCATGAGGGCCGGCAGGAGCCACAGCAGCCCGCAACCGGCGTTGCGCGAGCGCTCCTGGGTGGCGGCGTCCTCGGCCGCCTCCCGCTGCCGTCTCAGGTCCTCGTAGTGACCCCGGTCGCTGTGGAAGAACTCTGTCTCGTCGGGCGCCATGCCCCAGGCTAGCGCCGGCCTCCTCCCTCAGTGCCGGTGCGCGAGCACGGCGAGGGTCGCCAGGCCGTAGGCCTCCTCGGCGTCCCGGTGGGTGAAGGTCTGGGGAGCGCCCTCGACGAGCGCGACGACGGCATACACGTCGTCCGGCTCGGTCCCACGCTTGCCGAGCCCCACGAAGTCGTGCCCGAGCACGGCCCGCAGCTGGTCCTCCCGCGGCAGCCAGACCGTGTCGTCCAGCGCGACCGAGTCGAGCGCCCACTCGGCGACGCCGTTGAAGCCGATCACCGAACCGCCGACGAACTCGTGCACCTCCACCGTCATGTCGGCGAGATAGAAGACGTCGTGCGAGAGCCCGGGCCGGTCCACGACGAAGCGGTCGCCGGCCAGCGGCGACCAGATGAGACCGGCGTCGTGCAGGCGGCGGGCGAGGTCGACGCTGAGCATGCGCCCATCGTGCCCGACGGGCGGTCCCTGCCGCGCGTCGGCCCGCGGGAGTATCCTGACGTGACGGAAAGAGGTGGTGCCCGTGAGCATCCGGATCCAGCAACCGCAGCAGTACGACCTCGTGTCCGACACCCTCCTCGTCGCCGGAACGGCGGGCGGTGCCTTCGAGGCGACCTTCAACTACCGCGTCAGCGAGGGCCACGACGAGGTCGTCGGCCACTTCAGCGCCGGTGACGGTGTCGGGGGGCACGGGCAGTTCCAGGTCGAGGTCGACCTCTCCGGCGCGGCCTTCACGCGGCCGCTGCTGACGGTGGAGGTCTTCTGGCCCTCGCCCCGGGACGGCGACGGGGAGATGCACACCCAGACCGTCCAGGTGGTCCACGGTCCGCAGGTGGTGCCCGGGTATGCCGTCTACCAGGAGCACACGGTCGTCGCCGGCGACACCCTGTGGGGGATCGCCGACCACTACTACGGCGACGGCAGCCTCTACCACCGGCTGGTCACGGCCAACCCGGGGACGATCACCGACCCCGACGTGATCTCCGTCGGTCAGGTGGTGCGGGTGCCGCGCACGGCAGGCTGATCGCCCACAATGGGCGGTGATGCCCACCGACCAGACCCTCACCGCGAGCCTGCCCCGCGACGGCGCCGCCGATCTCGACCCTGACGCGCTCTTCACCACCTTCGCCGACTGGGCGCGGGAGCGCGGGACCGAGCTCTACCCGCACCAGGAGGAGGCGCTGCTGCACCTGCTCGAGGGCAGCAACGTCGTGCTCGCCACCCCCACGGGGAGCGGCAAGTCCCTGGTCGCCACCGCAGCCTGCTTCCTCGCGCTGGCGCGCGACGAGGTGGCCTTCCTCACGGCGCCGATCAAGGCCCTCGTCAGCGAGAAGTTCTTCGACGCCTGCCGCGTCTTCGGCGCCGAGAACGTCGGGATGCTCACCGGCGACGCCGCGGTCAACGCCGACGCCCCGATCGTCGTGTGCACCGCCGAGGTGCTGGCCAACATCGCGCTGCGCGAGGGGGAGGGCGCCGACCTCGGCGTCGTCGTCATGGACGAGTTCCACTACTACGGCGACGGGCAGCGCGGCTGGGCCTGGCAGGTCCCCCTGCTCACGCTCCCGCAGGCGCAGTTCGTGCTCATGTCCGCCACCCTCGGCGACACGACGCGCTTCCGTGAGGACCTCACCCACCGCACTGGACGGCAGACCGCTCTGGTGGCCGGGGCGGAGCGCCCGGTACCCCTCCACTTCGCCCCGGAGCTGGCGATGACCCCGGTGCCGGACACGATCACCGAGCTGCTGGAGGAGCGCCAGGCGCCGGTCTACGTCGTCCACTTCACCCAGCGAGAGGCGCTGGAGCGCGCGCAGTCGCTGCTCTCGGTGCCCCGGCTCGTCGACGCCGCCGAGAAGGAGGCGATCCGCACCCGGATCGGCGCCTTCCGGTTCACCGCGGGCTTCGGGCGGACCCTGTCCCAGCTCGTCCGGCAGGGCATCGGCGTGCACCACGCCGGCATGCTCCCGCGCTACCGCCGGCTCGTCGAGCAGCTCGCGCAGGACGGTCTGCTCAAGGTCATCTGCGGCACCGACACCCTCGGGGTCGGCATCAACGTGCCCATCCGCACCGTCCTCTTCACTGGGCTCGCGAAGTTCGACGGGACCCGGCAGCGGGTCCTGCGCGCCCGCGAGTTCCACCAGATCGCCGGTCGGGCCGGCCGGGCCGGCTTCGACACCTCTGGGTATGTCGTGGTGCAGGCGCCGGAGCACGCCATCGAGAACGCGCGCGCCCTGGCCAAGGCGGGGGACGACCCCAAGAAGCAGAAGCGGGTGCAGCGGAAGAAACCGCCGGAGGGCTCGGTCTCCTGGAGCGAGCAGACCTACGCCAAGCTCGTCGGTGCCGAGCCGGAGCCGCTGCAGTCGAAGATGAAGGTCGACCACGCCGTCATCCTCAACACCGTCGCCCGTCGTGGGGACCCGGTCGAGCACCTGTCGGCGCTGCTGCGGGACAACCACGAGACCCCCGCGGCGCAGAACCGGCTGGCGCGGCGCGCGATCGCCCTGGGCCGCTCGCTGCTGGACACCGGCGTGCTCGTGCGGGTCGACCCGGGGCAGCGGGAGGGCCGCAGCATCGACCTCGCGCCCGGGGTCGCGGAGAACTTCGCGCTCAACCAGCCGCTGGCGCCCTTCGCCCTCGCGGCCCTGGAGCTCTTCGACCCCGAGGCGCCGACGTATGCCCTCGACGTCGTCTCGGTGGTGGAGTCCGTGCTCGACGACCCCATGCCGATCCTGCTGGCACAGCGCTACCGCGCTCGCGGGGAGGCGGTCGCGCAGCTGAAGGCCGACGGTGTCGACTACGACGAGCGGATGGCCCTGCTGGAGGAGGTCACATGGCCGCAGCCGCTCGCCGAGCTGCTGCAGGGGACCCTTGCGGTATACCGCCAGTCCCACCCCTGGGTGCGCGAGGACGCGCTGTCGCCCAAGGCCGTCGTCCGCGACATGTGGGAGCGGGCGATGAGCTTCACCGAGTTCGTCGGCTACTACCAGCTGGCGCGGTCGGAGGGCGTGGTGCTGCGCTACCTCACCGACGCCTACCGCACGCTGCGGCAGACCGTCCCGGAGTCCGCCTACACCGACGGGCTGCACGACCTGGTGCACTGGCTCGGCGAGACGATCCGGCAGACCGACTCCTCGCTGCTGGAGGAGTGGGAGGCCCTGACCGACCCCGAGCGGGTGGCGGAGGCCGCGGCCCGGGAGGCCGCGGGTGCACCCGCCGTCCCGGCCCGGCCGATCACCGGCAACGAGCGGGCCTTCCGGGTGATGGTGCGCAACGCCATGTGGCGCCGGGTGGAGCTGGTCGCCGACGACGCCTGGGAGGCGCTGGGCGACCTCGAGGCGCAGGTCGCCGCGCTGCCCGAGGAGACCGTCGAGCCGTTGCTGGGCCGGGAGGACTGGGACGCGGCGGTCGGCGCCTTCTACGACGAGCACGACCAGGTCGTCCTCGACGCCGACGCCCGCGGGCCCCAGCACCTGCGCGTCGAGCCGGCCCCGGCCGGGCAGGCGCAGATCTCCGACGGGCGGGCCGCGCGGGTCTGGCGGGTCAGCCAGACGGTGAGCGACCCCGAGGGTGACCTGGACTGGGTCATCGAGGCCGAGTGCGACCTGGATGCCTCGGACGCCGTGGGGGAGCCGGTGCTGCTGGCGACGGCCTTCCGTCGGCTCTGAGGCCGGACCCGACTCCCATCCTCGCGTCTGGGAGATGGTTCGTCAGCCGAGAGCCTCCTCGACCCGGCTCAGGAGTGACGAGCCGGCGCTCAGTGGCCGCTGCCGCGCTCGGACGAGGCCGGGAAGTGTGCGGCGAGGGCGGTGAGCGCGCCGAGCCAGCCGTCGCGCATGGACGTGTCGGAGTCGGCGTCGGCGATCTCGTGGGTGAGGACCACGAGGGTCCCGTGGGAGTGCTCCCGCAGCTCGACGGTCACCAGGTCGTCCTGCGCCTGACCCTCACCGGTCTCCCAGCGCCACGCCATCTGCAGCAGCGAGGGGCGGTCGAGCCGGGTGAAGCGCCCGCGTCCCGCGAGCCCGGCCACCTGCGAGCTCACCGCGAAGTCGCCGCCGACCTCGGCGCGCACCTGGTGCTGCGTGTCAGGCAGACCGGCCCACCACCACGTCGCCAGGACCGCCTCGTCGGTCCACGCCTCGAAGACGGGATCGGCGGGCACGGGCAGGTCCTGCGCGACGACGATCCGTGGGCCGGGGTAGGTGGTCGGCTCGGTCATGGGCTCCCTCCCGCACGATGGTGGTCCTGCTCCTCGTCGCCGGGCTGGTCCTCCTGCTGCAGACCGAGGACGGCCCGCAGCGCCGGCACGCTCTCCACCGTACCCGCGCGCTCCCGCGGCGGACCCTGCAGCGGGGCCCAGTAACGCAGGTGCGCGTGCATCGGCAGCAGCCGGTGCCACCAGCGTCGGTGCGGACCTGAGTGGTGCACCGCCAGGTCGCGGATGCCGGTCCCGAAGGTCGGCCGCAGGGGCCCGGCGACCGGATCGCCGTAGAGCCAGGCCCGGCGCGTGAAGTAGAGGTTGGTCCACCGGGTCGGCCCGAAGGGTGCCCCGTGGTTGCCGACCAGCGCGGTGCGCTCCAGCTCGCCCTTGCGCAGCACGGTGGGGTAGAACGCGCCGGAGCGGTCGTCGGCCTCCTCGGTGGGTGCCAGCGACGGCATCGGTGGGCACATCGGCAGCTCCAGGTCGTCCTGGCGACGCTGCAGCGAGGAGGCCCGCGTGTCCAGCAGCAGCCGGCCGTGCGCGAGCGGCGAGCCCAGGGTGACGAAGTCGGTGACCAGCCACGGGACGCCCCGCTGGCGGCACTCCCGCCAGAGCCGGCGCTGCACGTCCTGGAAGACGTCGACCTCGCCGCGTTCCAGCCCGAGAGGGTCGCTGTAGTCGAGGACCAGCCGCTCCGCCTCGGGCTGCGGCCCCACCTTCTCGAAGGCCGGGTGCCGGGCCTCGTCCCAGTAGAGCCGCAGGATGTCGTAGCCGATGACCGAGCCGAGCGAGTGACCGACGACCACGACCGCGTCGTAGACCTCCGCCGCGTGCAGCCGGCGCATGAGCTCCAGGCCCTCGTTGCGGATCGCGGTGCGGGCCGCGACCCCCGCCGGGTCGGGTGTGAGGTAGCGCTCGGCGTCGGCGAGCCGGCGGGTCAGCACCTGGCGCAGGCCCGACTGCACCACGGCCAGCCCCAGGACCACCCAGAAGGGCGGCTCGGTCAGCCAGGCGCGGACGCCCTCCCGCCACACCATGACTACGGCGATGGCCGCCGCGGCGGCGAGGGTGAGCACGAGGAGCAGGGTGAGGACGTTGAGCACCGGCGCGGACGGGCTGCCGGACCAGGCCGAGCGGCGGCGCAGCAGCCGGGCCAGCCACCGCAGCACCTGCGGCACCGTGGACTCCGGGGCGTGGTGCGCCCAGTAGAGCTCGTAGAGGTCGGTCGGCACCGAGGAGCCACGGCCGGAGCGCCCGTAGACCGACATCCGGCGCAGCTCGAGGTTGTCGCTGATCCGGTCCGGCTTGCTCCAGGCGTCCTCGCCCAGCCCGAGCCCGTCGACGAAGCCCCGCAGCGTGCCGGTCGGCTCCTGCTCGCCGATCCCGTGGATGAGCACCACGGCGCGCCGCACCCGCCCGTCGCCCTCACCGGCGACCGGCCGCGGCGGCTCCGTCGGAGTCGTCCCCCAGGTCGTCATACCCGTCATCCTGGCAGCGGGCACCGACAGCGCGCCGGTCAGCCGTCGAGGACCCCGCCGAGGTAGTCCAGGAGCGGCGCCCGCACCGGCATGAGGTAGGCGTGGTGGCCGCGCTCGCGGGCGAAGTCCACCACCCGGCGGGCGAAGTCGCGCTGCCACGGCATCGAGGAGTCGAAGCCGGCCGGGAAGACGACCCGGTTGCGGCGCCGCCAGTAGCCCATCGCCCCGCTCGTCGTGACCGAGGTCGCCCCCCACCACACGTCGATCCCCTCGGGCAGCACCGAGGCCCAGGCCGCCATGAGATGGGTATCGAAGAAGGGCTGGGTGAAGATGCCGTTCGCCCCGGCCGCGAGCTTGCGGTCGAGGTAGCGCATCTCGGTCGTCATCGCCTGCCGGTAGGGGTCCAGCCCGGCGTAGACGGTGACCTCGGGCAGCTCGGCGCGCACCCGACGGATGACGTCGACCGCGTCGACCGGGTAGGTGGCCGAGTGGAAGTAGTCGGCGTCGTCGCCGGAGACGACCAGCAGCTCCCCGGTGCGGCGGGCCTCGTCGGCCATCGGCAGGGGTGCGTCCGGGTCGACGTCGGCGGAACGGATGTGCGGGATCGTCCGGTATGCCGTGCCGTCCGCCCGCCGGGCGGCGTCGCGCGCGACCTCGGTGGCCTGCCAGCTGCGCAGGTCGAACTTCAGCAGGTCGGGGATGTTGACGGTGTCGACACCGCGCAGCCGGTCCGCGACCTGGGCCATCTCGCTGCGCACCGACTCCGCGCTGCGGGGGACCAGCTCGACCGAGATGCGGGACGACATGGTCGTCCAGTCTTCCAGCAGCGCCTCCGGCTCGAGAAATCACCTCGGCCGCCGCACCACCTGCGGCGGAGGTGGGTCAGGTCCGCAGCAGGTCCAGCACCTCGTCGAGGACGGATCTGTGGTCAACGGTGTCTGACGGGCCGCCAGCGAGATTCGACCTCTCGTTCCTTCGCCATGGCAAAGAGAACGAGAGGTGGAGATCTGGTGGCGGGGGGCTCAGCTCTCGTCGGTGACAACGGAGTCGAAGGCTTACGTGGTGGGCATAGGACCGCCTCGACCCGGTCTCCTGTCCTTCGTCAACGCTATAGAACCCGTCGAGGCGCCGAGTGCTAGCCCGAGATAGGCCGTGGGATCGACGTCGACCAACCACAAGACCGCGCCGATCGCCAGGAACGATGCCGCTCCCAAGATCAGGAGAAGAATTCCGCGCAAGGCCTGACTCAAGTGCCTAAAGATCAGCGTCAGAGCAAGCCCGCTCAGCAGTGCTAGCACGAATTCCATATGCTGCCCTCCTTGCTGGCATTTCCACTACCAGGGGTTCGCCCGGCCAGGGTATCTGTACACGTTGACAGCAAGGCATGTGTTACATGAAAGTGCCGATCCGACTGGCGCCAGAAGTTGCGAGCGCGTTTGTCGCTCCAGTGAAGCACTGGCGGGTGGCGAGGACGCCGACGGCCCTGCGGCAGGGTGCCGCAGGGCCGTCGGATCGTGCGGTAGGGCTCAGCCCTCCTCGGTGACGATCGTGTCGAAGGCGTCGGGGTACTCCTCCAGGAAGGCGTCGATCGCCTCGGCCTCCTGGCCCTCGCCGTACTCGTTGACGACCATGTCCTCGAGCGCGCCGTACTGCTCGTCGTCCAGCTGGATGCCGGCGATGAGCTCGGCCGCCTCGGGGAACTCCTCGGAGAAGCCCTCGGTGCCCAGGAAGTGCAGCGCCTCGGCCTCGCCGAGCGCACCCTCCGGGTCCTCCAGGGTCTTGACGTCGAAGGCGCTGTTGGCCCAGAACGGCTGCCACAGCGTGACGACGATGTCCTCCTCGTCGTTGATCGCGCTCTCCAGCTCGGTGAGCATCGCCGAGGTGGAGGAGGTGACCAGCTCGAAGTCGCCGTCCAGCTCGTAGGTCGGCATGACCGAGTCCTGGGTGGCGGCGGTGAGGCCGGCACCGGGCTCGATCCCGATGATCTGACCGTCGAACATGTCGGCGTTGCCGGTGAGCTCGGCGATCGAGTCGATCTCGGTGTAGGTCGGGACCGCGAAGGTCAGTTTGGCGTTGTCGTAGTAGGCACCCAGGTCCTCGATCTGGTCGCCGTACTCCTCCATGTACTGCGCGTGGGTCACCTCGGGCCAGGCCGACGGATACATGTCGACGTCGCCCTCGGCCAGCCCGGTGTAGAGCAGGGCCGCCTCGGTCAGCTCCTCCATCTCGACGGTGTAGCCGAGCTTGGTGAGCTGGTCCTCCAGCAGGTAGGCGGTGGACAGGCCGTCCGTCCACGACGGGATGAAGCCCAGGGTGATGGTGCCCTCGGCGCCGCCGGTCTCGGAGCCGCCGGAGTCCCCGCCGGCGGAGTCCTCGGAACCTCCGTCACCGCAGGCGGCGAGGGTCAGGCCGGCCGCCATGGCGAGGGCGAGTGCCTTGGTGGTGGTGGTGTTGCGTCGAACAGTCATGTTCGTCCCTTCTTCTCGTGCGACCGCCACGGGGCGGTCCGATCGGTGGGTGGTCGGGAATGGTGGTCGGCGGCTCACATGGGCGTGCGGTGACCGGCGGCGACGAGGTTGTCCTCCTCGTCCTGCGCGCCGGCGTCGTCGTCCTGGTCGGGGCCGCTGCCGGAGCGGCTGCGCAGCCGCCCGAGCAGCGAGTGCGGGTAGTCGCCGGGACGTCCCAGCGACGCCGTGAGGCGGTCCAGGTAGATCGCGATGATGACGACGCCCAGCCCGGCCTCGATGCCCTGCGGGCGGTCCAGCGTCGCGATGGACTGGACGACCTCCTTGCCGAGGCCGTCCGCCCCCGCGATGCCGGCGATGACCGCCATCGACAGGGCGAGCATGATGACCTGGTTGACGCCGGCCATGATCGTCGGCGTGGCGAGCGGGATCTG